>NZ_JASUAZ010000020.1:0-69906 GCF_030283135.1 Mixta mediterraneensis | reverse complement strand
TTGATGCTATCTGCACCGATCGCATCGACATCATCGGCCCCGATTTTATTTAGTTCTGATTTTGCTGCTGGCCCGGCTGCGTTCTAATCACGCGCTGCTGGGCACTGTCACGCTGCTCCTGCATTTTGCGCTGCATATCCTGGTTCTGCCGCTGCTGGTCCTGCTGCAACTTCATTTTTTGCTGCTGCTGTTGAGTCTGCATCTGTGTCTGCATTCGCTGCTGACTTGGGTTATAACCCGGTCTGTTTGGCTCGTTAGTGTTATTCAGCATGTTCGCCATACTGGTTAACGGCAACAATACTGCGAATATGATCGTCCACTTCTTCATGTTACGTCCTCCGTAAATACGATCGCTGTTGTGTAAATCACCCTTAAAAAGGCCTACAGGTCGCAGCTCTAAGTGTATGCGTTATCACAGCTTTTGCCTTTAAAAGTGCGCCGTATTTGACTTAATCCTTACTATTTTGCTGTATTTGTAAACAGTTGCGGAAATGATAATAAATGTAAATAACTGAGGATGCGGCAGAATGACAAAACAAGGCAAAGTTCGCCAGCTCGGCTGGTCGTTGTTGATCTGTTTTACCGTCGTCAGCGGGGCCAGCGCGATTCTCTCGCAGACACCGCCCGTTTCTTATGGTGTCGATAGCGATACGTTCCATCCGGTGAGGGCGCAACACGGTATGGTGGCATCAGTGGATGCGACGGCGACCCGGGTGGGTGTCGACATACTGCGTCAGGGCGGTAATGCTGTTGATGCGGCGATCGCGGTGGGCTTTGCCCTTGCTGTGACGCATCCCCAGGCGGGTAATCTTGGCGGCGGTGGCTTCATGTTGATGCGCACCGCGTCAGGCCATACTACCGCGATAGACTTTCGTGAAATGGCGCCAGGCCATGCATCCCGCGATATGTTCCTTGATAAGCAGGGCAACGCCGACAGCAAGCTCTCACTGACTTCGCATCTCGCGTCCGGCACGCCAGGCACCGTTGCCGGTTTTGCATTAGCCGCGCAGAAATACGGCACGCTTCCACTCAGCAAACTGCTGGCACCGGCAATCAAGCTGGCGCGTGACGGCATTGTGGTGAACGATGCGCTGGCTGACGATTTAAAAACCTACGGTAAGGAAGTGCTGATTAATCACGCCACCAGTAAAGCCATCTTCTACAAACCGGACGGCACGCCCTGGCAGAAGGGCGATCGTCTGGTGCAGAAGAATCTGGCGCATAGTCTGCAACTCATCGCCCAGCAGGGGCCAGACGCCTTCTACAAAGGAGACATTGCTGATGAAATTGCCGGTGAAATGGCGCAGCATGGCGGCCTGATCAACAAAGCAGATCTCGCCGCTTATCGTGCAGTTGAGCGTAAACCGATCAGCGGCACCTATCGCGGCTATGAAATATTTTCTATGCCGCCGCCCTCTTCGGGTGGGATTCACATCGTACAAATTCTCAACATTCTTGAAAATTTCGATTTGACGAAAATGGGCTTTGGCAGCGCTGATGCGATGCAGGTAATAGCAGAAGCAGAGAAATATGCCTATGCCGACCGCTCTGAATATCTTGGCGATCCCGATTTCGTCAAGGTTCCGTGGCAGGCATTGACCAGCAAAGCCTATGCGAAGTCGCTGGCCCAGCAGATAGATGTGGCGAAAGCGCGTCCTTCCAGCGACATCAAACCGGGCAAGCTTGCGCCTTACGAAAGCAATCAAACCACCCATTTCTCGGTGGTAGACAAGAACGGCAACGCGGTGGCGGTGACTTATACCCTTAATACCTATTTCGGGAGCGGCATCGTGGCAGGCAATAGCGGTATCCTGATGAACAATGAAATGGATGATTTTTCTGCCAGGCCTGGTACGCCAAATGTCTACGGGTTAGTGGGCGGTGAAGCTAATGCGGTGCAACCAGCGAAACGTCCGCTCTCTTCAATGTCACCGACTATTGTGGCGAAAGCGGGCAAAACCTGGCTGGTAACAGGCAGCCCTGGCGGCAGCCGCATTATTACTACCGTGCTGCAGATGGTGGTAAACAGCATCGACTACGGTATGAACGTAGCAGAAGCCACCAATGCGCCGCGTTTCCATCATCAGTGGTTGCCGGATCAGCTGCGCGTTGAGAAAGGTTTCAGTCCCGATACGTTGCGCTTACTGGAAAATAAAGGTCAGCATGTAAACGTTCAGCCAGCCATGGGCAGCACGCAGAGCATTATGATCGGGCCAGATGGCACGCTCTATGGCGCTTCTGATCCGCGCAGTATCGACGACCTGAGCGCGGGCTATTAAGCTCCCAGGACGCCTTGCCGGTACTTTTTAGCGAGATAAAATACAGCAGATTTTCAGGCGGCCGAATAAAATCCCTTTTAACATCAAGGGATTGGTTTTTGAATTAAATCAAAATTAATCTGAAAATGCCTTTACAAACGCGAATGATAATGATTATTATTGTCATGCGTTCTCGGGAAGTCTCTGGCATCCTTAGAAAGCACGACATTGCTCACATTGCTTCCAGTGTTTCTTAGCCAGCCGGGTGCTGGCTTTTTTTTGCCTGACAATCCTCCACTTCTGCACCCAAAGACAGAGCGTTACCGACTCTGCCCGCCTTCTTTTTACAGCATCATATGCTGCAGCAGGCTCTGCTTATCGATGCGTGATAACTGATTCATTTTTTTTGAACAGAGGCGTGAAGTTTTTCAGCTATCAATCCCGTGCTCTCAGGACCAGACTAGAAAAAACCTTGAGGAGAATTGAATATGATTTATTTACGTAAAGCGGAAGCGCGCGGACATGCCAGCCACGGCTGGCTGGATAGCTGGCACACCTTTTCGTTTGCTAACTATTACGATGCCAATTTTATGGGCTTTTCGGCGCTGCGTGTGATCAATGAGGATGTCATCGATCCGGGCCAGGGTTTTGGTACGCACCCCCATAAAGACATGGAAATCCTGACCTATGTACTGTCTGGCACCGTTGAGCACCAGGATAGCATGGGCAACAAAGAGCAGATCCCAGCGGGCGAGTTTCAGATCATGAGTGCGGGCACTGGCGTGCGGCATTCTGAATATAACGCCAGCAGCACTGAGGCGCTGCATCTGTACCAAATCTGGATTATTCCAGAACGTACCGGTATTGAGCCACGTTACGATCAACGCCGTTTCTCTGATGTGGAAGGTCGTCAGTTTATCCTGACGCCAGATGCGCGCGACGGTTCGCTTAAGGTTTATCAGGATATGACATTATCGCGCTGGGTATTTGCCGCAGGCGATAGTGACAGCATCGCGATTGAAGCCGGTCGCCGCATCTGGGTGCAGGTAGTAAAAGGTGAGATCAACGTGAACGGTGAGGTTGCCGCAACCAGTGATGCGTTGGCCATCTGGGATGAGTCTGCCCTGACTATTGAAGCTAACAGCGCTGCCGAAGTTTTGCTGTTTGATCTTCCCCCCGTTTAAAGCCTTAAGGGGCGCGCCTCGTCGCGCCCCAGTGGCAATTCCGTGACAATTTAGTGGTAGACTCATCGTAAATCCGACTTCAGGCGCTTACGATGAAGAAAAAAAGACCGGTATTACAGGACGTTGCCGATCGCGTCGGCATAACAAAAATGACCGTTAGTCGCTACCTGCGCAATCCTGAGCAGGTCTCTGCGGCGCTAGGCGAGAAAATTGCCGTCGCGCTGGATGAGCTTGGTTACATTCCTAATCGCGCTCCCGATATGCTTTCTAACGCCACCAGTCGCGCTATTGGTGTGCTGCTGCCTTCGCTTACCAACCAGGTTTTTGCCGACGTGCTGCGCGGCATTGAAGCCGTCACTGATGAGGCGGGCTACCAGACGCTGGTGGCGCACTTTGGTTACAACCCGCAAAAAGAAGAGCTGCAATTACGTTCACTGCTGGGCTGGAACATTGACGGCGTTATCCTGACGGAACGCGGCCATACGCCGGGTACGTTGCGTATGCTGGAAGTGGCAGGCATTCCGGTAATTGAAGTGATGGACTGCGTAACGCCGTGCCTGGATATGGCGGTGGGTTTTGACAACGTTGAAGCGGCACGTCAGATGACCCAGGCTATTCTGAAGAAGGGCCATCGCCACACGGTGTATTTAGGGGCGCGCTTTGATGAACGCACTCTGCAAAAGCAGCGCGGTTATGAAAAAGCGATGCAGGAGGCAGGGCTTACGCCGCATAGCGTGATGATGGAAGATGCCTCCTCGTTCAGCGCAGGGGGGGAATTGTTACGTGAAGCACAGCGTCTTTACCCTGAAACTGACAGCCTGTTTTGTACCAATGATGATCTGGCAGTGGGCGCGATGTTTGAGTGCCAGCGTCAGGGATTACAGGTCCCAATGCAAATGGCAATTGCCGGATTTCACGGCCATGACATCGCACAGGTTGTGACGCCGCGTCTGGCAACCGTATTGACGCCACGCGATCGCATGGGACGTGAAGCGGCCGCACTGTTGCTGGCCCGTATCGCGGGCGACCACAGCGCTAGCCAGCCCCTTGATGTAGGATTTGAAATAACGGAAGGCGGCAGCATCTGATTCTGACGAATATTTGAATCAGCTCACACTTTTATGCTTTTCCGGGTAAAAAGGTTGCCAGGCCGCGAAGCGGTCAAGACAATAAGGATCGGTATTGTTATCGGTAACATTGGCAAGTTCATCTGCCGGAGCAGAAAAATGACAACGCATTCCCCGTCGCATCATGTCTTTATCCTGATGGGCGTTTCAGGCAGCGGTAAATCTGCCGTCGCCAACCAGGTTTCGCAACAACTGAATACCGCCTTCCTCGACGGTGATTTTCTCCATCCACGCGCCAACATTATGAAAATGGCCAAGGGCCATCCGCTGGATGACAACGATCGCCAGCCGTGGTTGCAGGCGTTGAATGACGCCGCGTTTGCAATGCAGCGCACGCAGGCGATTTCAATTATTGTCTGCTCGGCACTGAAAAAGCGTTACCGTGACATCCTGCGTCAGGGTAATGACAATCTGCGTTTCATTTATCTGAAAGGTGATTTCGATACCATCGAATCCCGGTTGAAAGCGCGTAAGGGGCACTTCTTTAAGCCGCAAATGTTGGTGACGCAGTTCGCCACGCTGGAAGAACCTGGCAACGATGAGCCGGACGTATTAATGGTGGATATTGATCATTCACTGGACGAGGTTGTAGCGGCTACGGTTGCGACCATCAAGGAAGCAATCAATCAAGGCTAGTCAATGAATACCGCAACACTCGTTTTGACCGCAGCAGGCTCAGTCCTGCTGCTGCTTTTTTTGGTAATGAAAGCCCGCCTGCACGCCTTTGTTGCTCTGATGCTCGTCTCAATTGGTGCCGGTCTGTTTTCCGGTATGCCGCTCGATAAAATTGCAGACACCATGCAGAAAGGGATGGGCGGAACGCTCGGTTTCCTTGCCATTGTCGTGGCGCTGGGAGCGATGTTCGGCAAAATACTGCATGAAACCGGTGCAGTGGATCAAATAGCGAAACGGATGCTGAGTACCTTTGGCGAAAGCCGGGCGCATTACGCGATGGGGATTGCTGGCTTGATTTGTGCGCTGCCGCTGTTTTTTGAAGTGGCGGTGGTGTTGCTAATCAGCATTGCGTTTGCCGTGGCGCGTCGCACCCAGGGTAATTTAGTGAAACTGGTGATCCCACTGTTCGCGGGCGTTGCCGCTTCGGCTGCCTTTCTGCTGCCGGGGCCAGCGCCGATGCTACTGGCCTCGCAGATGCATGCCGATTTTGGCTGGATGATCCTGCTGGGCTTGTGCGCTGCCATTCCCGGCATGCTGATTGCGGGTCCGCTGTTTGGCAACTTCATTGGTAATCACGTCACCTTCAGCGCACCGCCGGAAGATCACCAGCCTGATGTTGATGAAAGCAAGCTACCGTCGTTTAGCTTTAGCCTGGCGCTGATTTTATTCCCGCTGGTGCTGGTTGGCCTGAAAACCATCGGCGCGCGTTTCACCACCGAAGGGACTTCGCTGTATGAATGGCTGCAATTTATTGGCCATCCCTTTACCGCGATTCTGCTGGCGTGTCTGGTGGCGATCTATGGTCTGGCTTACCGTCAGGGCATGGATAAAGAGAAGGTGATGCAGGTTTGCGGTAGCGCGCTGCAACCGGCCGGTATCATCCTGCTGGTGATTGGCGCGGGCGGCGTGTTTAAGCAGGTGCTGGTGGATTCGGGCGTGGGACCGGTACTCGGTAATGCGCTGACGGGCGCAGGTCTGCCGGTTGCGCTGGCCTGCTTTATTCTGTCTGGCGCGGTGCGCGTTATTCAGGGGTCTGCAACCGTTGCGTGTTTAACAACCGTTGGCTTGATTATGCCGGTGATTGAGCCGCTGCATTACAGCGGTGCGCAACTGGCGGCGCTGTCGATTTGCATTGGTGGCGGTTCGATTATTATTAGTCACGTTAACGATGCCGGTTTTTGGCTGTTTGGCCGCTTTACCGGTGCCAGTGAAGCGGAAACGCTGAAAACCTGGACGCTAATGGAAACCCTTCTCGGCACGGTTGGGGCTGTTGTCGGCATGATTGCATTTGAGTTGCTCTCTTAATGCAGTGAGGCGGGTTTAAAGCCCGCCTCAGCCTGATCGTTTAAAGCTTTAAATACACCCGGATCCCATCCAAAAACATCTGCGTTGCCAGCATAATCAAAATCAGCCCCATCAGACGTTCCAGCGCGTTCACGCCTTTATCACCAAGCAATTTCAGAAACAAACCTGACAGCAACAGAATCACTACGGTGATGCCCCAGGCGAGCAGCAGCGCACCGACCAGATGCGACATTTGATGGGGATATTGATGCGACAGCAGCATCAGGGTTGCCAGCAGCGATGGCCCGGCGACTAAAGGGATCGCCAGCGGCACGAGGAAAGGCTCTTCGCCAGCAGGCAAACCGGTGCTGCTGCTCTCCGGCGAAGGAAAAATCATTTTAATGGCGATCAGGAACAGGATCACGCCGCCAGAAATAGAAACGGTTTCAGTGCGCAGATTCAAAAACGCCAGGATGCGTTCACCGGCAAACAAAAACAGCAACATAATTGTCAGCGCAATCAGCATTTCGCGGATTAACACCACACGTCGCCGTCTGGGTTCCAGATGCTTTAAAACCGACATAAAAATCGGCAAATTGCCCAGTGGATCCATAATTAACAACAATAATATTGTTGCAGAAATCATTTCAGTCATTTGTTTTACGTCGTCTTGTTGCCGGAAAACCGGCGTTATTAGGAACGCTGCTGAAAAAGTTAGCGCTATCGCATTAATTCACTTGCCAGAAATGCTGCATTTTGTAGAGTTGATGGTCACAGGTAAATCTGATTATTACGCAGAGTGGCGTGAAAGTGACATTCTGCTCTTCCCATTGATAGAAAGTCAGGTGATGCATACAACCTGAAACGGGCACAACATGAAGAATGTAGGTTTAGTTGGTTGGCGCGGTATGGTCGGCTCAGTGCTGATGTCGCGCATGATCGAAGAGCGTGATTTTGATGTTATCAATCCGGTCTTTTTCTCCACCTCACAACATGGCCAGGCGGCGCCGGAATTTGGCGGTAAACGCGGCGTGTTGCAGGATGCGTTTAATATCGATGCGCTGAAAGCGCTGGACATTATTATCACCTGCCAGGGTGGCGACTACACCAGTGACGTTTATCCGAAGCTGCGCGCCAGCGGCTGGAAAGGGTACTGGATTGATGCGGCCTCCACGCTGCGTATGCAGGATGATGCCATTATTATTCTCGATCCGGTCAACCATCAGGTCATTCGGCAGGGCATCGACAGCGGTATCACTACCTTTGTTGGCGGTAACTGCACCGTAAGCTTGATGCTAATGTCGCTCGGCGGCCTGTTTGCTCAGGATCTGGTTGAGTGGGCATCGGTTGCCACCTATCAGGCGGCGTCGGGTGGCGGCGCACGTCACATGCGTGAACTGCTGACGCAAATGGGTATGCTGCACGATCACGTAGCGAAATCGTTGCAGGATCCCGCCTCAGCGATTCTGGATATTGAGCGCAACGTCACCGACTTTACCCGTTCCGGCACTTTACCAACCGATAATTTCGGCGTGCCGCTCGCCGGTAGCCTGATTCCGTGGATCGATAAGCAGCTTGAAAATGGTCAGAGCCGTGAAGAGTGGAAAGGCCAGGCGGAAACTAACAAGATTCTGCGCACTCAACACACCATTCCGGTGGATGGTTTGTGTGTACGTGTGGGGGCACTGCGCTGCCACAGTCAGGCATTCACGCTAAAACTGAAAAAAGATCTGCCGCTGGCTGAGATTGAACAGCTACTGGCATCGCATAATGAATGGGTGAAAGTGGTGCCAAACGATCGCGAGCTGACGATGCGTGAACTGACACCCGCTGCTGTTACCGGCACGCTGAACACGCCAGTTGGCCGCCTGCGCAAGCTCAACATGGGGCCGGAATATCTCTCCGCCTTCACAGTGGGCGATCAGCTACTGTGGGGCGCGGCTGAACCGCTGCGTCGCATGTTGCGTCTGCTGGTAGACTAAACTTCTCCTCTCTTCATCAAAGCCGGAAATGTCCGGCTTTTTTGCATTTTATACTGTAATAAGTCAAATCGTTTCGCTTGCTATAAGTGATCAGCTTCCCCTTTTTGATTGTTAGTAAATAATTTTTCGCTTTCTGCCCTGGAAAATTCCAACGCCAAGCTATGATTTAGCAATGATGTGCCGCTAGTTGACTGTTTTGATTTCCGAACTGAATGGTTGTTGTACACGGCAAAGAATCTTCCCCATGGACTGGCTCTCTCCCTTGTCGTTGTACGCATGGCTCAATGAAGAGCAGCGCATCTGATGCGCGCGAAAGATCGCGCCCATTTCGCCTGCCAAATATCACAGGAAGAAAGTCATGTCAGAGCTTCCCGATCGCCAGGCGATCAACGCCCTGTTTGCGGGTAATTATGCCGATCCCTTTTCGTTACTGGGGATGCACCAGACTGAACATGGCCTTGAAGTGCGGGCTTTGTTACCCGAAGCCTCGGAAGTCTGGGTCATTGAAACGAATACCGGACGAAAACTTGCCCAACTCAAGTGTGTCGATTCACGTGGTTTTTTCAGCGGCGTCATCCCGCGCCGCAAAAATCCTTTCCGCTATCAGTTGGCGGTGAACTGGCACGGACAACAAAACCTGCTGGATGATGCTTATCGCTTTGGCCCCCTGCTGGAAGAGATGGATGCGTGGTTACTGGCGGAAGGCACACACCTGCGGCCTTATGAAACGCTGGGCGCCCATGGCACGGTCATCGATGGCGTCAGCGGGACACGTTTCTGCGTGTGGGCGCCAAACGCGCGCCGTGTTTCCGTGGTCGGTGATTTTAATTTCTGGGATGGCCGCCGTCATCCCATGCGGCTGCGTCGCGAAATGGGCATCTGGGAACTGTTTGTGCCGGGGGCTTTTAACGGCCAGCTATACAAATTTGAAATTATTGATGTTAACGACAAGCTACGCATTAAAGCCGATCCCTTTGCTTTTGAAGCGCAGATGCGTCCAGAAACGGCTTCAATGATTTGCGGCCTGCCGAACAAACTGGAGATAAAAGCCGAGCGCAAAGCGGCGAACGCGTTTGATGCGCCCATCTCCATCTATGAAGTCCATCTCGGCTCCTGGCGTCGCCACACCGACAACAACTTCTGGCTGAGCTACAAAGAGCTGGCTGAGCAACTGGTCCCTTACGTTAAAGAGATGGGATTCACCCACATTGAACTGCTGCCGATTAACGAGCATCCGTTTGACGGCAGCTGGGGGTATCAACCGCTGGGCATGTACGCGCCGACGCGCCGCTTTGGTACGCGGGATGAATTCCGACAATTTATTGCCAGCGCCCACGCTGCGGGTCTGAACGTGCTGCTGGATTGGGTTCCTGGTCATTTCCCCAGCGATGATTTTGGCCTGGCGAAGTTCGATGGTACTGAACTCTACGAGCACAGCGATCCGCGTGAAGGCTACCATCAGGACTGGAACACGCTGATTTACAACTTTGGACGCCGCGAAGTCAGCAACTATTTATCGGGTAATGCGCTGTACTGGATGGAACGCTTCGGCATTGACGGCCTGCGCGTTGATGCGGTGGCATCAATGATATACCGCGATTACAGCCGTGCCGAAGGGCAGTGGATTCCCAATCACTATGGTGGTCGGGAAAATCTCGAAGCGATTACCTTCCTGCGTTATACCAATCGCACGCTGGGCCACGCTGCACCAGGTTCAATTACCGTGGCGGAAGAGTCTACCGATTACCCTGGCGTATCACGTCCACCGGAAAGCGGCGGGCTGGGTTTCTGGTTCAAATGGAACCTCGGCTGGATGCACGACACGCTCGACTATATGAAGCTTGATCCGGTACATCGTCAGTATCATCACAACCTGATGAGCTTTGGCATGATGTACAACTATACCGAGAACTTCGTGCTGCCGCTGTCGCATGATGAAGTGGTGCATGGTAAGGGTTCCATTCTTGACCGTATGCCGGGCGATGCATGGCAAAAATTTGCCAACCTGCGTGCTTACTATGGCTGGATGTGGGCCTTCCCCGGCAAAAAACTGCTGTTTATGGGGAATGAATTTGCTCAGGGCAAAGAATGGAATCACGACGTCAGCCTTGACTGGCATCTGCTGGAAGGCGGTGACAACTGGCACAACGGCGTGCAGCGCCTGGTGCGCGATCTTAACTTTACCTATCGCCATTATACCCAGCTTTATCAGCTCGACTTCGAACCTGAAGGCTTTGAATGGTTAGTCGTCGATGACTTTGAAAACTCGGTGTTTGCCTTTGTGCGTCGCGATCGTGAAGGCAACGAAATGATTGTCGTCAGCAATTTCACGCCGGTGCCCCGTCCGGCATATCGCTTTGGCGTTAATCAGGCAGGTGGCTGGCGTGAAGTGTTAAACACCGATCAGCATGAATATCACGGCAGCGATGTACGCAATCATCGGGTGTGGACCGATCAGATTGACAGTCACGGTCGGCCACAATCGCTCAGCCTGAACCTGCCACCGCTTTCAACCGTGTGGCTGGTGCGGGAGGGTGAATGACGTTGAAACCTGGCCGTATTGCGCCGTTAGGCGCCAGTTACGATGGCAAAGGCGTCAATTTTACGCTGTTCTCGCAACATGCCGAGCGTGTTGAACTTTGCCTTTTCGACGATTACGGCCTTGAGCAACGCTTTGATTTACCGGGCTGCCACGACGGGATCTGGCACGGCTATTTTTCCGCGCTCAGGCCGGGGCAGCGTTATGGGTATCGCGTACACGGTCCCTGGGCGCCGGAACACGGGCATCGCTTTAATCCGGCAAAGCTGTTAGTCGATCCCTGTGCTCGCGCAGTCGCGGGTGATGTGCCGGATGACCCGCGCTTCAACGGTGGCGAGACCGCACCTGATCTGCTGGACAATGCGGCGTTAGCGCCAAAGTCGCTGGTGGTTGCGGAAGATTTCGACTGGGAAGATGATGTCGCACCCAACACGCCCTGGGGTAAAACGGTTATTTACGAAGCCCATGTGCGGGGATTCACTAAACAGCATCCGGAAATTCCGGAAACGCTGCGCGGGACTTACGCGGCGCTGGGCCATCCTGTTATGGTGGATTATCTGCGCCATCTTGGTATTACCGCGCTTGAACTGCTGCCGGTTGCCCATTTCGCCAGCGAGCCGCGGCTTCTGCATCTGGGCTTGAGCAATTACTGGGGCTACAACCCGTTTGCCCTGTGGGCGATCGATCCGCGTTATGCCTCCGGTCAGGAAGGTTTAACGCCCTTACAGGAGTTTCAGCAGGCGGTAAAAAACCTGCACGCCGCAGGCATCGAGGTCTTGCTGGACGTGGTGTTTAACCACACCGCCGAGCTAGAGGAAATCGGCCCGACGCTCTCTATGCGCGGCGTTGATAATGCCAGCTATTACTGGCTGAACGAGCAGAGCGAGTACCAAAACTGGACCGGCTGTGGTAACACGCTCAACCTCCATCATCCACGCGTGATGGAGTGGATGCTGGAAGCGTTGCGTTATTGGGTACGCGTTGGCCATGTTGATGGCTTTCGCTTTGATCTTGCCACGGTGCTGGGCCGCACGCCGGATTACCAGCGTGATGCGCCGCTGCCACCTGCGAAGTTTGTCCAGGACCGCTCCGGTAGTCATGGCATGACGATGAACTCCTTAGTCTCCGGCGGCTGCATCATTTCTGGTTCAGTGGTGGTGAATTCGGTTTTATTCCCGCGCGTACGCATTAATTCATTTTGCAATATTGATTCCACCGTGCTGCTGCCTGATGTGGTCGTGGGCCGATCCTGTCGTCTACGCCGCTGTGTGATTGATCGTGCCTGCGTGCTGCCAGAAGGCATGGTGGTTGGCGAAAATCCTGATGAAGACAGCCGGCGGTTTCACCGTTCGGAAGAGGGCATCGTACTGGTTACCCGTGCCATGTTGGCCAAACTGGCTAATGCGGGACAGTAAGCGATAAGCGGCACACGCAATCGGCACGCGGATCGTGCCTGATAAACTTAATGAGGTCGAGGATGCAGGTTTTACATGTCTGTTCAGAACTTTTTCCGCTGCTCAAAACTGGCGGGCTGGCTGATGTAGTCGGGGCATTACCTCAGGCACAAATTGCGGGTGGAACGGATACGCGGGTGCTGATTCCCGCGTTTCCAGCATTGCGCAAAGGCATAACGGAGACGCAAGTCGTCGCGGAGCTAAATACCTTTGCCGGTGATGTGCGCTTACTTTTTGGACATTTCAATGGTGTGGGCATTTATATGATTGATGCCCCAGGACTGTATGAGCGACCGGGAAGCCCCTACCACGACGAATCTCAGTTCGCTTACGTTGATAATTATCTGCGTTTTGCGCTGCTCGGCTGGATGGGATGTGAGCTGGCTTGTGGACTCGATACCTACTGGCGTCCTGACATCGTACATGCGCATGACTGGCATGCGGGCCTTACCTGTGCCTATATGGAAGCACGGGGTCGCCCGGCAAAATCAGTATTTACAGTGCATAATCTGGCCTATCAGGGGCTCTTTTCCGCCCATCATCTGGATCAGATTCAGCTACCCCGGTCGTTCTTCAATATGCACGGCTTAGAGTTCTTTGGACAAATTTCTTACCTGAAAGCCGGTCTGTTTTATGCCGATCATGTCACGGCAGTTAGCCCGACGTATGCTCATGAGATTACCTCGGCGGAATTTGGTTATGGCATGGAAACACTACTGGCGCAGCGCATGCTTGAAGGACGCCTAAGCGGCGTGCTCAACGGGGTTGATCCCTCCATTTGGGACCCGGCGCATGATTTGCTACTCAGTGCGCGTTACAACCGTGACACGCTGGAAGCTAAGGCAGAAAACAAGCGTCAGCTCCAGGTCGCCATGGGGCTGAAAGTGGATGAAAAAGCGCCGGTATTCGCGGTCATCAGTCGTCTGACGCGTCAGAAAGGGCTGGATTTAGTGCTCGAAGCATTACCTGGCCTGCTGGCGCAAGGGGGGCAACTGGTGCTGCTTGGGCAGGGCGATGCGGAGTTGCAGCAGGGCTTTTTAGCGGCTGCGGCAGAGCATCCCGGCAGCGTGGGGGTGCAGATTGGCTATCACGAAGCATTCTCACACCGCATTGTTGGTGGCGCTGACGTCATTATGGTGCCAAGCCGCTTTGAGCCTTGCGGCTTAACGCAGTTATACGGCTTGAAATATGGCACCTTGCCGCTGGTGCGAAGAACCGGTGGCCTGGCCGATACGGTTAACGACAGTTCGTTAGAGAATCTGGCGGATGGTATCGCCAGCGGTTTTAGTTTTGAGGACAGTAACGCCTGGTCACTTCTTCGGGCGATTCGGCGCGCTTTTGTATTGTGGTCCCGGCCCTCGCTATGGCGTTACGTCCAGCGTCAGGCGATGGGAATGGATTTTAGCTGGCAGGTGGCAGCACAAGCTTATCGCGATCTCTACCAACGTTTGCTGTAACTGATGAGATACTGGATATGAATGCACCTTTCACTTACGCCTCACCGACACTGACAGTTGATGCCCTAAAGCACTCGATTGCTTACAAACTGATGTTCACCATTGGTAAAGATCCCTCGATTGCCAATAAGCACGAATGGCTGAACGCCGCTCTGCTGGCGGTGCGCGATCGCATGGTGGAACGTTGGCTGCGCTCCAGCCGTGCCCAGCTGTCGCAGGATGTGCGTCAGGTTTATTACCTGTCGATGGAGTTCCTGATGGGCCGCACATTAGGAAATGCGCTGTTAGCGATGGGCATTTACGACGATCTCAACCAGGCGCTGGATGAAATGGGGCTTGATCTGGCTGAATTGATGGAAGAGGAGAACGATCCCGGCCTCGGTAACGGCGGCTTAGGTCGTCTGGCCGCCTGCTTTCTTGATTCCCTTGCCACACTGGGCATGCCGGGACGGGGTTATGGCATTCGCTACGATTACGGCATGTTCAAACAAAATATTGTTGATGGTCAGCAGAAGGAATCGCCGGATTACTGGCTGGAATATGGAAATCCGTGGGAATTCCAGCGTTTCAATACCCGTTATAAGGTGCGGTTTGGCGGACGTATTCAGCATGAGGGCGCTAAGGTGCGCTGGCTGGAAACCGAAGAAATCCTGGCGATGGCTTACGATCAAATCATTCCGGGCTTTGATACCGACGCCACCAACACATTGCGGTTATGGGGCGCCCAGGCCAGTAATGAGATCAACCTCGGTAAATTTAATCAGGGCGATTACTTCGCTGCGGTGGAAGATAAAAACCACTCGGAAAACGTTTCGCGGGTGCTTTATCCTGATGATTCAACCTATTCAGGTCGCGAGCTGCGTTTGCGGCAGGAATACTTTCTGGTCTCGGCCACCGTACAGGACATCCTGAACCGTCACTGGCGTATGCATCAAACCTGGGACAATCTGGCAGATAAGATTGCGATTCACCTCAACGATACGCATCCGGTTTTGGCAATTCCTGAACTGATGCGCTTGCTGATCGATGAACAGAAGTTTAGCTGGGACAACGCTTTTGAAGTGATCTGCCAGGTATTCTCTTATACCAACCATACATTGATGACCGAAGCGCTGGAAACCTGGCCTGTGGATATGATTGGCCGGATCCTGCCGCGCCATCTCAGTATTATTTTTGAAATTAACGATTATTTCCTGAAAACTATCCAGGATTACTACCCGGATGACTGGGATCTGCTGTCGCGCATTTCCATTATCGACGAAAAAAATGGTCGCCAGATTCGTATGGCGTGGCTGGCGGTAGTGATCAGTCATAAAGTTAATGGCGTTTCTGAACTGCATTCCAACCTGATGGTGCAGTCGCTCTTTGCCGACTTCTCCCGGTTGTTTCCAGGCCGTTTCTGCAACAAAACCAACGGTGTAACACCGCGTCGCTGGCTGGCGCTGGCAAACCCGGCGTTGTCTGACGTCCTGGATGAAGAAATTGGTCGTAACTGGCGCACCGAGCTGAGCCAGCTTAATGAGCTGAAAACGCAGATTGATTATCCTGCCTTTATTGAAAAAGTGGCGGTGGCGAAGCATCAGAATAAACGTCGTCTGGCGGAGTGGGTGGCGAAAAATCTGGATGTCGTGCTTGATCCGAACGCGTTATTTGACGTGCAGATTAAGCGCATTCACGAGTATAAACGTCAGCTTCTCAACGTGTTACATGTGATTACTCGCTACAATCGCATTAAAGCCGATCCGGATGGCGACTGGACACCGCGTGTGAATATTTTTGCGGGTAAAGCGGCATCCGCTTATTACGTGGCAAAGCATATTATTCATCTGATCAACGACGTTGCGAAGGTGATCAATAATGATCCGCAGGTGAAAAACAAGCTGAAAGTGGTCTTTATCCCGAATTACAGTGTCAGCCTGGCGCAGATCATCATCCCGGCTGCCGATCTTTCTGAGCAGATTTCAACCGCGGGCACAGAAGCCTCTGGCACCAGTAACATGAAGTTTGCGCTGAACGGCGCATTAACTATCGGTACGCTGGATGGCGCTAACGTTGAAATGCTTGAGCATGTCGGCGAAGAGAATATCTTTATTTTTGGCAATACCACGCCCCAGGTCGAAGCATTACGACGCGACGGCTACAATCCGCGTAAATATTATGAAGAGGATGCAGAGCTGCACCAGGTACTGACGCAGATTGCATCCGGCGTATTTAGTCCACAAGAACCGGAACGCTACCGTAATTTGTTCGATTCGCTGGTGAATTTCGGCGATCACTATCAGCTGTTAGCCGACTACCGCAGCTATGTGGATACACAGGATAAAGTGGATGCGCTTTATCGCCGACCTGAAGAGTGGCAACGCCGCGCCGCGCTGAATATCGCAGGGATGGGTTATTTCTCATCAGACAGGACGATTCAGGAATATGCGGATGAGATCTGGCATATTTCGCCAGTGCGATTGTAGTAGAGGTTACGCCTGGCGTGGAGGATCACGCTGTGAAGCGTTCCGCCCGCCAGGCGGGGGAGATAGTACGGTCTGACGGGCTGGCCAGGCACGCAGGGTGTGGTGGTTCACTCCGTGGAGGTTCCGCTCGCCAGGCGTGGGGGAGTTTCAGCCCGGCCTGTGCAGGCGGACGTGTTAAGGGGCTTACGCCCGCCCCTTAACAATCCCGGCGTCCGGCAGCCTTCGCTGTCCCTTCGTCACTCACTGCGGCCTGACGGACCGACCGGACTCGCCGTCCTGGCTCGTTCCGGCCTCTCGCCGACGTCCTGTCGGCTCGCCCTGGCCTCCGTTCTCTCCTCGGCGCGCCTCCTCAAACCGCCTTTTGTGAGTGATAGGTTTTTTCTCAGCCGGGCGTTGTCTGTTGGCTGGGGATGCAAAAGCCAGAAATTCATCGCGATGAAGGCAGAAGATAAAGAGGCCGCTGTTGCGGCGGAGATTTAGTGACTGCTCACTCTGTGAAGGTTCCGCCCGCCAGGCGTGGGGGAGTTTCAGCATGGCCTGTGCAGGCGGACGTGTTAAGGGGCTTACGCCCGCCCCTTAACAATCCCGGCGTCCGGCAGCCTTCGCTGTCCCTTCGTCACTCACTGCGGCCTGACGGACCGTCCGGACTCGCCGTCCTGGCTCGTTCCGGCCTCTCGCCGACGTCCTGTCGGCTCGCCCTGGCCTCCGCTCTTTCCTCAGCGCGCCGGATGCCTCCTCAAACCCCCGCCTGTGAGTGTTGGATTTTTTCTCAGCCGGGCGTTGTCTGTTGGCTAGGGATGCAAAAGCCAGAAATTCATCGCGATGAAGGCAGAAGATAAAGAGGCCGCTGTTGCGGTGGTTCACGCTGTGGAGGTTCCGCCCGCCAGGCGTGGGGGAGTTTCAGCATGGCCTGTGCAGGCGGACGTGTTAAGGGGCTTACGCCTGCCCCTTAACAATCCCGGCGTCCGGCAGCCTTCGCTGTTCCTTCGTCACTCACTGCGGCCTGACGGACCGACCGGACTCGCCGTCCTGGCTCGTTCCGGCCTCTCGCCGACGTCCTGTCGGCTCGCCCTGGCCTCCGCTCTTTCCTCAGCGCTCCGGATGCCTCCTCAAGCCCTGCCTGTGAGTGATAAGTTTTTCTCAGCCGGGCGTTGTCTGTTAGTCAGGAATGCAAAAACTACAAAGCCAGTAACTCATCGCGATAAAGCCATAAAATTAAGGTACCGCTGTTGCAGCGGGGGTTTGTCAGAGGCCATCCCGTCCGCTGAGCGGATGAGGGATTTCAGGACGAGCGGCAGGGAGGCCGCGAAGAGGACGGCATGAGCCAGGACGGCGAATCCGTCCGGTCCGTAAAGAAATCGCGAAGAAGCGAGGGAACCGCGTAGCGGCGGGCGGGCTGGCCGGAAGCGCGGGTCAAGGGTTGCCGCTCAGCAACCCTTGTCGGTCGCCCGCAGCGGGCAGAATGAAACTGCCCGTTTACCCGGGCGAACGAAACCTCACCGCTAGTTCGTACCACGAACAAATCTCTCACCACGCCGGTTCGCGCCCAGCCCGGTCAGCCCACCGCAGTAAAACAGCGACAGAAAGATACCGATGTCACAGCGGGGATGTGCCAGAGGCCATCCTGCCCGCTGAGCGGATGAGGGATTTCAGGACGAGCGGCAGGGAAGCCGCGAAGAGGACGGCATGAGCCAGGACGGCGAATCCGTCCGGTCCGTAAAGAAATCCCGAAGAAGCGAAGGCACCGCGCAGCGGCGGGCGGGCTGGCCGGAAGCGCGGGTCAAGGGTTGCCGCTCTGCAACCCTTGTCGGTCGCCCGCAGCGGCAGTAATGAAACTGCCCGTCTGCCCGGGCGAACGAAACCTCACCGCGCTGATCCGCAGCACCAGACAACTCCTCACCGCGCCAGTTCGTGCCACGAACAAATGCCTTTAGCGCCGGTTCGCGCCCCGACGCGCTCAACTGCGGTTATGAGGCCAATGACAGGGCAGGTTTGGCTGTCAGCCACTCGGCTACACGTGCCTGCTGCTCTTTTGTCAGCCACATACCCTGCTTGGTACGACGCCAAATCGCATCATCCAGCTCACGTACCCATTCGTTCTGCACTAAATAACGTAGCTCTGCTTCGTAGAAATCATGACCAAAGTTCTCACCCAGATCTTCCAGCGTTGTCGCACCCTCCAGCAGTACTTCGGTATTGCTTCCGTAAGTGCGGGCATAGTGGCGAGCCATATTTTCATTGATGAACGGATAGCGACGACGCAGGCTGGCGGCGTAATCTTCGCGCGTTCCGGCAATGTTACCCCCTGGCAGCACGCAGTTTTTTGTCCAGGCGGGTCCGGCGTTCGGGAAGTACCGGGCCAGTTTTTCCAGCGCATGTTCAGCCAGTTTACGATACGTAGTCAGCTTGCCGCCGAATACCGACAGCAGCGGAGCCTGACCGTTTTCGTCACGCACGTCCAGCGTGTAATCGCGGGTAATCGCCTGTGGTGAGTCGGATTCATCATCACACAACGGACGCACGCCAGAATAGGTCCAGACAATATCATCAGCGGCCAGCTGTTTGTTGAAGTGTCCGTTGTACACTTTCAGCAAATAATCTATCTCGCTGTCGTCGATTTTGACGTTTTTTGGATCGCCTTTGTATTCAACATCGGTGGTGCCAATGATCGAGAACTCATCCATCCACGGAATGACAAACACAATGCGGTTATCTTCGTTTTGCAGGATATAAGCCTGTTTCTCTTTATGCACGCGCGGCACCACGATGTGGCTACCTTTGATCAGGCGGATACCGTAAGGGGATTTCAGCTTCAGTCCATCGTCAAAGAATTGTTTCACCCACGGACCGGCTGCGTTTACCAGCCCTTTGGCGCGCCAGGTATAGGTTTTTCCGCTGTCGATATCTTCCGCTTCTACCATCCACAAGCCGCCTTCACGCCAGGCGCGCGTTACACGGGTGCGTGTTTTCACTTCACCGCCGTGCTTCACGACTTCCTGCGCGTTCAATACCACCATGCGGGCATCGTCGATCCAGCAGTCAGAATATTCGAATCCGCGCGTAATCTCTGGCTTCAGGGCCGAGTCCGCGCCAAAACGCAGGCTTTTACTGCCGGGTAAACTGGTGCGTTTACCTAAATGATCGTACATAAACAGGCCGGTACGGATCATCCATGCCGGACGCAAATGTGGACGGTGCGGTAAACGGAAGCGCATAGGGAACGCGATATGGGGCGCCATTTTCAGCAGCACTTCACGCTCTGCCAGTGCTTCACTGACTAAGCGAAATTCGTAGTGTTCAAGGTAGCGCAGGCCGCCGTGGATCAGTTTTGAACTGGCAGAAGAGGTCGCGCAAGCCAGGTCCCGCGCCTCCAGCATCAACACCGACAGTCCGCGTCCTGCAGCATCCGCTGCAATGCCGGCACCGTTGATGCCGCCGCCGATCACGATCAGGTCTTTGGTTTCCACGTCATATCCTCCGATGTTCGGAATAGTTCATTAATGTTCGTTTTCGAGCATAATAATAATCGTAAACCAACATTGATGCCAGCTTTTAACCAGGTAAAAACATTTTTGCGTGATATAGCTAACATTCTGAGGGTGAAAAAAATTCAAACACCTAAAGTTAGTCAGGTCATTGGGGCAAATTATCGGGTTACACTAGGCGCTCATTGTGACGCAGTAATGAGAGACACCATGGAAACGTTCGAATGTATTAATGTTCAGCAGGCTCAGGATCGCCTGGCGCAAGGCGCGCTGCTGGTAGATATTCGCGACCCACAAAGTTTTGCGTTGGGTCATGCAACTGGCGCGTTGCACCTGTCAAACAGCAACCTCAATGCGTTTATTGCCGGTGCCGATCTCACGTTGCCGGTGCTGGTGATGTGCTATCACGGCAACAGCAGCAAAAGCGCAGCACACTATTTGTTGCATCAGGGATTCGCGGCGGCATACAGCATTGATGGCGGCTTTGATGCCTGGCGTGCAGCTTTTCCAGCGCAGGTCGCTAACGGCAGCGTTTAAACAGCACATCATCGCACAGAGAGTTACGTATCATGCGCATTACCCAATTTAATCAGCCGCGTATGGCGCAGGCGTTCGTCGATTACATGGCAACGCGCGGCGTCGTTTTGCGCATTGAGCGCGAAAGTCATTACGTCATTATGCTGGATGATGAAAGTAAACTGACGATGGTCGAAAACGAACTTGAGCAGTTTGTGCGTGACCCTAATCATCCACGTTATCAGGCGGCTAGCTGGCATAGTGGTAAAACCGACAGCGGCTTACGTTATGAACGCACCAATTTCTGGGCGAATATTCGTGAACGCGCCGGCCCGCTGAGCATGACCATCATAGCGATGTGCATCGCGGTATTTATTTTGATGCAGGTGATCGGCGACAGCACCGTCATGTACTGGCTTGCCTGGCCAGACGGCCCGGATCAATATCTTGAAGGCTGGCGCTGGTTCAGCCATATCCTGCTGCATTTTTCGCTGCTGCACATTCTGTTCAACCTGATGTGGTGGTGGTATCTCGGTGGCGCGGTAGAAAAGCGTCTCGGCAGCGGCAAACTGTTTGTCATCATGCTGATTTCAGCGCTACTCAGCGGCTGGATGCAGGCTAAATTCAGTGGCATCTGGTTTGGCGGCTTATCCGGCGTAGTTTATGCCCTGATGGGATACTGCTGGCTGCGCGGTGAACGCGATCCTGACAGCGGCATCTATCTTGAGCGTGGCTTGATCGGTTTTGCAATTGTCTGGCTGGTGATTGGCTGGTTTGGCGCTTTTGGTCTGGCAATAGCCAATGCGGCGCATGTTGCCGGTCTGGTGGTGGGATTAGCGATGGCCTTTGTTGATACGCGCAACGTTAAGCGTCGTTAGGAACAATAAAAAGAAGAACGGCTCATGGCCGGAAACAGGAGAGCAATGTGAAGCAGACGCAACGTCACGACGCCATTATCGATCTGGTTCGGCGTCAGGGATATGTCAGTACCGAAGAGCTGGTGGATCACTTCGAGGTGAGCCCGCAAACCATTCGTCGTGATCTGAATGATCTTGCTGATCAAAACAAGATCCAGCGTCATCATGGCGGTGCTGCACTGCCGTCAAGTTCTGAGAATACCGCCTGGCAGGATCGTAAAATGATGTGGTCGGCAGAAAAGGCGCGTATTGCTCAGCGCGTCGCCAGCCAGATCCCCGATGGTGCAACGCTGTTTATCGACATTGGCACGACGCCGGAAGCGGTTGCGCATGCGTTACTCAATCACAATGATTTACGTGTAGTCACCAACAACCTTAATGTGGCGATGCTGTTGATGGGTAAGCCGGATTTTCGGGTCATCATCGCCGGTGGTGAAGTGCGTACCCGTGATGGCGCAGTGATGGGCGAAGCCACGCTGGACTTCATTTCACAGTTCCGCCTTGATTACGGCATCCTTGGCATTAGCGGTATTGATACAGATGGCTCGCTGCTGGAATTCGATTATCACGAAGTACGCACCAAGCGCGCGATTATCGAAAACTCGCGCTGCGTGATGCTGGTGGTTGATCACTCCAAGTTTGGTCGTAACGCGATGGTGAATCTCGGCAATATGAGCCTGCTTGACTATCTCTACACCGACCAGATACCGCCAGCCAGCGTCATGAAGGTCATTGAGCAATATGAAGTGCACCTTGAGCTTTGCTAATTTACCTTAACGCCAGCGTAATGCTGGCGTTTTTCCTTGATCGCTGTCGCTTTTTTCCTCCCTCACGTTTTTACTTATGACGTTACTGACACACCATCGTCAGCCCATGCGCATCCCGGTCAGTAACGTAACGCCGCCTACACCGGTATGCTCAGCCGGGATCATCCGGTTCACAATTATCAACCACGCATCTGGCAAGCCAAACGCTAAGGAGCGGCAATGAAAGAGAGTTCGCTTGATAAAGCAGCGCGTGCTGCCGGGATTTCGCTGCACTTCACCGATGTTAACGGTGAAATCCAGTCGATCAGTGATGAAACTAAGCGTGCATTACTGGCGGTGATGGATAACGCCGATCGCGGTAAAAAGTCGCCGCTGCCGCCAGTTGTGGTGTTCAGTGGCAGAACAAAGCGTCAGCTTACGCCGCGTGGCCGTGGCGTATATCACTGGCAGCTTCGTAGCGAAAATGGAAATGTTTTCGAAGGTGAGGTGCAAGGTGAGGCGCTTTTTACGCTGCCTTCACCGCTGGGGCAAGGCTATCACCAACTGACGCTAAGCCAGGGCAGGCAGCAATGGCACATGCGGATTATCGTCACGCCGCGCCGCTGTTATCTGCCCCCCGCGCTGCGTGCGGGTGAAAAGCGTTGGGGCGCACTGGTGCAGCTTTATACCCTGCGTTCGGCCACCAACTGGGGTATCGGCGATTTTGGCGATTTACAGCAAATGCTGGAGCAGCTGGCTGCACAGGGCGGAGATTTCGTTGGCCTGAATCCTCTGCATGCGCTTTATCCCGCCAGCCCGGACTTTGCGAGCCCTTATAGCCCCTCTTCGCGACGCTGGCTCAACATCATTTACATTGATGTGGCGCAGGTAGTGGATTTTCAGCAAAGCGCAGCGGCACAGCGATGGTGGAAAAGCGCTAAGACGCAGCGTGCAGTCGCCAAAGCGCGTGATGAGGAGTGGGTAGATTATGATGCAGTGATGGCGCTGAAGCTGACCGCGTTGCGTCACGCATGGGCGCAGTTTCAGCCACGCGATAAAGACGATGAGGATAAGCGTGTCTTTGCTGCGTTTGTGCAGGAAGGGGGCGATAGTCTGTATTACCAGGCCGCCTATGACGGCTTGCAGGCAGAGCGCCGCGCCGAAAATGCGCAACACTGGGGCTGGCCAGCCTGGCCGGAGGACTGGCGTAACAGTCAACTGCCTGAGGTGCAGCGCTGGTGCGAACAGCACAAGGATGAAATCGCTTTCTGGCAATGGCTGCAATATCTGGCGCAGCAACAGTTTTCTCGCTGCTGGCAGATCAGCCAAACGCGGGGAATGAGCGTTGGCCTTTACCGCGATTTGGCCGTTGGCGTCGCGGAAGGCAGTGCTGAAACCTGGCACGATCCTGAACTTTACCGCCTACACGCCTCGGTAGGCGCACCGCCCGACAGGCTTGGCCCGCTGGGGCAATACTGGGGATTGCCGCCGATGGATCCGCACGTGATGCAGGCGCGCGGCTATCAGCCCTTTATCGACATGTTGCGCGCGAATATGCGGGACTGCGGCGCACTGCGTATTGATCACGTCATGTCGCTGCTGCGCCTGTGGTGGGTGCCTGCGGGTGAGACTGCCGACAAAGGTGCTTATGTCGCCTATCCGGTTGAGGATCTGCTTGGGATTCTGGCGCTGGAAAGTCAGCGTCAGCGCTGCATGGTGATTGGCGAAGATCTGGGAACTGTGCCGAAAGAGATTGTCAGCCTGCTGCGTAACAGCGGGATATTTTCCTGGAAGGTGCTGTGGTTTGAGCAGCAGCATGATGGAAAATATCGCACGCCGGATGAATATCCGCGCCAGTCGATTGCCAGCGCCAGTACTCACGATCTGCCGACATTAAGCGGTTTTTGGGAAGCGGGGGATCTGCTGCTGGGAGAAAAAATAGGGTTATATCCCGGTGATGCGGTGCAGCCGCTACATCAGCAACGTGCAGCGCAGAAACAGGCGCTGTTAAATGTGCTGCACCAGGCCGGATCGCTTCCCGTAAGCAGCCCGAGGCAGGCGGATAAGCTCCCCATGTCACCCAGACTTAATCAGGCCATCCATCGTTTTCTTGCGAATACGCATAGCACGTTACTGGGGTTGCAGCCGGAAGACTGGCTGGGCATGACCACGCCAGTGAACGTGCCGGGTACGGTGGATCAATATCCTAACTGGCGCCGAAAGCTGACGCAGCCGCTTGAGGAAATCTTCGCAAATACAGAAGTGAAAAAATTACTGAAAACGGTAAGCCAGCAACGTAAGGCAAACTGAGAAGGGAAGCGCGACAGGGCTGTCGCGCTGCATTACCCAGTAAATCGATCAGTAATAAGAATGCTCACCGCGCTGATGTTCGGTAAGGTCACGCACGCCTTTCAGTTCAGGGAAAGCCGCCAGCAACTCTTTTTCGATGCCGTCTTTTAGCGTTACATCGATCATGGAGCAGCCATTACAGCCACCACCAAATTGCAGAATGGCATAACCATCGTCAGTAATTTCCATTAGTGACACGCGCCCACCGTGACCGGCCAGCTGTGGGTTAATCTGCGCCTGTAACAGGTATTCAACGCGTTCGACCATCGGCGCATCGTCAGATACTTTACGCATTTTAGCGTTTGGCGCTTTCAGCGTGAGCTGCGAGCCGAGGTTATCGGTAACGAAATCGATCTCAGCGTCTTCCAGATAGGGCGCGCTCAACTCGTCAATATAGGCGGACAGCTTTTCGAACTTCAGTTCGGTATCCGTCGCTTCAACGGCATCGGGCGGGCAATAGGAAACGCCACATTCGGCCGTTGGCGTACCCGGGTTAATCACGAATACGCGAATCTGGGTGCCATCTTCTTGTTTGGACAGCAGTTTTGAGAAGTGCTCTTGGGCAGAATCAGTAATTCGGATCATGTCGATTGCTCAATAGTTGACTAATTTAGTTGGTTATAATACGCCCATCACCGGCGCTCTACAAGGTACGGCACAGGCACCAAACCTGCACGCTGGCCGCGCCCTGCGCCAGTAACAGACGGCTAATTTCTTCTACCGTACTGCCGGTGGTAATCACATCGTCGATAAGGGCGATATGGCGCCCACGCACCGCAAATTCAAGGCGAAAGGCGCCGCGTAAATTAGTGCGGCGCTGCTGCGCGCTGAGCTGATGTTGCAATGCGCCCTTGCGCTGTCGCCGCAATCCTTCGCTAAATTCACACGTTAACCAGTGCGCCAGCGGTTGGGCCAGCAATGCCGACTGATTGTAGCCGCGCTGCCAACCGCGCTGATGATGCAGCGGTACGCACAGTAATAAATCTGGACGCGTTAACAGGCGTGTGCGGTAAGCCTGCAACCAGCTTAACAAAAGCAGTCGGGTCAGCATCACCCTAAGTGCGGTAACGCGAGAAAATTTGAGTTGATGCACCCAATGACTCACTGGCGCCTGATAAGCACTGACACAAACCAGTGCCTGCCACGCGGGCGGCGAAAGCAGGCAGCGACCGCAGGGTAACCGGGCTGAGGCTGCGGGCAGTCCACAGCGCGGACAAAGCAAAGGCAGCAGCGGCAGGCTACGTAAACAATGACTACAAATACCGTGATGCGAAAAGCGCAGCGGTAACGAGCATAGCCAACAAAGGGCTGGCATTGGTAGCATAACGACCTCCTTATCAACTTTGGAAGAGTAACTGATGACGTCGCTTTACGGGTATACCTGCGGAGAAGGGGAGACAGATCTTGTGCTGCTTCACGGCTGGGGACTGAATGCCGAAGTGTGGCAAAGCATCGTTCCGCGACTCAGCGCGCAATTTCGCCTGCATCTGATCGACCTACCGGGATATGGTCGCAGTCGGGGTTTTACGGCAATGACGCTGGATGAGATGGCAGAACAGCTGTTGCCGTCGATGCCGCCACGCGCCATTGTGCTTGGCTGGTCGCTGGGGGGATTAGTGGCAACGCAGCTGGCATTAACGGCACCTGAGCGAGTACGCGCGCTAATTACCGTGGCTTCATCGTCCTGTTTTACCGCCAGCGATGAATGGCCAGGCATCAAATCAGAAACCCTGCACGGCTTTCAGCGACAGCTGAGTAATGATTTTCAGCGCACCGTTGAACGTTTTCTTGCACTACAAACGTTAGGCACTGAAAGTGCGCGCGCCGATGCACGCCAGTTGAAGGAGGTGGTGCTGTCACAACCGATGCCGTCGGTTGAGGTACTGGAAGATGGGTTAGAGATCCTGCGTGAGGTTGATTTACGCAGCGCATTACCCGGCATCAGCCAGCCGTTTCTGCGAATTTACGGTTCGCTGGATGGCCTGGTGCCGCGTCGTATTGCTCAGCTGTTAGAGCAGGCGCTGCCTTTCTCGCCTTCGGTCGTGATAGAGAAAGCAGCACATGCGCCTTTCATCTCGCATCCTGATGCATTTACACAACATATCATGCGTTTCAGCGATGAATTATCGACATAAATCCTTCCGCTGCTGGCAAAATAACCGGCAGCGGTAATACTTCATTCGTGAGCAAGGCCGCTGAATTTATATGTGAATAGCCAGGGCTGGGCTATGCCGTTCCATACTGCTTTATCGCGCTTTGCGGCTGCTTACATCTCAACAATGGATCATGAATGAGGGTAATCAAATGAAGATGATGAAATGGGTTTTGGCTTCCGTGATGATAAGTGCCGTTTCTTTCTCAGCTATAGCAGCGAAAGAGGTTACTAAAGAAGACGTTCAGAAGATGAACCTTAAGAAAATAGGTACAGTAAACACCACGGCGGAAACCACCTCACCGATGGATGCGAAGCGCGAGCTGTCAAAATTAACGGATGAAAAAGGGGGACGTTATTTCCTGGTGATCGCTGGCCGTGAACACGGCAAATTTAGCGCCGTCGCTGACGTCTACAAATAATTATCCGCGTAGCCACATAAACTGCCAGGCATCCAGCGTTAACGGCTGGGTGCCTTCTATTTTATCTCCCGTAATCACGTCCTGTAATGTCCGCGCCTCCGGTAGCTGCGTTTTAACTTGTCGGCCACTCAAATTAAACACGCAGAGTAAACTCTCGCCGCTAGTGGGCGAATGGCGTTTTAGTACGAGCAGCGCATTTTCACAGTCAAATAGCGTCATGGGGTTATCGGGGTGAAAGGCTGGCTGTCGTCGGCGTAGCTGGATAAGCTGACTGAGCCGGGTATAAACCTGCTGACGTAGCCAGTCGCCGCCCGCCAGAGCGGTTTCAATCTCCTGCAAATCGTATTTCTGACGATTGATGGCGCGGTTATGTCCTGCCGCACGCACACCAGCGTAATCATTACGCGATCCCACAATGCTTTGAATGTAGACAGCCGGCACGCCAGGAAATGCCAGCAATATGGCATGAGCAAGCAAAAATCGCTTCAGGCGCGTTGTGTCGTCCTCTTCCTGACGCGTTAACGCGTCGAGATAGGTAACGTTAATTTCGTATGGGCTGGTGGTGCCGTCAGGATTGTTTTTGTAGGAAACCAATGCGCCTTCTAACGCTAAATCGCGCACCAACGCCACAATCTCGACTTCGGTTAAAATGCCGCGTGCCGGATTCAGTCCAATGCCATCATGCGAAGCGAGAAAATTGAAAAAGGTCGTGCCGCTGTTATTCAGATCGAGCGAGCTGGCCCACTGGCGCAGCGCACGTCCCGAACCCGAATGAATAGCATGCAGTACCAGCGGTGGCAGCGAAAACTGATACACCATTTGTGCTTCATCATGGCCATTGCCGAGATAGCTGATGTTGTCTTTATGCGGCACGTTGGTTTCGGTGATGATCACCGTGCCAGGCGCGACCTTATTCGCAATGGCGCGAAATAATTTCACCAGCAGGTGGGTTTTCGCTAAATGGATGCAGCGGGTGCCGGGGGTTTTCCACATATAGCCAACCGCATCCAGCCGCACGTAATCCGCTCCGCGCGTCAGATAGTCGAGCAACACATCCACCATGCGGATTAAAACGTCGGGGTTGGCGAAGTTGAGATCGATTTGATCGGCGCTAAACGTCGTCCAGATAAAGCGCGTTTCGCCATCTGCCATCTTAAATGGTGTCAGCAATGGCGAGGTCCGCGGCCGCGTCACCGCGCTGAGATCGGTGGCAGGCGGCATGCTGATAAAGAAATTGTCCCAGCCAGGATCCTGCGCCAGATAATGTTTAAACCACGCGCTGTGTGCTGACATGTGATTACAGACGAAATCGAACATCAGCCGGGTTTCCTGATGCAGTGTGGCGACATCGTGCCATTCGCCGCATAGCGGATTGACCTGATGATAATCAATCACTGAAAAACCATCGTCAGAAGAGTAAGGAAAAAACGGTAGCAGATGTACCAGTGGAAAAGTGGATTGCAGATGCTGCTGATAGAAGCGTGAGAAGCTGCGAAGCGTGGGTTTATCAGGCTCGCGGAACTGGTCGGCGTAGGTAATGAGGACCACATCCTGTTCATCCCAGTGCGTTTTGCGCGGCAGTTTCGTCGCATTGCACGCTCTGGCAATATTGGCAAGCAGGCGTTCACGCGCGGCCTGTGGAAAGGTGTCAGCATAAATCTTATCGATTAAAGCAGTGATCGTTTCCATCGTGAATTGGGTGCCACAGCAGGTGTTGTTTTTATGACAGGCGTTTTTTTAGCGTAGTGTGCCGGTGGGGATTTTCAAATAATTATCCCCCGCCAGGCAGGGGATAAACGGTTCAAAGCGATAAACTATCGCAAGCTACTGGCAGACATTACGCGCGGAGAACACGAGCAGCGAGGTAAAGCGTCTCGTGCGGTGGGCGACGCAGGACAGGCTGCCAGCAATGACATTGGTGCCCTGCCGTCTGTCCGGCGCTACCGCAATTGGCGCGCGGTCTCCAGTTTTATTTAGCGCTTCTTACCAAACGCGGCCGCCAGCGCATCGCCCATCGCGCTATTACCCGCCGTCTGGCTGACAGGACGCGGTCGCCCTTTATTCGCCGCTGGCCGCGCATTTTCACGTGGCGCGCTGCGATTGCTGCGGGCACTGCTTTCGCCTGGCTGTTCGTCCAGCCGCAGAGTTAACGCAATGCGTTTACGCTGTAGATCGACTTCCATCACCTTCACTTTGACAATATCGCCAGCTTTAACCACTTTGTGGGGATCGTCCACGAACTTGTCCGAAAGTGAAGAGATATGGACTAATCCGTCCTGATGAACACCAATATCCACAAACGCACCAAAATTGGTGACGTTAGTTACCGCCCCTTCCAGCACCATGCCGGGCGTTAAATCATTCAGTGTTTCCACGCCTTCAGCAAACTGTGCCGTTTTAAATTCCGGGCGTGGATCGCGACCCGGTTTTTCCAGTTCTTTCAGGATGTCAGTCACGGTTGGCAGACCGAAACGCTCATCGGTAAAATCCCTGGCGCTCAGACCACGCAAGCCAGACGGATTACCCATCAAATCATTCAGCGCCTGCTCGGTTGCCGCCAGAATACGTTCCACCACCGGATAGGCCTCCGGGTGAACAGTTGAAGCATCAAGCGGGTTATCGCCGTGATTAATACGTAGAAAACCTGCGCATTGCTCAAAGGCTTTAGGGCCAAGACGGCTAACTTTCAATAACTGCTGACGATTCTGGAAACGGCCATTCTCGTCGCGCCAGTTAACGATATTTTGGGCCATCATCCGCGTTAAACCCGCAACGCGCGTAAGCAGCGGCACCGAAGCAGTATTCAGATCAACACCGACGGCGTTCACGCAGTCTTCCACTACCGCATCCAGCTTCTTCGCCAGCTGGCTTTGACTGACGTCGTGCTGGTACTGGCCCACACCAATCGATTTTGGATCGATCTTCACCAGCTCTGCCAGCGGGTCCTGCAAACGGCGGGCGATAGAAACGGCACCGCGGATGGAAACGTCCAGGTCAGGAAACTCCAGCGCGGCCAGTTCTGACGCGGAATACACCGATGCCCCCGCTTCGCTGACAATGACTTTCTGCGCGGTAACCTGCGGATACTGTTTCTGCACTTCAAGGAAGAAGCGCTCAGTCTCACGCGAAGCGGTGCCGTTACCAATGGCGACCAGTTCAACCTGATGCTTGCTACACAACGTCGCGACGAGGGCCGCAGCTTTCGCGGCCTGGCCGGTGTGGGGATAAATGGTATCGGTGGCGACCAGCTTGCCGGTGGCATCGACAACTGCGACCTTCACGCCGGTGCGCAGACCGGGGTCGAGCCCCATCGTCGAACGCATCCCCGCCGGTGCCGCCATCAGCAGATCGTGCAGGTTACGGGCGAACACGTTGATGGCTTCATCTTCAGCGCGTTCGCGTACTGTGCCCATCAGCTCTGTTTCCAGATGCAGCATTACTTTGATGCGCCACGTCCAGCTCACTACCGCTTTACGCCAGCTGTCTGCCGGGGCGTTATTCAGTTGAAGGTTTAAGTGCCCGGCAATCAACGTTTCGCCGTGGCTTTCACGCGGCGCTTCGTCAAATTGCGGATCGGCATTCAGCGACAGCTGCAATATGCCTTCGTTTCGTCCGCGCAACATGGCCAGGGCGCGGTGTGACGGCACGCTGTTTAGCGCTTCATGATGATCGAAATAGTCGCGGAATTTTGCGCCGGCTTCTTCTTTTCCTTCCACCACCTTTGATACCAGATGGGCGTTTTTCCACAGGTAATCGCGCACTTTCGCCAACAGCGTGGCGTCTTCAGCAAAGCGTTCCATCAGAATATAGCGGGCGCCATCCAGTGCAGCACGGACATCCGCGACGCCTTTATCCGGCGCGACATAGCCTGCCGCTAACTGCTCAGGATGCTGCGAAGGATCTTGCCACAAGGTCTCTGCCAGCGGCTCCAGACCGGCTTCAATCGCGATCTGTCCACGTGTGCGGCGTCTGGGTTTATACGGTAGGTAAAGGTCTTCGAGTTCGGTCTTACTGAGAGTGGTACGGATGGCTCTGGCGAGGTCGTCGGTGAGTTTGCCTTGTTCATCAATGGATTTCAGAATCGACTGGCGGCGTTCTTCCAGTTCACGCAGATAGCTCAGGCGGGTTTCCAGCTGGCGTAGTTGGGTATCGTCCAGTCCGCCGGTCACCTCTTTACGATAACGTGCAATAAACGGCACGGTATTCCCTTCGTCCAGCAGGCGAACGGCGGCATCAACTTGCTCTGCCCGCGCCTGCAGCTCACTCGCAATTATGTGGCTCAGCGTATCTTTCATCATCAGTAACTGTCTTGCTTACAGGGTTAAGAAATAGCGAACAGTTATACGGATTGACGGCTGAGATTGCCAGCGGCGCAGGCGGATTTAGGCGATATTCTGAGTCGCTATTCCTGATAAGTAATCGCGTTGACATACCACAATGCGGGACCGGCTGGTGTCTCTACCGTCGCGACATCGCCAGCCTCTTTTTTTAGCAGCGCCCGAGCCATGGGGGAATCAATCGAGATGTAATCTTTACGGCCAAAAATTTCGTCGTAACCAACGATGCGAAAGCGTTTAATAATCCCGTCATCGTTCTCGACTTCGACCCACGCACCAAAGAAAACCTTGCCATCCTGCTGCGGGGAATAATCAACAATGCGAAGTTGTTCAAGGCTTTTGGTCAGATAACGTACCCGACGATCAATTTCGCGCAGACGCTTTTTGTTGTATTGATAATCTGCATTTTCGCTGCGATCGCCGAGGCTGGCAGCCCAGGTGACTTTTTTGGTCACTTCAGGTCGCTCTTCGCGCCACAGATAATCAAGCTCGGCCTTTAACTGATTAAAGCCTTCGCGGGTAATGAGTCGGGTTTTCATGCAACAGCAGCCAGAAATGTGAAAAGAGGTTCAGTGTAAAGCAAATGCGGCGCGGCAAAAAAGAGTCGGGGAAAGGGTTTTTAAACGCTAAAAACCCACGTTGACTTCCCCGGTGGCGAAACAGGCTGACACAGAAGGGGTATTCTAAGCGTGATAATGAACTGAATTATTTTCCGGCCTGGGTCGCGGTGGTCGTCGACGTGCCGTTACCGTGGCCATCTCCGCCGCCGCCAGCCGTTGCCAGCGCTACGCCAAATAGCGCTGCGACTGCACCAACACCGATGGCGTTTGAGTTACCTTGTGCGGTTGTTGACGCTGTTGCTCCTGCGGCTTCGCCCGCCGTCGTGGCAGCATAAACCGGGCTAACGCTGGTCAGCGCCAAGGCACTCAGCAGTAATAATGTTTTTTTCATCATTGTCTCCCCGTAATGACATCGCAAGGCGTGATGCCAGGCCAGTCTGAGCGAAATAATCCGGAGAGAAAAGATGACTTTACTGATTGATTTATTAGGCTTTAATTTTAAATGGCCTTATCCCGCGCTGCGCTAAAACTATTCCGAGAGGAGAGCGGTAAAAAAGCGGAAAATGACCGGATTTTATGCTGCATTTTTCCCGCTGAAGTGGATTAGCTGGCGTTCATGCGTAATGATAATGCGATCTTAAGGCAAATTAACTGCTAACTCGCTGAATTTTCTGTCTGAATAAAATCTGGCTTTAACAGGACGCCAGCGTATTAAAGAAAGATGGCCAATATTTCAGATTTATTGGAACCTCTTCAACTCGCTGTAAAGAGAGCTTTTTACGGCTTAGCTAAGGGGTGAAATTAAATATAAGCTGCTGTTTAATATGCTTTGTAACAATTTTGGCTAGAATATAAACCATTAAGGACTGTCACTATAAGGCATCTTTTTTTAACAATATCGGCTCAGGCAATAGCGCCTTTGGGAGTAGAAAATGCAAGAGAACTACAAAATTCTGGTCGTTGATGATGATATGCGTCTACGTGCGCTGCTCGAACGCTATCTCACCGAGCAGGGCTTTCAGGTGCGCAGTGTCGCGAATGCCGAACAGATGGATCGTTTGTTAACCCGTGAGTCTTTCCACCTGATGGTGCTGGATTTAATGCTGCCCGGCGAAGATGGTTTATCCATCTGCCGCCGTCTGCGTAGTCAAAGCAATCCCATGCCTATCATTATGGTGACAGCGAAAGGCGAAGAAGTGGATCGTATTGTGGGCCTGGAAATCGGTGCGGATGACTATATTCCTAAACCGTTTAACCCGCGCGAACTTCTGGCGCGTATCCGTGCCGTGCTGCGTCGCCAGGCCAATGAACTGCCAGGCGCGCCTTCCCAGGAAGAGGCCGTTATTGCTTTTGGTAAGTTTAAGCTGAACCTCGGGACGCGGGAAATGTTCCGCGAAGACGAGCCGATGCCGTTAACCAGCGGGGAGTTTGCGGTATTAAAAGCGTTGGTCAGCCATCCGCGTGAGCCATTATCGCGCGATAAATTAATGAACCTGGCACGTGGACGTGAATACAGCGCCATGGAACGTTCTATTGACGTACAGATCTCGCGCCTGCGCCGCATGGTGGAAGAAGATCCGGCGCACCCGCGCTATATCCAGACTGTATGGGGTCTGGGCTACGTATTTGTGCCGGACGGCAGTAAAGCATGAGGCGGCTGCGCTTCTCGCCCCGCAGTTCCTTTGCTCGCACCTTACTGTTAATCGTTACCTTGCTGTTCGTCAGCCTGGTAACGACTTATCTGGTGGTGCTTAACTTCGCCATTCTTCCTAGTCTGCAACAGTTTAATAAGGTCCTCGCTTACGAAGTGCGTATGTTGATGACCGACCGATTGCAGCTGGAAGATGGAACGCAGTTAGAAGTGCCGCCAGCTTTTCGCCGGGAAATTTATCGCGAATTGGGTATTTCGCTCTATACCAATGCGGCAGCAGAGGAGAGCGGCTTGCGCTGGGCGCAGCATTACGAATTTCTCAGTGAACAGATGGGCCAGCAACTGGGTGGCCCAACCGATGTGCGGGTAGAAGTTAACAAGAATTCACCGGTGGTGTGGCTGAAAACCTGGCTGTCGCCCGACATCTGGGTACGTGTGCCGCTAACAGAAATCCATCAGGGTGACTTCTCGCCGCTGTTCCGTTACACCTTAGCGATCATGCTGCTGGCGATTGGCGGCGCCTGGTTGTTTATTCGTATTCAGAATCGACCATTGGTGGATTTAGAACACGCTGCGCTACAGGTTGGTAAAGGCATTATTCCGCCGCCGTTACGCGAATATGGTGCGTCTGAAGTGCGTTCGGTGACGCGTGCCTTTAATCAGATGGCGGCGGGCGTAAAACAGCTGGCCGACGATCGCACCTTGCTGATGGCGGGCGTCAGTCACGATCTGCGTACGCCGCTGACGCGTATTCGTCTTGCAACCGAAATGATGAACGAACAGGATGGCTATCTTGCCGAGTCGATTAACAAAGACATCGAAGAGTGTAACGCCATCATTGAACAGTTCATTGATTACCTGCGTACCGGCCAGGAAATGCAGACCGAGCGCGCCGATCTGAACAGTGTGTTAGGGGAAGTTGTCGCAGCGGAAAGCGGCTACGAGCGCGAAATTGAAAACGCTGTCATGTCGGAAGAGTTGATGCTGGACATCAACCCGCTGTCGATTAAGCGCGCCTTAGCGAACCTGGTCGTCAATGCGGCACGTTATGGCAATGGCTGGATCAAAGTCAGTAGCGGACGTGAATTACATCGCGCATGGTTTCAGGTTGAGGATGATGGTCCGGGCATTAAGCCGGAGCAGCTTCAGCACTTATTCCAGCCGTTTGTACGCGGCGACAGCGCCCGCAGCACCAGCGGCACAGGTTTAGGGCTGGCGATTGTACAGCGTATTATCGATGCGCATCAGGGGGCGCTGGAAATTGGTGACAGCGAACGTGGCGGGTTGCGTATTCGCGCCTGGCTGCCATTGATAGAAACGCCCGCGCCCGGCACCAGCCTGAGCGTCCAGAGCTAGACCAGGCGCGGCAAAGCTTGCCGCGCCTGGAGTTTTAACGCTGTGGGCCTGCTTTTACTAATGCTGCGCCTGCGGCGTTATCGGTATACTTCTCGAAATTAGTCATAAAACGCTGCGCCAGATCCTGCGCGGCGGCGTGCCATTTCTCTTCGTTTTCCCAGCTGCTGCGTGGATCGAGCATGACCGAATCCAGCTTGCCCAGGCTTTTTGGCATTTGCAGATTAAAAATCGGCAGCGTTTCGGTCGGCGCTTCATCCAGCTCACCGGCCAAAATGGCATTAATGATGGCACGCGTATCGGACAGTGAGATGCGCTTGCCACTGCCATTCCAGCCAGTATTAACCAGATAAGCCTGCGCACCCGCTGCTTCCATGCGCTTCACCAGCACTTCTGCATATTGTGTCGGATGCAGCATCAGGAAAGCGGCACCAAAACAGGCCGAGAAGGTTGGCGTCGGCTGCGTTACGCCGCGCTCAGTACCGGCCAGCTTGGCGGTAAAGCCTGACAGGAAGTGATATTGCGTCTGCGCTGGCGTTAAGCGCGAAACGGGCGGCAGCACGCCGAAGGCATCGGCGGTCAGGAAAATGACTTTCTTCGCATGTCCTGCTTTAGAAACCGGCTGAACAATATTGTCGATGTGATTGATGGGATAAGAAACGCGGGTGTTTTCCGTTTTACTACCGTCCGCGTAATCTACGCTGCCATCAGCGCGAACCACGACATTTTCCAGCAAGGCATTACGGCGAATGGCGCGATAAATTTCCGGCTCGGCCTGCTCAGAAAGGTTAATAGTTTTGGCGTAACAGCCTCCTTCAAAATTAAACACGCCGTCATCGTCCCAGCCGTGTTCGTCATCACCAATCAACTGGCGTTCAGGATCGGTCGATAACGTGGTTTTTCCGGTGCCGGAAAGGCCAAAAAATACCGCCACATCACCCGCTTTGCCGACATTGGCCGAGCAGTGCATTGAGGCGATGCCTTTGAGCGGCAGCAGGTAGTTCATCACCGCAAACAAACCTTTCTTCATTTCGCCGCCGTACCAGCTTCCACCAATCAGCTGCACGCGCTCAGTCAGGTTAAAAGCGATGAAATTCTCTGAGTGCAGACCTTGCTGTTGCCAGTCTGGATTGGTGCATTTTGCACCGTTCATGACCACGAAATCTGGCGTAAAGCTGGCCAGCTCTTTCTCATTGGGTTGAATGAACATGTTTTTGACGAAGTGCGCTTGCCATGCGACTTCGGTAATAAAGCGGACACTCAGGCGGGAGTCGGGGTTGGCGCCGCAGAAGGCGTCAATGACAAACAGACGCTTGCCAGAAAGCTGCTGCGTTACGCATGTTTTCAATGCCTGCCACGTCTCCTGAGACAGGGGTTGGTTATCGTTTTTACCGGTTCCCTGATCGTTCCACCACAGCGTATCGCGCGTGGTGTCATCACGAACAATGTACTTGTCCTTGGGCGAACGTCCGGTAAAAATACCAGTATCTACCGCAATTGCGCCGCTCTGCGTCAGGGTGCCGCGTTCAAAACCTTCGAGTTCCGGGCGAGTCTCTTCCTGAAATAGCGTGTCGTAATCAGGGTTGTAAACCACTTCCGTAATATCAGTGATGCCCATGTCGGCAAGGTCTTGCGAGGTCAGGCCGTTAACGCGCATTTTACTGCTCCTCAAATCGGTATCTGTTCTGCAAAGACAGAGAAAAGTTAGCGTCATGCATAATTTATGCTGCCAGGTTAAGGGCAGCTGCACGATCGCGCGCAGTTTACTCCTCTGCATTAGCGGGAAAAGGCTTGTTCCTCAGAAATGCGACACAGGGCGCGTTAAGATGATATTTCGGATGTTTTTAACTTGTTAAGAAAGTAAAAAAAGATAATTTCCCCGAGAAATTAAGGGGATAGTAGGCAGTAAAGCTTACAGGGCGGCAAAGCCGCCCGACAGGAATTAATGCAGGCGCTCGTTATTTTCCACCGAATTGGTGCGAATTCCCGCAATATCGACCGCGTCGAAAATGTAGTGCGAGCCGCAATAATCGCAGTGCATATCGATTTTGCCATCTTCTTTGATGATTTCATCGACTTCTTCCTGCGGTAACGTTTTCAGCACGTCACCACACCGCTCGCGTGAACAGGTGCATTTATAGATGACAGGCTGCGGCTCATAAACCGTGGCTTCTTCCTGATGGTAAAGACGCCACAATATGTCAGTTGCTGGCAGCTCAATCAACTCTTCGCTCTTGATGGTTTCAGTCAGGGCCGCCAGATGCTCAAAGTCGTCTTTACGGGTGTCTTGCGCAGGCAATACCTGAAGCAGAATACCGGCCGCGCCTTTTTCGTTAGTGCGAATAAACAGGCGCGTTGGCAGTTGCTCAGAACGCATAAAGTAATCTTCCAGGCATTCGGCCAGGGTTTCGCCTTCCAGACCGACCACGCCTTGATAGCGCTCCCCTTTTTCTGGAGAAATCGTGATCACCAGATACCCGTTGCCGATCATGCTTTTCAGCGTGCTGTTATCCGCAATGGTGTCTTTCATACGAGCCACACCACGCAGTTCCTGCTTGTTGTTACCGTTAATGACTGCCAGCGACAGCGGACCGTCACCTTGCAGCTGCACAGTGATTTCACCATCAAATTTCAGCGTTGCGGTCAGCAAGCTGGTAGCCACCAGCATTTCGCCCAGTAATGTCTGCACTGGCGCTGGGTAATCGTGATTTTTAACGGTTTCGCGCCAGGTGTGGGAAACGTTCACAAGCTCGCCGCGCACGGCTGCGTTTTCAAACAGGTAACGATGCAGTTGATCTTGTACAGACATAGCTTTTCTCTCGATGGGGGCGAGGCGTATCAGCGCCGTAAACGGATGGCGTTACTCATCGCCCGATAATTTAAATTTCCTCAAATCGCGACGCTCTTTTTTATCCGGTCGTCGATCGGGATGCGGCATTGTGAGCGCATTCAGCTTGCGCGCCTGTGCCATTTTCTCGCGCTTTTCAATACTGGCGTCAGTTTCACGATAAAGCCGTTGTGCCTCACTGGCGGGACGACGTTGCTCGCTGATTTCGGTGACTAAAACGGTGCGCTCGTCGTTTCCCTGACGCAGTGTCAGTTCAGCGTTCAGTTCAACCAGCTTGCTCGGCTTGCTGCGCTGCCCGTTGTAATGCACTTTGCCGCCTTCAATCATTTCCCGCGCAATCGAGCGGGTTTTGTAAAAGCGCGCGGCCCATAGCCATTTATCAAGGCGCACGCCTTCGCTGATTTTTTGTTTCATTGCTGCTCCTGAATCAGATCAGCGCCCGGTAATCGCGGACGGCAGTATGACGCTGAAAGATTTGCTCAGGTCGTCCTGAATCGGGATTACTTACGCCTAAGCACCAGCCAATGCCCCAGACTTTTGCGGCATCCAGAATGGCTTCGTTGTCATCAATAAACAGCGTGCGCGCATTAAGAAATCCCGTTTGCTGTTGCACTGCTTGCCATAGACGCTGGTCTTCTTTCGGATACCCAAAGGTATGGGTGGAAAGTAATAAATCAAGGTGTGGCGCTAAACCGGTTTGTTCCAGTTTTACGTCCAGATTGTAAGGATGCGCATTGGTTAGCAAGATGGTGCGTTTTCCGGCGCGACGAAGCGCCTGCAAAAAGGGCAGGGTGTCCTCGCGGAGGGTAGCGCGGCTGCGCTTTTCCCATGTCATCGCGCGAATATCCAGCGCCAGCTCCCGCGCCCAGTAATCCAGACAATACCAGTTTAGCGTATGCGCGACCGCCTGATACTTTTCCGCGATGATCTGCTCAGCCTGCACCAGCGTAATGCCGCGCTGGAGGCTAAGCGTTTCTGGAACATGCTCCAGCCAGAAGTGGCGATCAAATGCCAGATCAAGCAGCGTGCCGTCCATATCGAGCAGCACGGTATCAATTCCAGACCAGTCGAACGTCATAAATTCACCCCGCAAAAAACAGGGCGACAGGGTAGCACAGTTAGTCAGGGGTCAGAATAACGAGCGCACGCTCTGCATTGTGCTGAGATTATGGTTAAAACACTTGTCGTAATAGTGCTGAATATCTTTCATGCGCTGGCGATTGCGATGTATGCGGCGCAGCGCCAGCAAACCGTTAATCACACAGCACGCGATCAGCACCAGCAGCAGCAGCGCGGTGCCCAGATAACGCCATTGCGCCATCGCATCGGGTTCATTATGCAGCGCAATATGACGGGTGCCGTTCGCATCCGTCGTAATGTTGGTAATAATGCCATTTGCGCTAAACGGCGTATGCAACAGCATTGCAGACATGCGCTGTAGTTCGCGCCATTGCGACGGCGCATCCAGATCAAACAGCGATACGGTCGGCTGCGGCTGATTCACCAACTGACGGCCTTCATCGCTAACAATCAAAAAACCGCCTGGCGGTGGGCTGTTAAGGTTTTCAGCCGCACGGCGCGTTTCGCGGAAGAAGAACGTGGATGTCGCCGTGTTAACCAGATTTTCCAGCGCTTCGGCACTCACCGGGCGCAGCAGCACATTCATACCGTTCAGCTGGCCTGAATCGGCGCGGTGAATCAGCGCTTGCCAGTCCTTAGCATTCCCCAGATTCACCAGCGCATTTTTCAGGCGTACGCAATCTTGCTGCTGATTACACAGGTCTTGCGTTTTCAGCACCAAATCGGAGAAATCGTCTAACAGAATCATGCCCGACTTTTGAATAGCTGACGCCAGTTGCGGGTTCAGCTTGGGATCGGTATTGGTTTCGGGATGCAGTTGTCTGGTGGTAGTTTCCAGCAGTGCGGCCGCTTTATCAATGATGTCCGACTGTGGCTGCGGCAACGGCGTGGCGTTATTCCAGTAAACGGCCGAACAATCGAACGGCATGTAGGCGTAACTGCGGTTGCTTTGATAGTTATCAGGCACTGAACACATGCCGGTGCCGCTGACTTTCAGGTTGTCGCCGACGTTCAGCGCGACGCTGTTAAGTTTATCAACGCTGCTGACGTCCAGACTGTCGGTGCCTTTCGCCCAGGCAAGGCTGAGCTTAATCGGCATGCTGAGCGGAACCCAGGTAATCAGCAACGCTAATACCACCAGCGAGCCGCAGGCTAACACGACATTTTTACGCCAGCGTTGAATCGGGAAATTTTTGACCTCATCCTGCAAGGAGAGAAAACGTCCCTGGCGCACGACCTGACGATTGAGATAGATGTCAACGTCAGTGACCTGCCCTAAATCATGCGCGACGTAGGGTTGCCAGTGTGGTGGATAGGCCAGATCGATAATGCCCAGCGTGATATTGCTCTGTTCCTGATTAAACTCACCAAACAGGCCCCAGCGTTTAGGCGCACCACGCAGACAGTGAATATCACGCAGGCTGCCCTCACCCGGAAAGCGATACAACAGCCACAGACTAACGGCTATCATGGCGCACCCGGCCAGGATCAGCCAGAGCATAAGCGTCTCAGGAACCAGCAAACTAAGGAAAAACAGCAGAAAGGCCAGAGAGATGGTAACGGCTTCGCGCGTGCCATCCGGGCGGGATAGCCGATACTCTTCAGCTGTCTCTTTACGCACTTGCAACAATTCAACGCTCTCGCTTTCCGCTTTGCGTATAGAAGCATTGGTTGATATTGGACGCATCAGCGTCGGCAGCGCAGGCTGATCAAGAGAATACTCAACCAGCGAATGACCATTAAGCGAAATAACTAAGGGAATGGTCTGAGTATGGATCAGCTCAACGTAGTTTTCGTCGGTGATGTACTGTTCCCACAAAGGCGGCAGATGAACTTCGATTTCATCAAGGTAATATCGCCACTTGTGCGGATCGTCGGTTGACAGGCCATAACGCGTAATGGCGCGCCTGGCCGGGTAGACATGATTACTTTGTGCAGTCAGGGCGAGTCGGTCAGCACTGGCGCGTTTCTCACCCGGCAACGCAGCGCGGGGTTGTTTTCCCAGCGTCGCCAGGTATTTTTCAACGGCGCTGCGTTCTTCATCAGACAGTTTTCGACAGGGCGGGCTAATAAATGGCAGTGGTTTCGCCAACGGCGGGCGATGCCGCATAGCGTACCAAAATCCGATGCCTGCCAGAATTGAACAGGTTAGCACTACGGCCAATATGATAATTATTGTGCTCATGCTTTGCTCAATTCAGCCAAAATACTGCCTTCACGTTAAATATGTACTCCTGAATGCGCCCACATGTTAAGAAAAATTATGCGGAAATAAACCTCTCTGACACCTTACAGGCCAGATGAAATACGGCTGCAAATCATTTAATTAGATGCTTTTACAACATGCCTTGCCGGTATGGTAACTGGCAAATGCTTAATTAAATATCGGTATCGTCCTAATTTTATGCTGAGATATTGACGGTTAAAAAAATTGCGTAGTTGCAACCCAGCAGCGTCATAGAGATCGCCATTTTTTCCGGCTAACGCGACGTTAACTGGCTGTCGCACAATTGGATGCGGTTAGGTATGCTGATCTGCTCCTGGCCGCTGGGGCAGCAAAGTCTGAGGCTGATATGAAAAATCCGTTAAAAAAACCTGACATCCTCAAGGTGGAAACCGCAGCGCGCTCGCGGCTATTCACTATCGAAGCGGTCGATTTAGCATTCAGTAACGGTGCTCGTCGTGTTTACGAGCGCATGAAACCTTCGGAACGCGAAGCCGTAATGATTGTGCCGATCATTGATGATCATCTGGTTTTGATTCAGGAATATGCGGTTGGTCTGGAAAATTATGAGCTTGGCTTTCCGAAAGGGCTGATTGATCCGGGCGAGTCGGTGAATGAAGCGGCCGATCGTGAACTGAAAGAGGAAGCGGGTTTTGGCGCGGGTGAACTCACGCTACTCGGCAAGCTCACCATGGCACCCTCATACTTCTCCAGCAAAATGAATATCGTGGTGGCGGAAGGTCTGTACGAAGAGAAGCTGGAAGGGGATGAGCCGGAACCGTTAGTTGTCCATCGCTGGCCTTTGAACGATATGCTGGCGCTGCTACAGGAACCGGATTTTCGTGAAGCACGTAACGTCAGCGCGCTATTTATGGTGCGCGAATGGCTGGTAAAGCAAGGGCGCATAAATTACTAAGCGTTGAACGGCTGACAAATATCAGCCTTGCGTTGATAAGGGACGACAGCTATCGTCCCTTTTTGCATCAGAACAGCTCATGACTTTGGCCGTTATCCATAATGGTCGTACCGACGTCATGCACGGAATACTCGGTTGGTTGGGTGCCATTAATGAAGTATTCCTGACGCGTATTACCGCCGCCATTGGCCAGCTTGCCGGTGCTACGATCGATAGTGACCGTAACAATGCCATCGGGTGGCGTTAACGGCTGCGTTGGCACGCCCTCCAGCGCAGTTTTCATGTAGTCGTCCCATGCCGGTTGTGCACTTTTCGCGCCGCCTTCATAACCCGAAATCTGATCCGGAATGGCGCCAGATAACGTGCTACGCCCCAAATCACGACGCGCATCATCAAAGCCAATCCATACCGATGTCACTACACCCGGTCCGTAACCTGAAAACCACGCATCTTTTGAATTGTTGGTCGTACCGGTTTTACCGCCAATATCATTACGCTTCAGATCGCGCGAGGCGCGCCAGCCCGTTCCCATCCAGCCTGGTTCACCAAAAATATTACTATTGAGCGCGCTTTTGATCAGGAACGATAGCGGCGTATTGATTACATGCGGCGCATATTGCTGATCACCACTTTGCTGGGGCTGAGCCGGAACCTGCTCCAGTTCCGGTTGCGGCACTGTACTGTTTTGATTCTGATCGGAAGGCGCGACATTTTCGATGCTCTCCTCGTTCAGTGCCAGCGCTTTTTTGGTGTCGCCATAAATCACCGGCAAATTACACTGCGGACAGGCAATTTTCGCCTTTTCTTCGAACACGGTTTGTCCCTGTTCGTTCTCAATCTTTTTAATGAAATAAGGATCGATCAGGAAGCCACCATTGGCCATAACCGAGTAGCCGCGTACCACTTGCAGAGGGGTAAATGAGGCCGCCCCCAGCGCCAGCGATTCGGTATGCACGATATTTTGTGCCGGGAAGCCGAAGCGCTGCAAATACTCAGCGGCATAATCCACGCCCATTGCACGCATCGCGCGTACCATCACCACATTTTTCGACTGCCCTAATCCCTGACGAAGACGAATTGGGCCGCTGTAGGTTGGCGGTGAGTTCTTCGGACGCCAGTCGGCTCCTGCGCCAGCATCCCAGCGGGAAATGGGGACGTCGTTGAGAATGGAAGCCAGCGTTAAGCCACGATCCATGGCCGCGGTGTACAGGAATGGCTTGATATTTGAACCAACCTGGCGCAGCGCCTGGGTCGCGCGGTTAAACATGCTCTGGTTGAAGTCAAAACCTCCCACCAGCGCACGTACAGAACCGTCAGTCGGATCAAGTGAAACCAGCGCCGAGTTCACATCAGGTACTTGCCCCAGCCACCAGGCATCACCCACTTTACGTACCCAAATTTGCTGACCGGCCTGCAACACCTGCGTCACGCTTTTCGGCGTTGAGCCTTGCAGCGTGTCTGATTTATAGGGGCGCGCCCAGCGTACGCCAGCCAGCGTTAATGACACGTTAGTGCCGTCTTTCATCATCGCTGTGGCTTCATCGCTGCTTGCGTTAACGACTACCGCTGGGATCAGCGGACCGTAAACGGGCAGCTTTTTCAGCGTTTTTTCAATTTGCGCCTGGTTCCATGCCGGTTCACCGACTTTCCATAACACGCTGGTTGGACCACGATAGCCATGACGCATATCATAAGCCATCACGTTATTACGTACAGATTCCTGTGCGGCTTGTTGTAGTCGACGCGTAACGGTGGTGTACACCTTAAAGCCATCACTATAGGCATTTTCGCCGTAACGTTTCACCATCTCCTGGCGCACCATCTCGCTGAGATAAGGCGCGGAAAAGGCGATTTCTGGTCCGTGATATTTAGCAATCAGCGGGGTGTTGCGCGCATCATCATACTGCTGCTGCGTGATGTAATGCTGGTCCAGCATACGCGCCAGCACCACGTTACGGCGCGACAGAGCACGACTGTGGGAATAGAGCGGGTTAAAGGTAGAAGGCGCTTTTGGCAGACCGGCGATCATCGCCATTTCGCTCAAAGACAGCTGATCGACCGTTTTACCGAAATAGACCTGCGAAGCAGCACCAACGCCATAGGCACGATAACCGAGATAGATCTTATTCAGATACAGCTCAAGGATTTCATCTTTTGTCAGCAACTGTTCGATGCGGATCGCCAGAAATGCTTCTTTGATCTTACGCATCAGGGTGCGTTCCGGGCTGAGGAAGAAATTACGTGCAAGCTGCTGCGTAATGGTACTCGCGCCCTGGGAAGCGTGGCCGGAGACCAGAGCAATACTGGCGGCACGGAAAATCCCGATGGGATCAACACCATGGTGCTCATAAAAGCGGCTGTCTTCGGTGGCAATAAACGCTTTCACCATCTCAGGCGGCATTTGTTGCAGGCTCAGAGGGATGCGACGCATCTCGCCATATTGCGCCATTAACTCACCATCTGCGCTGTAAACCTGCATTGGCGTTTGCAGGCGCACGTCTTTCAGCGTGTTGACGTCGGGTAGCTGCGGCTCGATGTACTTATAAAGTCCATAAACCGAGCCGACTCCCAGCAAAATGCAACATACTGCAAGGATTAATAAATACTTTACGAACTTCACCTGAGATTTCCCATCTGTTGTCAATTGGGCAGTTTATAAACAACCGCGCGGTAGTATAAAGGCAAGCCAGACGCTTTGATATGTCCATTTTCCCCGGACGATAAGGAGATCGCGCGCATGGCTTTTCATACCTGGCAAATTGGACTGGATATTCAGAATAGGCAGCTTTATGCCCTTGCCATCCAGCAACGTCGTGAAGGCTGGAAGTTGTGCCACTGGTGGCAGCAACAGCTGCCGCAAGATACGTTAAGAAACGGCGTGCTGCAATCTTCACCTGAGTTAGTCGCGGCGTTAACCTCGTGGCGTAAACGCTTACCCCAGCGCTATTCGTTGCGCGTTGGCCTGCCTGTGCAGCTGGTGTTGCAACGGCCTTTACCGTTACCGACCCAACAGATGTGCGAACCCATAATGCGCCGCTACGTACAAACCGCCGCGCGAAAACTGTTTCCCATAGAACCGGAAGCGCTGGCGCTGGACTATCGTTCTGATCCGGCAGGCGATCAGCTTTACGTAACGGCGGCGCGACAATCCGTGGTTGATCAGTGGTGTTTGCCATTGCAGCAAGCCGGTTTGCAGCCGGAAGTCTTTGAGCTGACAACCCATGCATTTAGCGTGATCGCAAAAGCCGCAAAACTGCCCGCCAATAGCGTGCTGGTGTTACGCCACGGTGAACGCTGGCTTTGGTGTGACAGTGAGGGGATTTGCACGTCAGACGATGCGGCCACGCTGACAGCATTGCAGCAGGTTCTACCACAAGGCGCCCATATTCTTCTGTGCGATAACAAGGAACGTGCGCTTGCTGCAGGCACAGACTTCTTTTCTCCTTTCGATCTCTTCCATTATAAGCAACCGCCGCTACCTGAGTGTCCGGATGATTTCACGCTTGCCGCCGGGTTGGCTCTGCGTAAGGGGGATGACTGATGGTTGCCGTAAACCTTCTTCCCTGGCGTCAGCGGCGCTGGCAGTACCAGCGTCGTCAAGCGCTGACGATCGTTTCGCTGCTACTGTCTGGCATTGTACTGCTGGTTTCGTTCCAGGCGTGGAGGATATACGCAGCCACACAGACTGCACTGCAGCAGCAAGACACGCTACGCATTGCACTGGAGGAGGTCGCTCAGCGCCTGACGCAGCAAAAACAAGCGATGCAGATGCTGGATATGCAGCAAAAGCAGCTAAATAAGCAGCAGTTTCAGGCAAAACAGCTCGCCATCTGGCAACAGTTTTGGCTGGATTTACCAGCTTTATTGCCGGATACGCTGTGGTTACAACGGCTGGAGAAGCGTGATCTTCAATTACTGGTGGAAGGCCATGCAGAAAATATGCAGGCAATACGCACTTTTCGTCATCAGCTGGCCGGTCAGCCACTTTTTGTCCAGGTCAGGCAGGGCAGCGTAAAACGACAATCCGAAGGGATTTACCAATTCTCGTTGCGGGCACAGTTGCAGGAGATGGCTAATGAATGAAGGGATACAGCGCTGGTTATCTCTGCATCCATTACCGCGCTACGCCATGTTGCTGGTGGGCGCGCTGGGCTTGTGGCTGCTGTGCTGGGCACTGTTATTGCGTCCGCTAAGACTGGAGCGGCAAGATGTGCTGGCTGTGCTGGAAAAACAACAACAACGCTTGCAACAACGTCAGAATCAATTATCTCAACATCCCTTACCCGAGACATTACATGACCAGCTGGCGCAGATTTCTGCGCAATTACATACAGTCTCATCAACCCCGGCCTTAGAACGCCTTCTGGCGATGCGTGGTCAGCAGCTTGAGCAATGGCTGCCAGAGGCTCAGCCGCGAACCTTAATCCTGCATTTGCAGTGGACACAATTTCAACCACTATTTGCCGAACTGGCTCAGGCAGCCGTGCCTTTTCCACAGCGTTTTCAGTTGGCAATGCAGCAAGCGCATTTGGTTGCTGAACTGTGGCTGGAGCATGACGATGCGTCCTAACCTGCTTATTTTGCTGATGTGCTGCGGCAGCGCGTTAGCCCGCGATCCGTTTCAACCCATGGCGGGTGCAGCCTGCATTCAACAGGTTGAAACGCTGCCTGGCTGGCGCTTGCAGGGGATTATTGGACGTGAAGATCATTATCGCGCCTGGCTACTTGGCCCACAAGGCAAAACCATCACGGTAGATGCAGGACAACCCTTTCCGCTGGCACCGTGGCGACTGGCATCGTTAACCCGCAGTCGCGTCTCGCTGGTGGTGGAAAACAGTTGCTCAACGCAGACCCTCACATTTCAAATAAAAGGACACGCGCGTGATAAGGACGAGCATTTTGATGCTGGCATTGTGTTGCCTGGCTCCCGCCTTCGCCAGCCATAAAGAAAAACTCAGCCTGGCTTTTGACGATGCACCCGTAGAGCGCATTTTACAGGCGCTGGCGGATTATCAACATATCAACCTCATGATCGCGCCGGGTGTACAAGGCGCACTGACGCTGCGGCTGGATGATATGCCCTGGGCGCAGGCGCTGGAACTGGTTTCGCGTATGGCACGTCTGACGCTGATTGAAGAGGAAAATGTTTTGCTGGTATATCCCGAACGCTGGCAGCAACAACAGCGAAAGGAGGAAAAAGCACAGCAGGAAGAGAAGCAGCAGCAACTGCCGCTAAAGCAGCGCAGCGTTGTGCTGCATTATGCGAATGCCAGCGATGTGCATCGCAGCCTGCAAAGTGAGCGTCAGTCATTAATGACGCCGCGTGGCAGCGCCACGGTGGATAATCGTACCAATACCTTATTGTTGCGGGATACCGAGTTGGCGCTGAAAGAGACTGAACGCTGGCTTCAGGCGTTGGACGTCCCGCTGGAGCAAGTCGAGCTGGCCGCGCATATTGTGACGATCAGTGAAGAACATCTGCATGAGCTTGGGGTTAACTGGGCTTTAAATGCTGGCGAAGGTGCTGCCATTCAGGCTTTACGCAATCCCCGGCTGGATATTCCGCTAGCTGTGAACTCCCCCAGCGTAAGTGTTGGCGTTACGCTGGCGCGTATTGGTGGACAGCTGCTGGACCTGGAATTGAGTGCGCTGGAGCAGGAAAACCAGATTGAAATTATCGCCAGCCCTCATTTATTTACTTCTCATCAGCAAACGGCTTCGATTAAACAAGGCACGGAGATCCCGTATGAAGTGTCGGCGGGAAACAGCGGGGCCACCAGCATTGAATTCAAAGAGGCCGTGCTGGGGATGGAAGTCACGCCAACAGTATTAGGCAATAGCCGTATCCAGCTAAAAATTCGCATCAGCCAGAACGTGCCGGGACGCAGTATTCAAACGGGTGATACAGAGGTGCTATCAATTGATAAACAGGAAATTGAAACGCAGGTGACGCTAAAAGATGGGCAGACGCTGGCGCTCGGTGGTATTTTCCAGCAGCAGCGAACGCACGGACAACGACAGGTTCCACTGCTGGGCAATATGCCCTTACTGGGGACGTTATTTCGGCAGCAAACAGAAGAGCGCAAAAAAAGAGAGCTGGTTATCTTTATAACGCCTCGATTGGTCAGGGAAGCAGCGCTTATCGCCGGATAAACCGGAAAATACGTTCCTGAATGCCATCCGCATTGACGCAGGGCAGGAATTAGCTTACAAGGTTTAGCGATTTTCAATATGTTGTAACCGCGTTGTAACCGTTTATGTTGGGCTAAGCTCAGCAGACAGCTCAGAAAGAAATCTCCTCTGAAGGCGGCGTTGAAAAAACGCAGCGCTGACGCGTTACAGTTTCGCGAACTACAGGCCAATTCAGAAATGGATGTGCCGCAGGCAATATAATCGGTTGCCAAACGGCCTTGAGTGTTGAGATAATTTTTCGTCTGACTCTTGCTAATGCTCATGAGGTCTCAGTTCCTGTCCCGCCAGCAAAAAGCTGAACGCGGGGTATCATTAACGAATTCTTAGTAATACCGACAAAATGGCAGAGAAACGCAATATCTTTCTGGTTGGGCCGATGGGTGCCGGCAAAAGCACTATTGGCCGTCAGTTGGCTCAGCAACTCAATATGGAGTTCTTCGATTCCGATCAGGAAATTGAGCGACGCACCGGAGCGGATGTGGGCTGGGTTTTTGACGTCGAAGGCGAAGCTGGCTTTCGCGATCGCGAAGAAAAAATCATCAATGAACTGACCGAGAAGCAAGGCATCGTCCTGGCGACTGGCGGTGGCTCCGTTAAATCCCGGGAAACCCGTAATCGTCTCTCCGCCCGCGGTGTCGTGGTGTATCTGGAAACCACTATCGAGAAGCAGCTGGCGCGCACGCAGCGTGATAAAAAACGTCCGCTGTTGCAGGTGGATTCACCACCACGCGAAGTGCTCGAAGCGTTAGCTGACGAACGTAACCCGCTGTACGAAGAGATCGCCGATGTCACCATCCGTACTGATGATCAGAGTGCGAAAGTGGTGGCGAATCAGATTATCCACATGTTGGAAAAAAGTTGATCCAACGCTTAAAGGCTCTGTAACAGGTATTGAGCATTATGGAGAAGATCACCGTTGCATTGGGGGAACGTAGTTACCCCATTACTATCGCCGCCGGACTGTTTAACGATCCGGCTTCTTTTTGGCCGCTAAAAGCGGGCGATCATGCCATGCTGGTGACTAACCAGACACTGGCACCGCTCTACCTTGAGAAGCTGTCGGCGCTGCTGACAGCGGCGGGCGTAAAAGTGGATCAGGTGGTTTTACCCGACGGCGAGCAGTACAAAACGCTGGCCGTGATGGATCAAGTCTTTACCGCACTGCTGCAAAAGCCGCACGGTCGCGACACGACGCTTATCGCCTTAGGCGGGGGGGTCATTGGCGATCTGACCGGTTTTGCTGCAGCCAGCTATCAGCGCGGTGTACGCTTTATTCAGGTGCCCACGACCTTGTTGTCACAGGTTGATTCTTCCGTGGGTGGCAAAACCGCCGTTAACCATCCACTTGGTAAAAACATGATCGGTGCATTTTATCAGCCCGCTTCGGTGATAATTGATACTGACTGTTTACGCTCGTTGCCGCCACGCGAACTGGCGTCAGGCCTGGCGGAAGTGATTAAGTACGGCATCATTCTGGATGGCGAATTTTTCACATGGCTGGAGCAAAATCTTGATCGGTTACTGGCGCTGGAAACGCAAGCCATGGCGTACTGTATTCGTCGCTGCTGTGAGTTGAAGGCGGAAGTGGTTGCTGCTGATGAGCGGGAAACCGGCCAGCGTGCGCTGTTGAATCTGGGCCATACCTATGGTCATGCGATTGAAGCACACATGGGTTATGGCAACTGGTTGCACGGCGAAGCTGTTGCTGCAGGCATGGTTATGGCAGCACGTACCGCAGAACGTTTAGGCCAGTTCAAAACCGAAGAAACCGATCGCATTATCACTTTACTGCATCGTGCCGGTTTACCGGTGCATGGCCCAGAAGCGATGAAAGCGGAAGACTACTTGCCTCATATGATGCGCGACAAGAAAGTCCTCGCTGGCGAATTACGCCTGGTGCTGCCTTTATCGATTGGCCGTTCTGAAGTGCGTGGCGGCGTAGCGCATGATATGGTGCTGGCTGCAATTAACGATTGCCAGAAAACTTGATAATAAGCAGTTAAGCGGCAGAGCTGCGCGGTGAAGCGCAACCTATACCCGCTTTACTGAGGAGGCAAAATGGATGAGTTTAAACCGGAAGACGAGTTAAAACCTGACGCCAGTGACCGCCGTCCCTCGCGTCCACGCAAGCCGACTTCTGCACCTAAAGTGCCGGTTTCCCGTCAGAAAATGATGATGGGCATCGGCATTTTGGTTTTGCTGCTGTTAGTGCTGGGCATTGGCTCGGCGCTGAATGGCCCGGACGACAGCAAACCGGCGTCTGATAGCAGTAAGGCTACATCCACAGGTGGATCTAACGCTAACGGCGACAGAAATATCGATCTTACAGGGGCGACTTCCATGACCGGCGGGCAAAATTCGTCCGGACCAGCTGCATCAGCCGTAAACACCCCGCCAGCTGCGGGCGAGAGTGCCAGCAACGCGCCGCGTGACATTTCAATGCCTGAAGTTTCCTCCACTCCTACTCAGGCCGCGCCAGTTGAAGCACCTGCTAACCAGCAACGCGTCACTTTGCCAGGCGACCTCAACAGCGCGCTGAATAATCAGCAGCAGCAAATGGATAACGCTGCGCAGGGTGCGCAGAACACCGGTTCTTTACCAACGGCTCCGGCCACGGTAAGTGGCAATGCGAACCATACAGCCACAGCGCCGGCGAACCGCCCGGCAGCGGGTAAAAACAGCTCGCCGGTGCGAACTCAACGCGAGCAGCCGCATAAAACAGCGACGAAGCCCGTAACCAGCGAAAGCAAAACACATACTACGCCAGCGCGTCCGGTTACCCGCGGTTCTGACACCAGTAGCCATGCAGGAAGCAGTGCCTCCAGCAAATCACTGCCGGGCGGCAACTATACGCTGCAGCTGAGCGGCGCATCGCGTGAAGACAGCCTGAATGCCTGGGCGAAGAAACAGAATCTCAGCGGTTATCACGTATATAAAACCACCCGTAACGGTCAGTCGTGGTACGTGCTGGTGAGTGGCTCTTACGCGACCCCCGCCGAGGCTAAACGCGCCGTTGCCTCGCTACCGGCAGACGTTCGTGCGCAGAACCCCTGGGTGAAGCCGCTGAGCCAGGTGAAGAAAGAAGCTCAATAGTTGATGTGGGGCCAGTCACCCTGGCCCCGTTTTTAAGCGCAGATCTGCTGTCGGTCCAGCCACAGCCTCACCATAAGATGTATTAACCACGACAGCATGAAGAAAAATCGCGCTTTCCTGAAATGGGCAGGGGGGAAGTTTCCCTTAGTTGAAGAAATTCATCGCTATTTACCGCAAGGTGACTGCCTGGTTGAACCCTTTGTTGGTGCCGGATCGGTGTTTCTTAATACCGAATTTGACCACTACCATCTTGCTGATATTAACAGCGACTTAATTAATCTTTACAACATCGTTAAGCATCGCACGGCAGATTTTATTCGTGATGCACAGCTCTTGTTCACCCCGGAAGGCAACACTGAAGCCTGCTATTACCTGCGCCGTACCGAATTCAACCTCAGTGCCGACAGCTATCAGCGCGCACTGCTGTTCCTCTATTTGAATCGTCACTGCTACAACGGCTTGTGCCGCTATAACCTGCGTGGCGAATTCAATGTGCCGTTTGGTCGTTATCGTAAACCCTACTTTCCTGAAGCGGAGCTGCTATGGTTTGCCGAGCGGTCACAGAAAGCGACATTTGTCTGTGAGTCATACGATGTTACCCTGAGCAATGCCCGCAAAGGCTCTGTGGTATATTGTGATCCGCCGTATGCCCCGCTGTCCGCGACGGCCAATTTTACGGCGTATCACACCAACAGTTTTAGTCTGCGTGAACAGCAGCATCTGGCAGAGCTGGCTGGCAAGCTGGCGACAGAAAGCCAGATCCCGGTATTGATTTCCAACCATGACACTGCACTCACACGTTTATGGTATCAGGAGGCAGTGTTATATGTGGTTAAGGCCCGGCGTTCTATTAGCCGAAGCATAAGCGGTCGCACAAAGGTCGACGAACTGCTGGCACTGTTTAGCTAGTCGGTTTCGTCCGCGACCAACGCATTACGCCAGCCGCAAGGTTGGCGCACAACAGTGGGAGAAACGGATGAAACAATATTTGCTGGCCCCTTCAATCCTTTCGGCGGATTTTGCCCGTCTGGGCGAAGACACCGCAAAAGCGCTGGCGGCTGGAGGCGACGTGGTTCACTTCGACGTAATGGATAACCATTACGTTCCCAACCTGACCATGGGGCCGATGGTGCTGAAAGCGCTGCGCGACTATGGCATCACCGCACCTATCGATGTGCATCTGATGGTGAAACCGGTTGATGCGCTAATCCCTGAGTTCGCCAAAGCCGGCGCCACCTATATTACGTTTCATCCCGAAGCCAGCGAGCATGTCGATCGCACCTTACAGCTGATCAAAGAACACGGCTGCAAGGCAGGCCTGGTGTTCAATCCCGCCACGCCGCTCAGCTATCTCGATTACGTGATGGATAAGCTGGACATCATTCTGCTGATGTCGGTGAACCCAGGCTTTGGTGGGCAATCTTTTATTCCTGGTACGCTGGATAAATTGCGCGAAGCACGTAAACGCATTGATCAGAGCGGCTACCACATTCGTCTTGAGGTGGACGGTGGTGTGAAGATTGATAACATCGGGCAAATCGCAGCAGCGGGTGCCGACATGTTTGTTGCTGGATCCGCTATTTTTGGTCATCCCGATTACAAAAAAGTCATTGATGATATGCGCAACGAGCTGGAGAAAGCGAATGGCTCATTTCACTGATATTCGTGCGCTGGCATTTGATCTTGACGGCACGCTGGTAGACAGCGCGCCGGGCCTGGCCGATGCGATTGATCGTACGCTGGCAGATCTAAAATTACCTGCCGCTGGCATCGAGCGCGTATCCACCTGGATTGGCAATGGTGCTGACGTGATGATGTCGCGTGCATTGACGTATGCACTGGGCCGAGAGCCGCAGCCGGACGAGCAACGCGATGCGCGTGCCTTATTCGACAGGCATTACGCCGACACGGTGGAGGCGGGCAGTACGCTGTTTCCACAGGTAAAAGCGACGCTGGAAACGCTGCAGACTAAAGGCATTCCGCTGGCTCTTGTTACCAACAAGCCCACCCCCTTTGTTGCGCCTTTATTAGCCTCGCTCGGTATTGCCGACGCGTTTTCGCTGATTATTGGTGGCGATGATGTCATTGTGAAAAAACCACACCCTGCTGCGATTTTTCTGGTACTGGGTAAGTTCGGCCTACTGCCGGGACAATTACTGTTTGTCGGCGATTCCCGCAATGATATTCTCGCTGCCCAGGCGGCTGGCGTGCCCAATATCGGCATGACGTTTGGTTACAATTACGGCGAGCCGATTGCTACCAGCCAGCCTGATTTAACCCTCAACTCTTTCGACGAACTTTTGCCCGCTCTTGGGCTGTAATTATCAGGACACAATCATGAGCAAACCCATCGTTTTCAGCGGCGCACAGCCGTCCGGCGAACTGACCATTGGCAACTATATGGGTGCGCTGCGTCAGTGGGTGCAGATGCAGGACGATTTCCACTGCATTTACTGCATCGTTGACTTACACGCCATCACCGTGCGTCAGGATCCTGCTGCTCTGCGTCAAGCCACGCTGGATACGCTGGCGCTTTATCTTGCCTGCGGTATCGATCCTGAGAAAAGCACTATTTTCGTCCAGTCACATGTGCCAGAACATGCGCAGCTGAGCTGGGTTTTGAACTGCTACGCCTATTTCGGCGAACTCAGCCGTATGACCCAGTTCAAAGACAAATCGGCGCGCTATGAAGAGAACATTAATGCGGGCCTGTTTGATTACCCGGTGCTGATGGCCGCAGACATTCTGCTGTATCAGACTAATCAGGTGCCGGTGGGTGAAGATCAGAAACAGCACCTGGAGCTGAGCCGTGATATTGCCAGCCGTTTTAATGCGCTTTATGGCGAAATTTTCAAGGTGCCGGAGCCATTCATCCCGAAATCAGGCGCACGCGTGATGTCGCTACTTGAGCCGACCAGGAAGATGTCCAAGTCTGACGATAATCGCAATAATGTTATCGGCCTGCTGGAAGATCCTAAATCGGTAGTGAAGAAGATCAAACGAGCCATGACCGACTCCGAAGAGCCGCCAGTGGTGCGCTACGACATTAAAGAAAAGCCCGGCGTTTCTAACCTGCTGGATATTTTGTCTGGCGTCACTGGCAAACCTGTTGCCGAGCTGGAACAAGAGTTTGAAGGCAAAATGTATGGTCATCTGAAAGGTGCAGTAGCCGATGCGGTTTCTGGCATGTTGTCGGAATTGCAGGCGCGTTATAACCGTTTCCGGAATGACGAAGCTTTGCTGGAACAGGTAATGCGTGACGGCGCAACTAAAGCGCGCGCGCAGGCGCAAGAGACGCTGAAGAAGGTGTATCAAGCGGTGGGTTTTGTCGCCCAGCCTTGAGTGTTAAGCGGTAAAAAAAAGCGGCGGGCCTGAACCCGCCGTTTTTACTGGATGCGGCACAGCGACCGCTTTTCACCCGCGGCTGCAAAAAGCGCAACGCTGAGTATGGCTGCATAATAAAAAGTCGAGCGGTTCAAGCTGAAGCGTGCGGGCTGTAAGCGCTCATGTTCTACTGAAGCGCCCGTTACTATAACGCGGCTGTTCCTGCAGCGGTGGTCTGTCAGCGTTTATCTGGGCTTCCAACCGGCGCAATATGCCATCTACCGGCAGGAAAAAGAGGGAAGGATGCCAAAGGTTGAAGGAAGAGGGCGCGCCGCAGCGCCGCCCGAAAGGATTAATGCGTGACGTGACCATGCTGGCGATGCTTAGACACAAAACCAAGCAGCACACACATAATGAACACCACCGCATACAAACCGTTAGCGGTAAACAGTGCAGCGTGCACGCTGCTCTTCTCAACAATCGGTCCGGTTACCACGAAAGTTAACATAGTGCCGACTGTGCCGCAGGTCAGGATAAAATTCACCAGCTTTGGCGACGAGACTTTGGTTTGCAGCGAACCAAGCGTAATGATGGTGGTGTAAATCGCGCTGGAGCTGAAGCCTAGTGTCATGATGATCCAGCTCAGCATACCGGCATCGTTGCTGCGGACAAACCAGTACATCAATACCGTGGCGAGGCCGGTCAGAACCATCAGAATGCGTTGCAAATCGAAGAAACGCAGCAGGAAGCTGAACACCCACATGCCGATCATATAGGCGGTCCAGAAATTACCGACCAGCTGACCCGCGCTGGCAATATCCATGCCCATGGTTTTGGTCGCGTATTCCGGCACCCAGGAAATAAAGCCGAGTTGACCCAGGATATAGCACAGCGCGGCAATCGACAGGAACAGCACGCCAACGCCCCACTTCTCTTTTTCTACCGTTGGGCTGTTTTCTGGTTTACTCAGGACCGGAAATTCTACCAGCAGCGTCAGCACAAAAATCGCGACGTAAATGACGCCAATACAGGCGTAGACCCAATACCAGGGCAACTGGCGTGCCAGCAGGATGCCTGCCAGCACCGGGAACAGTGTGCCGGCCATGCTAAAAAAGGAGTCGGTAAACAACAGGCGTGAGCCTCGCTGGCGACCTTCATATATATGTGTAATCAGGAAAGTGCCAATCGACATGGTGATACCGCTGACCACGCCCAGTACGAACATACACAGCGAGAAGATGCTTAGATCGCGGCTGGTCATCAGACCTGCTACCGCCAGTATCATTAAGACAAAGCCAAAGATCAGCTGGCGTTTAAGGGGTACGATGACCATCAACCAGGCATTAAGGAAAACCGCCGCCAGAATACCGGCATTAAGAAAAGTAAAAGTGTTACTCATGCTGGAGATGGGGATCTGGAAATCTTTCGCAATATCACCCATTACCATGCCGGTAACGATCACCAGCGCGCCGGTAAGCGCATAAGAAAAAAAGCTGATCCAGGTAAGGCCTAAACGATTTCGGTTTGTCATATTTCTGCACCTGTTAAATACCGGAAGGTCGGTAAAAGTGTGAGAAAGTGTAAACGGAACGGTGCCCTTAATAAACAATCAATGAAAATCTGGATCTATTATTTCACTATTAATGTGATTTCAATCAATTAATGTCCGGCGTTTATCGATTACACCGTTTCGTTAATGCGCACGTAAATAAAGGTAAAACGCTGGCTCTTAGAATACATGCTCTTTACAATCAATCTCGTTTTGAGCTCGCTCTCCAAGGTAAGGAATCTTTTATGTTTAAACGTACTTTGACAGCGGCAGTTGCCCTGTTAGCGCTCTCCTCGGTTTCTGCCTCGGCATTAGCCGCTAAAGGCGATACACACATTCTGCTTACCACTTCTGCCGGTAATATCGAACTCGAACTGAACGATCAAAAAGCGCCGGTTACAGTGAAAAATTTCGTTGATTATGTAAATAGTGGTTTCTACAACAACACTATTTTCCATCGCGTGATCCCTGGTTTTATGATTCAGGGCGGCGGTTTTACGACTGATATGCAACAGAAGCAGACCAACGCGCCTGTTAAAAATGAAGCAGACAATGGCCTGCGTAATCTGCGCGGTACCATTTCTATGGCGCGTACAGCAGATAAAGACAGCGCTACCAGCCAGTTTTTCCTGAACGTGGCAGATAACGCTTTCCTTGATCACGGTCAGCGTGATTTTGGTTATGCGGTATTTGGTAAAATAGTGAAAGGGATTGAAGTGGCAGATAAGATTTCTCAGGTCCCAACCAAAGACGTTGGTCCATACCAGAATGTGCCAACAAAACCGGTCGTTATCCTTTCTGCAAAAGTTCTGCCTTAACACTTCTAACGCCATCGACAGATGGCGAATATTGCCACGCCTCCGGCAAAGGAAAATTTTGCTCTTATACTTAGGGCAAAACGCAGCCAGGAGGCGACATGGCAAACAAACTCACCGAGAAACAAAAATCGACGCTCTGGCAACAGCGGCGCGCAGCCTGCTATCAGGCCAGCTGTCGGCTGGAAGGCTTAGTGCTAAATGAACCCGCACTAAAAGGCGAAGATGCTCAGACGCGACTGGAATCGCTGAGGAGACAGTATGGCCAATAACGCTGCCGTTATCCGCGATCCCTACCTGTGGCACAACGAGGATGTGTTGAAAAATCGCCTTGATATTTATGATGCCGTTCAGCTGCGTAAAGCGGAGTTAAGCTTCAGCGCTACACGCCTTGCCACGCTTGAACTGGGCGCAAGTACCCTGGGCCTGCCTTATCTTTGCCATATTCATCGTACCCTTTTCCAGGATGTCTATAGCTGGGCCGGGGAGTTACGAACCATCGATATCTGGCGCGACGATATGCCGTTTTGCCATTTTGAATATATCGAAAAAGAGGGCAATACGCTGATGAGCGCGCTGGAAGAAGAGAAAGGTTTAGCCGATCTGGGGGCGGAACAGTTTGTACAGCGTATCGCACACTACTATTGCGAAATCAATATGTTGCATCCGTTCCGTGAAGGCAATGGTCGCGCCCAGCGCATCTTCTTCGAACAGCTGGCGCTGCATGCGGGGTTTTTGCTCGACTGGGGTAAGGTTGAGACGGAAAACTGGGCTGCCGCAAATCAGGCTGGCGCTTCCGGTGATTTGAAACGGCTTGAACAGGTATTTGCGAAAATAGTGAGCGAAGCGGGGTAAAAGCGTAGAATGGCGGCGCTTTCAACCACTCTGGATGGGCTATGCTGCTGCTTATCGACAATTACGACTCGTTCACCTGGAATCTCTACCAGTATTTTTGCGAGTTTGGCACGGAAGTTCGCGTTGTGCGAAACGATGCCATCACGCTGGAAGAGATGAACGCCTTACCGTTGACGCACCTGGTTATTTCCCCTGGGCCGTGCACGCCGGATGAATCTGGCATTTCGCTGGCAGCCATTCGCCATTTTGCCGGACGCATACCGGTGCTTGGTGTTTGTCTTGGTCATCAGGCCATTGCGCAGGCGTATGGCGCGAAAGTGACGGGTGCGCGTCAGGTGATGCACGGTAAAACGTCTGCGATTCAGCACACCAACCGCGGCGTATTCCGCAACCTGAACAATCCACTTACCGTTACGCGCTATCATTCGTTAATCGTGCAGCGCGATACCTTGCCGGATGATTTTGAAATCACCGCCTGGAGTCTGCGCGACGGACAACTGGATGAAATTATGGGATTCCGTCATAAAACCCTGGCGCTGGAAGGCGTGCAGTTCCACCCCGAGAGTATTCTTAGCGAGCAAGGCCATCAGCTGCTGCGCAATTTCCTTAATCAGTAAAGTTATGTTTGCCTTTAATTGATTTTTTATGCATATTTTATGATTATTATCTCGCATTGGCTCAACAGCTAATCAAATGAGGTCGTCAATGGCAGCGGAAAAAATTGCGGTAACGCGGGAAACATTCGATAACGTCATTTTGCCTGTTTATGCACCGGCACAGTTCGTGCCGGTGAAAGGCAAGGGCAGCCGCGTATGGGATCAGCAAGGCAAAGAATATATCGATTTCTCTGGCGGGATCGCGGTCACCGCGTTGGGCCATTGTCACTCGTCGCTGGTAGAAACCCTGAAAAGCCAGGGCGAAACGCTGTGGCATACCAGCAACGTGTTCACTAACGAACCGGCGCTGCGGCTTGCCAGTAAATTAATCCATGCCACTTTTGCTGAGCGCGTGTTCTTTGCAAATTCAGGCGCAGAAGCAAACGAAGCCGCGTTTAAGCTGGCGCGTTATTACGCTTACAAACGGCACAGTCCGTTCAAAAGCAAAATTATCGCTTTCCATAATGCTTTTCATGGCCGCACGCTGTTCACCGTGTCGGTTGGTGGGCAGCCAAAATATTCGGACGGCTTTGGTCCAAAGCCCGCAGATATTGTGCATGTCCCCTTCAACGATCTGGATGCAGTAAAAGCCGTTATTGATGATCACACCTGTGCCATCGTGGTTGAGCCGATTCAGGGCGAAGGCGGGGTGATGCCGGCGACGCAGGAATTTATGCAAGGTCTGCGCGAACTGTGCGATCAGTATCAGGCGCTGCTGGTGCTGGACGAAGTGCAAAGCGGCATGGGACGCAGCGGTAAACTGTTTGCCTATGAACATTACGGCGTGATGCCGGATATTCTGACCTCAGCAAAAGCGCTGGGCGGCGGTTTCCCGGTAAGTGCGATGCTGACTACCAATGAAGTTGCTTCTACCATGGCGCCAGGCGTACATGGTACGACTTACGGCGGCAACCCGCTGGCGTGTGCGATTGCCGAAACGGCGCTGGACATCATCAATACGCCGGAGGTGTTACAAGGCGTAGAGACCCGTCGTCAGCAATTTGTCGAAGCGCTGAAAGCCCTTGATGCTCAGCAGGATCTGTTCTCTGATATTCGTGGTAAAGGTCTGCTAATTGGCGCGGCGCTGAAACCGCAGCATGCAGGTAAGACGCGCGATATTCTGCATGCCGCTGCGGCAGAAGGCGTAATGATTCTGGTTGCGGGGACGGATGTGATCCGTTTCGCGCCGTCGCTGGTCATTGAACCAGACGTGATTGCCGAAGGTATGCAGCGCTTTGCCAAAGCGGTGGAGAAGGTGCTTAGCGCCTGATTTAGCTTTTTCTTAAATGCCTGACCAGCCAGCGACCATGTTGTGGCCGCTGGCTCCATGCCAGAGACGAAATGGTATGCATCACATTCAGGTGTCCCAAAATGCGTTTTACATGCTGCTCCACAACCGTAATCGGCCCTTCATTGATATTTTCCGCCTCCTGTAGCACGTTGGTTTGTGAACCGTTACCGTCATATTCCAGCCGCTGCTGGCAGCGTTGCAATGCAATCTCGCACGACTGTAAATAGCGTTCCGCCAGCGCGGGTGTCAGCATAGTATGCTCGCGCGCGAGAATGGTCATGGCGTTGATGTGTTCTACAATGAACTGGCTATGCGTTACCCACATTCGCATATCTTTCAAATATTGAGAGTTGAAACCCGGCTCCTGCATCGCCTGATTCAGCGAGTTAAAGAGTGCATTGTGTGCCTGATTGACCAGTACGCGCTGATAAGCCAGCTTTTCAGCTGACTGTTCCGGGCCAAGCAACATGCGTAGTGCATCCTGATACGTTTCCAGCGCATCATGCGCGTTCTGGCGCAGCAAGCCGCTTTGCCACTGTGGCCAAAGCCACACCATGCCACCAAAGGCGATCAGGCAACCCATCAGGGTATCCATCAGTCGTGGTAGCAGGAACTGTGCGCCATTCAGCGACAGCGGTTGCAGTGAATATACCGCTGTGACGGTAAAACCAATGGTCGCCCAGCCATAAAATTTACGGGTAAACAGGTAACTGACGAAGGTGATAACGAGCATGATAAGCAGCACCAGCGATTCCGGTACGGCGAAGCGCAAAGTGGCAGCGGCAATCACTAAACCGGCAAATGTGCCGAGCGCGCGGTGTTGAATGCGTACCCGCGTAGCGCTGTAGCTATTCTGACTCACGAACATAATGGTCATCAGAATCCAGTAAGGTTTAGGAATATTGAAAAACATGGCCAGTGCGCTGCCCAACATCAGCATAACGGCAAAGCGGCCAGCAGTGCGCAGTGCAGCAGACTTGAAATTCAGATAACTACGCAGGGCGGGCAACAGCGGCAGGTGACGCTGACGATCGGCCATCAGGTCGCGCTGATAGAGTGGTTTTTGCGTGCGCAGGACGCGCGCGATACGGTTGAAATGATAAAGACAAAAGTTACCGACCGGGTTATCAGGGTGCTGGCGTGCAATTTTTTCCAGCGCGCCGAGCTGTTTATCCATGGCAAAGCGGTCGGGCAGTTGATGATAAAGAATGTTATCCGCCAGCACCCGAAGCCGGGACGAAATGGTTCTGGCATTCCAGCGGATCACCGCTTCCGCATGACTCTGCTCCACCAGCTTTTGCACCTCTTCCGGTTGATGCAGGCTGACAGAGATATGCTCCTGCAAATCCAATGCAACCTGAAAGGAACGCTTCAGGCGTTTATGGCTTTCATCGCCATTGGCCGACAACATATGCATCTGTTGATAACAGATGTTAATCAGATCGACCACTTTTTGTTGACGCGCCAGCAGCGGCGGCAACGCTTTTTCTGGATCGACGAATTGCGTCAGTAGCGTGTATTTCGCGTCGCAGTAATCGGCCAGCTCGCGATAGACCAGACTCAGGCTTTCACGCATCGGCTGCTCTTTCCACAGCCAGAACCAAAACCAGTTGAACAGGCCGTACCACAGCGTACCGCCAATATAGAGCAACGGCGGAACATACATCGGCATACGTCCCATCAGGCTCAGTGTGAAAATGGCGGCAATTAGCGAACCGGGCAGTAAACGCCCATGAAGCGGGCTGATTTCACCCGTCACGCCGAGCAATAAGGGTATGACAAGCAGAATGGCGGGTAGCGGAACGCCTTTCAGTGTCAGAAACTGCATAAGAAAACTGCCGAGCGCAAACAGGCTGCCGCCGACAATCAGGCGCTTAAAGAAGCGTTTATGGGGAGTATCGAGGCCAGCAATATTGCAGCAGGCAGGCACCAGCGAGAACAGCAGTCCCTTTTGCAGATCGCCAAACAGCCAGCCGAGTGCAACGGGCACGCAAAGGACCAGCGTCTGCCGCAGGGCGTAGTTAATTTCCGGATGATAGATGATTCGACGCCACATCAGCTCAGCGCAAATAATAACGGCGTGATGTTGCCATCACGCCGGGAGTGACAGGAATTAGCGGGTGCCGTAAACGACGATGGTTTTGCCGTGTGCTGAGATCAGGTTCTGATCTTCCAGCATCTTCAAAATACGGCCCACGGTTTCACGTGAGCAACCAACGATTTGGCCAATTTCCTGACGAGTAATTTTAATTTGCATGCCGTCGGGATGCGTCATGGCGTCTGGCTGTTTGGCCAGATTAAGCAGCGTTTGCGCAATGCGTCCGGTAACGTCAAGGAAAGCGAGGTTACCCACTTTTTCTGACGTTACCTGTAAGCGACGCGCCATCTGCGACGACAGTCGCATCAAAATATCCGGGTTTACCTGAATCAACTGACGAAATTTCTTGTAGGAAATTTCTGCCACTTCGCACGCGGTTTTCGCACGTACCCAGGCGCTACGTTCCTGACCTTCTTCAAACAGGCCAAGCTCGCCAATAAAATCGCCTTGATTCAAATAGGAGAGAATCATCTCTTTGCCTTCTTCATCTTTGATCAGAACCGCAACGGAACCTTTCACGATGTAGTAAAGCGTTTCAGCCTTTTCACCTTGGTGAATCAGCGTACTTTTGGATGGATATTTGTGAATATGGCAATGGGACAGGAACCATTCGAGTGTAGGGTCTGTTTGCGGTTTGCCGAGAACCATTCGCTATTATCCTCTGTTGTAATCGTGCCCAAAATACAGGGGACAATTTCCCTGTCAGGCGATGAAAGCTTCAAGCATTTTCCATTCTGGAAATTATTCGGGCTGCATTTGGCGCATGGCGCTTAATTCTTCCCGGCTTCGTCATCAGGTGACGAAAAATATTTTCAGCTCTGTTTGTAACACAGCTTTTGCCGACTGTCTTGTGTTGTCTCGCTTCAGCAAAGGGCGGATTTCTCTGGATTGCTGTTTACCAGGTGAAAGCGTACTCTGACGCAAATGATCAGGTTATGGAGGCTATATCATGCAGGCAAGAGTGAAGTGGGTTGAAGGTCTGACATTTCTTGGCGAATCGTCGTCGGGCCATCAGGTAGTGATGGACGGTAACGCTGGCGATAAAGCGCCCAGCCCGATGGAGATGGTGCTGATGGCAGCAGGGGGATGCAGCGCGATTGATGTGGTGTCCATTTTGCAGAAAGGCCGCAATGATGTAGTCGAGTGTGAAGTCAAACTCACTTCCGAACGTCGCGAAGAAGCGCCGCGTATTTTTACCCATATTAATCTGCATTTTATTGTGAGCGGCAAAGCGCTGGCTGACAAAGCGGTGGCGCGCGCTGTTGACCTTTCTGCCGACAAGTATTGCTCGGTGGCGATTATGTTAGGTAAAGGTGTGGAAATCACTCACAGTTATGAAGTGACAGAACTGTAGTTGCCGGAGGCCGATTTGTGGCCTCCCCCCTTATTCAATACGTTTGCCTTCCATGAGCCGTTTGACCAGCGGCCCCATAATTAACTCCATCGCCAGCCCCATTTTGCCACCCGGAACAACCAGGGTATTGATATGCGAGATGAACGATCCTTGCAACATCGCCAGCAGATAGGGGAAATCAATATCTTCAAGCGCCTGGAAATGGATAACCACAAAGCTTTCATCCAGCGACGGGATGCTGCGTGCGGCAAACGGATTTGACGTATCCACAGTGGGAACGCGCTGGAAGTTAATATGGGTGCGAGAAAATTGTGGCGTGATGAAGTTAATGTAATCTTCCATTGAGCGCACCACCGAATCCATTACGGCTTCACGAGAATGGCCGCGCTCGCTGGTATCACGTACCAGTTTTTGGATCCATTCCAGGTTCACAATCGGCACTACGCCAACCAGCAAGTCGACGTTTTCGGCCACGTTGTGTTGCGCGGTCATCACGCCGCCATGCAGCCCCTCATAAAACAGAATATCGGTATTGGCTGGCAGTGGCTGCCACGGCGTAAAGGTGCCGGGCACCTGATTCCACGGCACCGCTTCGTCATAGGTATGCAGGTATTTACGCGACTGACCCTGACCACTTTTACCATATTCAATAAAGGTTTGTTCCAGCAGACCAAAATCATTGGCTTCGGGGCCGAAATAACTGACATGACGTCCCAGATCGCGCGCTTTGCGGATAGCCATGTCCATTTCAGGTCGCGTGAAGCGATGAAAACTATCGCCTTCAAGTTCTGCCGCGTGCAGATCCCACTGCTGGAAAATCTTACGGAAGGCGAGGCTGGTGGTAGTGGTTCCTGCTCCGCTGGAACCGGTCACTGCGATAATTGGATGGCGGGCAGACATAGAAAAGCTTCCTGTGAGGTCGGGCGAAGAGCATTGTTAGCATGAATTCCTCGTTAACGCATTAGCCACGAAATTCATTGCGCGGCATGATATTTACCGTTTCATGCAGTTCGGACCACACTAATAGCACTTCGCCGCGCTCAAGCTGGCGGCGTACGTCAGCGACTTTGTCTTCCAGGCTGCGTTCATGCTCGCCATAGTCGGTTCCTTCGCGCAGCACGAAGGTTTCAATCAGATTTTCGAGGGTTTCGGGTGAAACCTCTTGCCAGGGAATAATCACAGATTAGCCATCCAAAAAAGGTGAAAGCCATTGTGGCACGCGCTGTTCCAGCCACAGTTGTGGCTGGAACAGCGTACCGCCAACAAATCCAACGTGGCCGCCATGCGACGTCATTTGATAAGTAATAGTGGCAGATAATTGGTTTTTTCGCGGGATCACGTCGCTACTCATAAACGGATCGTCTTTGGCGTGAATGATCAGCAGCGGTTTACGTACTGAATTTAATAGAGGCAAGGCGCTGGCGCGACGATAATAGTCGCCGGCATCCACAAAGCCATGCGCGCGTGCGGTAATAGCATCATCAAAATCGCGCAGACGGCGCAGCGCTTTGAGTTGGGTTAAATTCACCGGTAACGTTTCCGGCCATGCGCGTAGCTTGCGTTCAGCATTTTTTTTGAGTTGAGCCAGCAAATAGTATTGATAGAAGCGCGAAAATCCCTGCTCCAGCCGCAGGCTACAGGGTTCAAGCATCAGCGGCGCCGAAACAATGACACTAGCATCCAGCGCGGTATCCTCCCCTTGCTGACCCAGCAGGCAACCCAGCATATTGCCACCCAGCGAAAAACCTACTGCCGCTGTCGGAACGCGGCCCCAGCGAGTGCGCAGCCATTGCAAAAAAAAGCGAGCGTCTTCCGTTTCGCCTGAATGATAAATGCGGTTGAGTCGATTGGGTTCGCCGCTGCAGCCACGAAAATGCATCACCACCGCCAGCCAGCCGCGTGCCTGACACCTCGCCATCAGCCCATGTATATAAGGGCTATAAAAGCTGCCTTCCAGGCCATGAAACAACACTACGCGCGGCTTATGCTGTACCGGTTGTGGATCTTCGCTCCATGCCAAATCAACAAAGTCGCCGTCCGGCAGATCCAGCCGCTGCCAGTGCGGCTGCAAGGTGACATGGCGACGCAGCAGGCGTGGTAGCACGGTTTGCAGATGCGGATTACCGAAGCCAGCGAGTGCGATAAAGCGCTCATGCTGCTCATCCATAAATTTCATGTTGTAAAGCCTTGTCTGTTCCCTATCACACTGCTAGCTTCGATAGGTTTTTTGCTTGCCAGGGGTGAGGAGCACCCGATTTCCATGGAACTGAGTCTTTTTTTATCAATGTTGGGTTTTCTTTGGGTCGCTGCGATCACGCCAGGCCCTAATAATATGTTACTCACCGCTTCAGGGGCCAATTTTGGCTTTCTGCGCACCATTCCCTTGATGATCGGCATCATGATCGGCATGCAGGTGATGCTATTGATGGTGGCGTTTGGAGTGGGTGGCTTAATCCTGCTTTACCCTTCACTGCACTTAATTCTGAAGATTGCCGGTAGCCTGTATCTGCTATGGCTGGCATGGAAGATTGCGACCGCGACTTATGAAAAGCTGGAAACCGATACGGCTCGTGTCGCCCCGATGCCTTTCTGGCAAGGAGGGTTGCTGCAATTGATCAATCCCAAAGCGTGGCTGATGGCGCTGGGAGCGGTGGCCAGTTTCAGTCTGGCGGGAGAGGCGTATCGCCATTCGGTGATGGCGATCAGTATCGGTATGTTTATTGTGAATCTGGTTTCAGGGGTGATCTGGATGGGTTTTGGCACCCTGATTGGCCGTATTCTGCGCAGCCGACGCGCCTGGACCCTCTTCAATGTAGCAATGGGGGTGTTAACCGCCGCCTGCGTATTATTAATCTGGCATTAAGCTCATGGGAAGCGCGTTCAACGCGTTTTCAGGACAACGCTTCCCGTCTTTTCTGACTGCTTTTGTATTTGCGAATTTCTTCTTAGTTTTGCAGATGATGATCTAAGGACTTATTTTTATTAGGGATAATTTTTAATTCCTTTGTGAAATTAATCGTTACAGGGAAACTGCCCGCATCGCAAAAAATTGGGGTGCAGCATCATGGCAGTGAAACGACGATTAACAGTTTTAGCAGCAGCACTGGCACTGCTGACTTTTCAGGCAGAAGCGGTGAATGTCACCGTGGCGTATCAAACCTCGGCTGAACCAGCCAAAGTAGCACAGGCAGATAACACCTTTGCCAGAGAAAGCGGTGCAACCGTTGACTGGCGCAAATTTGATAGCGGCGCGGGAGTATTGCGTGCACTGGCCTCTGGCGACGTACAGATTGGTAATATCGGCTCCAGCCCGTTAGCGGTAGCAGCCACGCAGCAGCTGCCGATTGAAGCTTTCCTGCTGGCTTCTCAGCTTGGCAATTCCGAAGCGTTGGTAGTGAAAAAGAGTATCGCCAGCCCGAAAGATCTGATCGGTAAACGTATTGCCGTTCCGTTTATTTCCACCACCCATTACAGCCTGCTGGCCGCGCTAAAGCACTGGGGCATTAAGCCGTCGCAGGTGCAGTTAGTTAATCTCCAGCCTCCCGCCATTATTGCCGCCTGGCAACGGGGCGATATTGATGGTGCATACGTCTGGGCGCCCGCCGTTAATCAGCTTGAGAAAGAGGGCAAAGTGCTGACTGATTCCTCACAGGTCGGAAGTTGGGGATCGCCAACCCTTGACGTGTGGGTGGTGCGCAAAGACTTCGCCGCGCAGCATCCTGACATCGTCACGGCTTTTGCCCGCAGCGCGCTTGAGGCGCAAAAAACCTACATCGCTAACCCTGAACAATGGCTGAAGCAGCCGGATAACCTGAATAAATTGTCACGTCTGAGCGGTGTGCCGGCAGCGCAAATACCCGGTCTGGTGAAAGGCAACACTTATCTCACCGCACAGCAGCAGGTTGAGCAGCTGAGCAAGCCGGTCAACACAGCAATTGTTGATACCGCGCAATTCCTGAAAGAGCAGGGGAAAGTGCCGCAGGCAGAAAGCGATTACAGCAGCTTTGTCACCACGCGTTTTGTTGCGCCATTAGCCAAACCGTAAGCCCACAGGTAAGGAGCAACCATGCTACGCATTTCGCATCTTAATGCCCGTTACGCTGGTCAACCCGTCTTGCAGGACATCAACCTGCAACTGGATAACAGTGAGCTGCTGGTTGTACTTGGCCCGTCTGGCTGTGGCAAAACCACGCTGCTCAACCTGGTTGCCGGCTTTCTGCCGGTTGAATCTGGCAGTATCACGCTGGATGGCAAGGTAATTAACGGACCGGGCGCAGAGCGTGGCGTGGTATTTCAGCATGAAGGGTTATTGCCATGGCGCAACGTGCTGGATAACGTTGCGTTTGGTTTGCAGCTGGCGGGCATGGCGCGTCAGGAACGCGAAATCATTGCGCGCCGACTGATTAAAAAAGTCGGGCTGGAAGGAGCGGAGAAGCGCCAGATTTGGCAGCTTTCCGGTGGTCAGCGCCAGCGCGTGGGTATCGCGCGTGCGTTGGCCGCCGATCCCCAACTGCTGCTACTGGACGAACCGTTTGGCGCGCTCGATGCCTTCACCCGCGAGCAGATGCAAACCCTGTTGTTAACGTTATGGCGTGATAGCGGCAAGCAGATTTTGTTAATTACTCACGATATAGAAGAAGCGATTTTCCTTGCCAGCGAACTGGTTCTGCTGTCTCCAGGCCCAGGCCGCGTTGTTGAGCGGCTCAGGCTTGATTTTGGTCAGCGCTTTGCCAGCGGCGAAGCGTGCCGCAGCATTAAATCCGATCCGACGTTTATCGCCCAGCGTGAATATGTGCTGAGCCGTGTTTTTGCGCAGCGGGAGGCTTTTGTATGAGCGCATTGATCAATGATAAAACGATACCATCGCGACGCCGCCTACGCTGGCCGCTTTCTACCCAGCTCAGCCTGAGCTTGCTAAGTGTCTGCATACTGCTGCTGATATGGTGGGGCGTGACGGCACTTGGCCTGATTGCGCCCCTGTTTTTGCCTTCGCCGCAGCAGGTACTGAGCAAGCTGTTGCTCATCGCCAGCCCACAAGGATTTATGGATGCCACGCTGTGGCAGCATCTGGCGGCCAGCCTGATGCGCATGCTGATTGCACTGCTGGCCGCAGCGGCGATCGGCATTCCGGTTGGCATCGCAATGGGCCTCAGTCCGGCGATACGCGGGTTGCTCGATCCGCTGATTGAACTGTATCGCCCGGTGCCCCCGCTGGCGTATCTGCCGCTGATGGTCATTTGGTTTGGCATTGGTGAAACTTCGAAAATCCTGCTGATTTACCTGGCGATATTCGCCCCGGTCACGCTATCAACGCTGGCAGGCGTTCGCAATGCACAGCAGGTGCGTATTCGTGCTGCCCAGGCGCTGGGAGCCAGTCGCTGGCAGATCCTGCGCTGGGTTATTTTGCCGGGGGCTTTGCCAGAGATTTTGACCGGGCTACGTATTGGCTTAGGGGTTGGCTGGTCAACGCTGGTCGCTGCCGAACTGATTGCTGCCACGCGTGGGCTTGGATTTATGGTGCAGTCAGCTGGAGAATTCCTCGCCACCGATGTGGTGCTGGCTGGTATTGCCGTTATTGCTTTAATCGCCTTTAGCTTAGAGCTCGGGCTTCGCGTGTTACAGCGCCGCCTGACACCCTGGAATGGAGAACAACCATGAACGAACGTCTGAACATCAACGCGCTGGGTCCGTACATTGGTGCGCAAGTGACGAATCTTGATTTGGCTCGCCCGCTTAGCGATGCGCAGTTTGAGCAGCTTTATCATGGCTTGCTGCGCCATCAGGTGCTGTTTTTGCGCGATCAGGTGTTGGCGCCTGAACAACAGCGCGCCCTGGCGATACGCTTTGGCGATCTGCATATTCATCCGGTGTATCCACATGCCGAAGGCGTGGAAGAAATTATCGTGCTGGATACGCATCAGGATAATCCACCTGACAATGATAACTGGCACACCGACGTTACCTTTATCGAGACACCGCCTGCGATAGCGATTTTAGCGTCAAAGGTATTACCGGAATTTGGCGGTGATACGTTGTGGACCAGTGGGATTGCAGCCTATGAAGCGCTGTCTGCGCCGATCAAAAGTTTGCTTGACGGTTTGCATGCCGAGCACGATTTCAAAAAATCATTCCTGGAATTTAAATATCGTAAGTCTGAGGAAGAGCATCAGCGCTGGCAGCAAGCGGTGGAGAAGCACCCGCCAGTGCAGCATCCGGTTATTCGTACGCATCCGGTGAGCGGCAAAAAAGCGCTGTTTGTTAATGAAGGTTTTACCACGCGAATAGTAGATTTGAGCGAGAAAGAGAGCGAGGCGCTGCTGGGATTTTTATTTGCGCATGTGACCAGGCCGGAGTTTCAGGTGCGCTGGCGCTGGCAGCCGAATGATGTGGCGATTTGGGATAACCGTGTGACGCAGCATTATGCCAATGCGGATTACTATCCAGCGAGAAGGGTGATGCATCGGGCGACGGTGCTGGGAGATAAACCTTTTTAAATTCTTCATACCGGGCGACGGCTGCGTTGCGTTTGTCGCCCGGTATGAAGAGGTTGGGTTGCGCGAACGGTAGCGTCAGCTGTACTAGCTCAGACCTGATCTGACAGTTACCGGTTATTTATACAGGTGTCTGTCAGATTAAATCTGGTTCAGATTCTTTTCTGCCCAGACCCGTTTTCCATCAAGTAACGTGGCCATTGGCGT
>NZ_JASUAZ010000019.1:0-70136 GCF_030283135.1 Mixta mediterraneensis | reverse complement strand
GTGCGGCGAAAGGGGGGAAAGGATGAGAACAATAAGCCCGCCGCAGGACGAGGCGGGCTGGAAGACGTTACTCGAAACAGGTATCAGGGTTATCAGCCAGCGAAATGAACTGCTTGCCACCTTCAGTCAATGCAATAATCTGCCCGCTTTCAATATCATAAACCCAACCATGCAGACGCAGCGCACCTTTACGCAGCGCGACCGCCACGGAGGGATGGGTTTTCATATTATTAAGCTGGGCGATAACGTTCTCTCTTACCATTTCGTTCAGCTTCTTCTCAGGCGAGTCATATTGCCGCCCTTCCACCACCGCTTTCGCCGCATCAGCGTAGCGCAGCCAGTGTTCCACCGCTGGCATGGTATCCATACACTGGCAAGATGCGATAGCGTTCATGGCTCCGCAGTTAGAGTGACCACAAATGATGATGTCGGTAACACCCAACGCAACCACCGCGTATTCGATGGTTGCCGAAACACCGCCCGGTTCAGGGCCAAATGACGGTACGATATTGCCCGCATTACGAATAACGAACAGCTGTCCTGGCTCCTGCTGGGTCACCAGTTCCGGCACCAGTCGGCTATCAGAACAGGAAATAAACAGCGCTTTCGGATTTTGATTCGACGCCAGGCTTTTGAAAAGATCCTTCCTTTCGGGAAACACATTCTGCTGGAAATTCAGAAATCCATTGATGATCTCTTTCATTATTTAGCTCTCACATTATCCACTTCGTCAGCTAAAGGATCGATGCCTTTAGTGTTGATTTGTCTGTCTATTATTAAAGCAAACAGCCAAATATCAACGAGGATTTAAGCAAACGTCCCCACTAAACACAACCTTTGCGTTATTTACCTCTGCCGGCAAACTGTGCGTAAAATTTGCCGGATTAAATATTCAGCTCGCATTTACCGAAAAAAACCCGCTATTTTAACCTGTGTTTTTCAGGTGTTAGCAGATCGTTTTTTCTCTGCAGCTTTACGGGATGTTGACCTGATAAACCCTTACAGATAACGCTACAATTTTCATTTCAACACAGGTAAAATCCCGCGCCATCGCTGTGCTGAACCGGAAATAAGGCTATGACTACCACTACAAAAAACCTGCCGCCGCGCGTAGGATTTGTCTCTCTCGGCTGTCCTAAAAATCTCGTTGACTCTGAGCGCATCCTGACGGAACTGCGCACTGAAGGGTATGAGGTGGTGCCGCGCTATGACGATGCTGAAATTGTTATTGTTAACACCTGCGGCTTTATTGACAGCGCCGTTCAGGAATCGCTGGAAGCGATTGGTGAAGCGTTGAACGAAAACGGCAAGGTGATCGTCACCGGTTGTCTGGGCGCCAAAGTCGATCAGATTCGCGAAGTGCATCCAAAAGTACTGGAAATTACAGGTCCACACAGTTACGAGCAGGTGCTGTCGCATGTGCATCATTATGTACCAAAGCCAGAGCATAATCCGTTCCTGAGTCTGGTGCCGGAACAGGGGGTGAAACTGACGCCTCGCCATTACGCTTATCTGAAAATTTCGGAAGGTTGCAACCATCGCTGTACTTTCTGCATCATTCCTTCAATGCGTGGCGATCTCGACAGCCGCGCCATCGGTGAAGTACTGGATGAAGCCAAACGCCTGGTCGAAGCCGGCGTAAAAGAACTCCTGGTCATCTCGCAGGACACGTCAGCCTATGGCGTTGATGTTAAACATCGTACCGGTTTCTGGAACGGTTCACCGGTAAAAACCAGCATGGTCAGCCTGTGTGAGCAGCTCGCTAAACTCGGCGTCTGGGTGCGTCTGCATTATGTTTATCCGTACCCGCACGTAGACGATGTGATTCCGCTGATGGCGGAAGGCAAAATTCTGCCTTATCTCGATATTCCGTTACAGCACGCCAGCCCGCGTATTCTCAAACTTATGAAGCGCCCAGGCGCGGTCGAACGCACGCTGGAACGCATTAAACGCTGGCGTGAAATCTGCCCAACGTTAACGCTGCGTTCGACTTTTATTGTGGGTTTCCCCGGCGAAACCGAAGCAGATTTCCAGTTGCTGCTCGACTTCATAAAAGAAGCGCGTCTGGATCGCGTTGGCTGCTTCCAGTACAGCCCGGTTGAAGGTGCTACCGCAAATCAGTTACCGGACCCGGTTGATGAGGCCGTGAAGCAGGATCGTTATGATCGCTTTATGCAGCTGCAACAACAGATTTCTGCCGAACGCTTGCAGGAAAAAGTGGGCCGCGAAATTCTGGTGATCATTGATGAAGTGGATGAGGACGGCGCAATTGGCCGCAGCATGGCTGATGCGCCAGAAATTGATGGCGCGGTCTATCTGAATGGCGAATATTCTGTCAAACCCGGCGACGTGCTGCACGTAAAAGTCGAGCACGCCGACGAGTATGATTTATGGGCAAGCCGCGTTTAATCGTCTGTCGTTTACCCTGCTTTAACCGTATAACTGCTGGTGCGCTTTCTTACGCGCCAGATAATCTTGATCAGCCCGTAACCGATCCCAATACGCTTTGAAAATGGCCGCCGCAGCGGCCTTTTCTTCATCTACACCCCGTGGCAGCTCTTTGCCTGCTGCATCATATTTCCTTCCCCCCTGATGATTGCTATAGCGTCGGGCGCGTGTATACCCCATCTGAATAAACTTGCGCGCCATATCCATGCCCACAAAATCATCCTGTGCGCGGTACTCTTCAAACAGCGCCATGATTTTTGCCGCCGACGCTTTGGCAATCGGTACGGTACGAAAGCGCCAGTGCGGTAAAATTTCGCCTTTGTAGGGCTGGACCAGCAGCACGCCCTGCTCACCGCGCCCCACCTGGTAACGTTCAGGATGTTTGCGGAAATCGATAGTGCTGAAGTCCTGATCGTAATCGAAAGGTTTCATGTTTTTAGTTTAGGATCGAGCGCATCACGCAGGCCATCACCGAGCAGGTTAAAGGCTAAAACGGTGAGGAAGATCGCAAGGCTGGGGAAGAGGGCAACATGTGGCGCAATCACCATATCGGCGCGCGCTTCGTTGAGCATTGCGCCCCATTCCGGCGTCGGCGGTTGCGCGCCCAGGCCGAGAAATGACAGGCTAGCGGCGGTGATAATGGATGTGCCAATACGCATGGTGAAATAGACCACAATCGGCGACACCGTACCCGGCAAGACATGACGCGTCAGTATGGTCCAGTCAGACGCGCCAATGCTGCGCGCCGACTCAATATAAGTTTGATGCTTGAGCACGAGCGTATTGCCGCGTACCAGGCGAGCAAAAGCCGGAATGCTGAAAATGGCGACCGCAACCACCACATTGTTCATACCGCTGCCCATGATTGCCACCACCGCAATCGCCAGCAGAATACCGGGAAAAGCAAACAGCACATCGCAAACACGCATGGTGATACGATCCCACCAGCCTTCGTAATAACCCGCCAGTAAGCCAAAGAGCGTGCCAATAAACGCGCCAATCGCAACGGAAAAGAACCCCGCGATCAGCGAGATACGCGTTCCCACCAGCACCCGACTGAAAATGTCGCGGCCCAGCGAATCCACGCCAAACCAGTGCATCAGCGACGGTCCCTCATTCAGCCGGTCGTAATCAAAATAATTTTCAGCATCGAATGGCGCAATATAAGGCGCGATAAACGCCAGAATAATTAACGCCACCACAAACAAGCCCGCCAACAACGCCACTGGTTGCCGCTTAAAGCGCCGCCAGAATTCACGCCACGGCGTGCGCACCCGACTTTCCTTTATCAGCGGCATGGCTTTTAATGCCGCCTCGCGTCGCCAGTTTTTCATCGCGACTCCTTATTTGTAGCGTATGGCCGGGTTGATGACCGCATACAGCATGTCAACAATCAGGTTGATCAAAATGAATTCCAGCGAGAACAGCAGCACCTCGGCCTGAAGAACCGGGTAATCGCGCATCTCTACTGAATCCACCAACAAACGGCCCAGTCCCGGCCAGTTGAATACCACTTCCACCACAATCGAGCCTCCCAGCAAGAAGCCAAATTGCAGTCCCATCATGGTAACTACCGGGATCAGAGCGTTGCGCAAACCGTGTTTTACCACCACCAGCGATTCCCGCACGCCTTTGGCGCGGGCGGTGCGCATATAGTCTTCCTGCATCACCTCAACAAACGAGGCGCGTGTGAAGCGCGCCATTACTGCGGCCACTGCCGCGCCCAGCGTGATGGAGGGCAAAATATAGTGCTGCCAGCTATCGGCACCGACGGTCGGCAACCAGCCAAGCTCAACCGAGAAGACCTGCATCAGCAGCATACCCAGCGCAAAAGCGGGAAACGAGATACCGGAAACTGCCAGCGACATACCGATGCGATCGGGCCAGCGGTTACGCCACACGGCAGAGACAATGCCAATGGTCATGCCAAAAATCACCGCCCAGATCATGCTGGCCAGCGTTAACCACAATGTCGGCATAAAGCGTGAAGCAATCTCATCCGCAACCGGGCGTTTCGATACCATTGACTGACCGAAATCGCCCTGCAACGCATTGAGAATAAAGTGCCAGAACTGCTGAGGCAGCGGCAAATCCAGCCCAAGCTCCTGACGCACCATTGCTACCACCGATGCATCCGCATCAGGGCCGGCAATCAGCCGTGCCGGATCGCCCGGTAGCAGATGAACAAACAGGAACACGAGCACTGCCACGATCAGCAATGTGGGGATCAGCCCCAACAGTCGTTTTAGAAAATAATTAAGCATGCAACATTCCGCGCAATCGCGGCCAGCCGGGCAGGCTGGCCTGCTCCGTTACTTCAGGCTGGCTTCATCAAAACTGAATGAGGTATCAGGCATGACGTAAAAACCGCTGAGATTTTTGCTGTTAGCCGACACCAACTGTTCGACCACCAGCGGGATCCACGGATGGTCATTCCAGATACGATCCTGCGCATCTTTATACAGTTTGGCCTTCTGAGTACGATCGGTGGTTTTCAGCGCATCCAGCAGGTCTTTATCCACCTGCGGATTGCTATAAAACGCGGTGTTAAAGATGGCTGGCGGCGCTGACGTGGTGGCGAAAAGCGGTGTTAACGCCCAGTCGGCTTCGCCCGTTGATGCGGCCCAGCCGGTGTAGAACATGCGCACGCCGTTTTCTTTCTGCCCTTTGCCCTCCACTTCAGCGGCACGTTGACCGGCATCCATGGCCGTGACTTTGACTTTCACGCCAACCTGCGCCAGCTGCTGCTGGGTAAACTGCAACACCTTCTGCGCGGTGCTGTGGTTGTGCGAGGACCAGAGCGTGGTTTCAAATCCATTTGGATAACCGGCTTCTTTCAGCAATTCGCGGGCTTTTGCCGGGTTGTACTGAATCGCTGGATAGGCCTGGGCAAAGTCGATAGTGGGCGGCACAATACCGGTTGCTGGCGTGGCGTAACCGGCAAAAGCGACTTTTGCCAGAGCCTGACGGTTTATTGCGTACTCCAGCGCTTCGCGCACTTTTGGATTATCGAAAGGTTTTTGCGTCACGTTCAGGCTAATGTAACGCTGCATGATCGACGGCGTGGTGACCACGTCAATTTTGCTGTTTTTCTTCAGCAACTTAACCTGCTCATTGGGCACCGGGAAAGCAAAGTTAGCCTCGCCAGTTTGCAGCATTGCCGCACGGGTATTGTTATCCACTACCGGACGCCAGGTAATGCTGTCGAGCTTCGGATACCCTTTCTTCCAGTAGCCGTCCCATTTCTTCACCTTCACGAAATCGGTCTGGTTCCAGGTCACGAACTCAAACGGGCCGGTTCCCACCGGATGAAAGCCGATGTCCTTGCCATACTTTTTAAGCGCGGTGGGAGAAATCATGGCCGCTGCCGGGTGCGCAAGGTTGTTGATAAAAGCGGAGAACGGTTGCTTCAGGGTAATCTTCACCGTGGTTGGATCAACCACTTCGGTGGTAGCGATATATTTGAACAGGTTGTAACGCTTCAGATGGTTGTCGGGATCGCTGGCGCGATCGAGGTTGACCTTCACTGCTTCAGCGTTGAAGTCAGTTCCATCCTGAAATTTAATCCCGGAATGCAGCTTAATGGTGTAAGTCAGGCCGTCATCACTGGCCTGATAGCTTTCTGCCAGGACGTTGATCAGCTTCATATCTTTGTCGAAGCCGAACAGGCCCTGATAGAAGGATTTCGCCACCGCCTGCGACAATGTATCGTTGGCATCGTAGGGGTCCAGGGTAGTGAAATTGGAAGCCACGGCAACCACTACATCCTGCGCCGCCCAGGCAGGCAGCGCCATCGCGCTGCTCAGCACACCTGCAGCCAGTAACCCTTTACGCATCGTAATATGCATTTTTTTCTCCTGTAATCCCTGTCTGGTTAGTCGTCGAAGCGACGTGCTTTCATTTTACTCAGGTCACGCTGATAACATGGCGGGCAACAAAATGACCCGGAGCGACCTCCAACAGCGGTGCGACTTCCGGTTCGTCACCCAACGAACGAATTGGGCTGGGAATTTCATCCACCATTAAAGCCCGCTCACGACGCCGGTGCGCCGGATCGGCAACCGGCACTGCAGCCATCAGTTTTTTAGTGTAAGGATGCTGCGGCTGTTCAAATACTGACTGGCGCGGTCCCATCTCAACAATCTGTCCAAGATACATGACGGCTACGCGATGGCTGATGCGTTCTACCACTGCCATATCATGAGAAATAAACAGAAAAGCGATACCGAATTCACGTTGCAGATCGAGCATTAAATTAATAATTTGCGCCTGGATTGATACGTCAAGCGCTGATACCGACTCATCGGCAATGACCACTTTTGGGTTGAGTGCCAGGGCGCGCGCAATACAGATACGCTGGCGTTGGCCGCCCGAAAATTCATGCGGATAACGTTGTGCATGTTCCGGTAACAAACCCACTTTTTCCAGCAGCCAGGCCACGCGCTGCTCTGCTTCGCGGCGTGGCATTATGTTATGCACCAGCAGCGGCTCCATAACAGAAAAACCGACCGTCAGGCGTGGATCGAGTGAGGCATAAGGATCCTGGAAAATAAACTGAATATCGCGTCTTAGGTGTGCCAGCGCCTGGCCGGACAAATCATCAATGCGCTGACCATTAAAGGTGATAGTACCCCCCTGGCTCGCGACCAGCCGTAGCAGGGATCGCCCGGTGGTAGATTTACCGCAGCCCGATTCCCCCACCAGCGCCAGCGTTTCGCCAGCGTAGAGATCAAAACTCACTTTCTCTACTGCGTGCACGCGACTTCTGACCCGGTTGAGCAGGCCGCTACGAATATCAAAGCGCGTGACCAGATCGCGCACCTGCAAAATCGGTGCCTCTGCATGTTGTACCGTATCCTGCGGCGTTGCTTCGCTGTTTTCACCCTGCAATAGCGGAAATTTTGCCGGTAAAGTTTGGCCGCTCATGGCACCGAGTTTTGGCACCGCTGCCAGTAACGCTTTGGTATAGGGCTGTTGCGGCGCGCTAAACAGCTGCTCAACCGGTGCGTTTTCAACCACATCGCCGCGGTACATCACCTGTACACGATCGGCCATTTCTGCCACTACGCCCATATCGTGAGTGATAAAAATCACTCCCATTTGCATCTCTTTTTGCAGCACGCGGATCAGCTGAAGGATTTGCGCCTGGATGGTCACATCAAGCGCGGTGGTGGGTTCATCAGCAATCAGCAGCGCCGGTTTACACGACAGCGCCATCGCAATCATGACGCGTTGGCGCATCCCACCGGAAAGCTGATGGGGAAAACGCTTCAGGACATTTTGCGCGTCGGGAATGCGCACCAAATCCAGCATACGACGCGCTTCGGCCAGCGCCTGGCTGTGGCTTTTACCCTGATGTAAGCGAATGGATTCGGCGATCTGTTCGCCCACCGGAAATACGGGATTAAGCGAGGTCATCGGCTCCTGAAAAATCATCGCCATGTCAGCACCGCGCACTCGCCGCATCTGGCCGGGTGAAGCGCGCATGATGTCCAGCATCTCGCCGTTGCGCCGCCGTAGCTGGATTTCGCCACTGACCCTCCCACCGCTTTGCTCAATCAGCCGCATCAACGCCAGCGAAGTAACGGATTTACCCGACCCGGATTCTCCCACCAGCGCCAGCGTTTCGCCACGATGGAGATCGAGAGAAAGCTGGCGCACCGCTTCCGTTATCACACCTTCATGCTGGAACCGCACATTTAAGTCGCGCACGGCCAGTACCTGCTCTGGCGCCATAAACACTGCTTGCCGATCAGTCATGCCTGCTCCTTAGCTTTCGCGGTAAATCGCCACTTCAACCGCTTCACCTACGCGCGCAAATCCCCGATACATGCCTTCGCTGTTAAACGGCAGTGCGACATTTCCTGCATGATCGATCGCGATCAGCCCGCCGCTACCGCCCATCTCCAGCACCTTATCATGTATGACACTGACAGTTGCCTGCTGCAAACTGCGCGCGCCGTAGCGCATCTGCGCGGCAACGTCATAGGCTGCTAGCGTGCGGATAAACACTTCGCCCGTGCCGGTACAGGAAACCGCTACGCTGTCGTTAGCCGCGTAACAACCGGCACCGGGCAACGGTGAATCCCCCACACGCCCGGCTTGTTTATTGGTCATTCCGCCCGTTGAGGTTGCGGCGGCAAGGTTACCGTTGCTATCCAGTGCCACTGCGCCGACCGTACCGAATTTATGGTCGGGGTTGAGCGGATCGTCGCTGTGGCTTTGCGCCTCGCCGTCATGATCGAGCACCAGCTGGTCGCTGTTTAGCGCACGTTGCAGCTGTTCCCAGCGCTCAGGGGTGGAGAAAAAGTCAGGCTCGACCTGCTCAATTCCCTGAGAGAGGGCAAACTGTTCCGCGCCTGCGCCGATAAACAGCACATGTGGACTGGTTTCCAGCACAGCCCGCGCCGCCAGCACTGGGTTACGGATGCGCGTCACCCCTGCCACCGCGCCGACTTCCAGCGTGCGGCCATCCATGACGCTGGCGTCAAGTTCATGGGTGCCCCGGTGGGTAAATACCGCGCCTTTGCCCGCGTTGAACAGCGGGCACTCTTCCAGCAAACGTACCGCTTCGGTCACCGTATCCAGTGCGCTTGCGCCCTGCGCCAGCATTTGCTGCCCGCGCGTAACAATATGGGTTAATGCCTGACGATACTGTTGCTCTTTTTCGGCGCTCATCGCGGCACGCGTAATCGCGCCCGCCCCACCGTGAATGGCGATAACTGCAGTTACCATAACGCTTGCCCTGTCGTTGCATCAGGGTTGAAAATCCCTGATTTAGAATGGTTTTCACCCATTTTTGTTAATTTTTGACTATAGAAAGCCTATTATGGGATGTAAAGCGGAAACTGTTAACCTGGTCATAACCTTTTATTGTGGCTTATGCCGTTGCAGCAAATACAAATGCCACCATAATAAGCAGCAAATGCACTAACCCCAGGTTGAATCCCAATGGAAAGCTTGACCGCAGAATTAATCTCTCTTGAGGATGCTCAGGAAAAAATGCTGGCGCAACTGACGCCAGTCACCGATTCCCTCAGCGTGTCACTGGCTGAAGCTGCCGGACGTATTACGGCCCGCGCAGTGACATCACCCATCGATGTGCCCCCCTTTGATAACGCCGCGATGGACGGTTATGCCATTCGCCTGGCTGATGCCGCCAGCAAAAAGCCGCTGCCCATTGCCGGTAAAGCCTTCGCGGGTGCGCCATTCACGGGCGAATGGCCTGCTGGCAGTGTAGTGCGTATTATGACCGGTGCGCCGCTCCCCGCAGGCTGTGAAGCGGTGGTGATGCAGGAGGAAACCGAACAGCATGGCAACGCCATAACGCTTACTGCACCGGTAACCCTTGGACAAAATATTCGCCTGCTCGGCGATGTTATTCGCGAGGGACAAACGGTGCTGACGGCTGGCGTACGTCTTGGTGCGGCTGAACTTCCGTTGCTGGCTTCGCTGGGTATCGCAGAAGTCAGCGTGCTGCGTAAGCTACGGGTCGCGATATTCTCAACCGGTGACGAATTACAGCCGGTTGGTCAGGCGCTGGCGGCAGGCCAGATTTACGATACCAACCGCTTTACCGTGTCTTTGATGCTAAAAAAACTGAGCTGCGAAGTGATCGATCTTGGCATTATTAAAGATGATCCCCATGCGTTACGCGTTGCCTTTGAAGAAGCCGATCGCCAGGCAGATGTGGTGATCAGTACCGGTGGCGTCTCGGTCGGTGAAGCCGATTTCACCAAAACCATGCTGGAGACGTTAGGCGTGATCACCTTCTGGAAACTGGCCATTAAACCCGGTAAGCCCTTTGCCTTTGGACGCCTCACCAGCAGCTGGTTCTGCGGTTTGCCGGGTAATCCGGTATCGGCGGCGGTAACCTTTTATCAGTTAGTTGTTCCGCTGCTTGCCACGCTGACCGGACAGAAAAAATCAGCCCTGCCGCCCCGTCAAAAAGTTCGTGCCGCCACGCCATTGAAAAAATCCCCCGGTCGCCTTGATTTCCAGCGTGGCTTTTATCGTCAAAACGATCAGGGCGAATTAGAAGTGCATACCACCGGTCCGCAAGGCTCGCATGTATTCAGCTCTTTTGCGCAGGCCAACTGCTTTATCGTGCTGGAGCGTGAGCGTGGAGATGTCGAAGCGGGTGAATGGGTAGAAATAGAACCGTTTAATGTCCTGCTGGAGGGATAAATGCTGCCCGAACTCAGCGATAAGGAGATGCTGCGCTACAACCGGCAAATCGTGTTGCGCGGCTTTGATTTTGACGGGCAGGAACAGCTTAAAGCCAGCCACGCTCTGGTGGTGGGTTTAGGTGGCTTAGGCTGTGCGGCGGCTCCGTACCTGGCAGCGGCGGGCGTGGGCAATTTAACCTTGCTTGATTTCGACACGGTTTCGCTGTCAAACCTGCAACGACAGATTTTGCATCATGATGCCGATGTCGGTCGCGCTAAAGTGGCGTCCGCTGCGCAAAGTCTGGCGGCGATCAATCCGCACTGTAAGTTGCACCGCCTTAACGCACGCTATGACGATGACGCGATGCTGGCGCTGATTGCAAACCAGCAGGTTGTGCTGGATTGTACTGATAACGTTCAGGCACGCGAGCAGCTCAATCGACTTTGTCGTCAACAACGCGTGCCGCTGGTATCAGGGGCGGCGATTCGTATGGAGGGCCAAATCAGCGTTTTTTCCTGGCAGCCCGGCACGCCCTGCTATCGCTGCATCAGCCGCCTGTTTGGTGAGCAGACGCTAAGCTGCGTGGAGGCAGGTGTAATGGCACCGCTGGTAGGGGTGATTGGTGCGATGCAGGCGATGGAAGCGATTAAACTCCTGACAAACTACGGCACCCCCGCCACCTCGCGTCTGTTAATGTACGATGCGATGAGCGCAGAATTTCGCAGCATAAAGGTGGTGCAGGACGCACACTGTGAAGTCTGTGGACAGTAAAAAACCGGGGCAGCGAACTGCCCCGGTTTGTTTTATACGATGCCCTGGCTACGCAGGTAATATTCATAATTGCCGGTGAAATCCACAACACGGTCTTCTTTCATTTCCAACACACGGGTTGCCAGCGAGCTCACAAATTCCCGATCATGCGAAACGAAAATCAACGTACCTTCATACATTTCCAGCGCCATATTCAGCGATTCGATAGATTCCATATCAAGGTGGTTGGTGGGCTCATCCATAATCAGGATGTTTGGCTTTTCCATCATTAATTTGCCAAACAGCATACGTCCCTTCTCACCACCAGAAAGTACTTTAGCCGGTTTCTTAATATCATCCTGAGAAAATAGCAGGCGACCGAGAATACCGCGCACGGTTTGTTCATCATCACCCGGCTGTTTCCATTGACTCATCCAGTCAAATACGGTCAGATCGTTAGCAAAGTCTTCTGCGTGATCCTGGGCATAATAACCAATGCGCGCATTTTCTGACCATTTAACGCTGCCGTTATCCGGCGTGAGTTCGCCCACCAGCGTTTTCAGAAAAGTCGATTTACCGATACCGTTAGCCCCCAGCACCGCTAATTTTTCGCCCACCTCAAGCATCAGATTTAAATTTTTGAACAGCGGACCGTTATCAAACCCTTTGGTTAATGCTTCTACTTCGAGCGCATTACGGAACAGTTTCTTGTCCTGCTCAAAACGAATAAAGGGATTTTGACGGCTGGACGCTTTCACTTCTTCCAGCTTAATTTTATCCATTTGCTTCGCGCGCGAAGTTGCCTGACGTGATTTAGATGCGTTGGCGCTAAAGCGACTTACAAATGATTGCAAATCGGCAATTTGCGCTTTTTTCTTAGCGTTATCGGCTAACAAACGTTCACGCGCCTGCGTTGCTGCGGTCATATATTCATCATAATTACCCGGATAAACGCGTAACTCACCGTAATCTAAATCTGCCATATGGGTGCAGACCATATTCAGAAAGTGGCGGTCATGCGAAATGATAATCATGGTGCTGTCGCGTTCGTTAAGAACCTGCTCCAGCCAGCGAATGGTATCAATGTCCAGGTTGTTGGTGGGTTCGTCCAGCAATAAAATATCGGGATTAGAAAACAGCGCCTGCGCCAGCAATACGCGCAATTTAAAGCCCGGTGCAATTTCACTCATCGGCCCATAATGTTGTTCAACCGGAATACCCACGCCAAGTAATAACTCTCCGGCACGAGATTCAGCACTGTAACCATCCATTTCACCATACAGCACTTCAAGGTCAGCCACTTTATAGCCGTCCTCTTCGCTCATTTCTGGCAGGGCATATATACGATCGCGCTCTTGCTTAACTTCCCATAATTCATTGTGACCCATGATTACGGTATCAAGCACACTATATTGTTCGAAGGCAAACTGATCCTGGCGTAACTTACCGATACGTTCATTAGGATCGTAAGAAACATTACCGCCGCTTGGGACCAGATCGCCACCCAAAATCTTCATGAAGGTGGATTTACCGCTGCCGTTCGCACCGATTAAACCGTAACGATTACCGCCGCCAAATTTAACGGAGATATTTTCGAACAGTGGCTTGCTGCCAAACTGCATGGTGATATTGCTGCTAACTAACACGGCATTGACCTTTATGAAGAAGTGGATGAAAAAACGGCAGCTATTATGCCAGATGTGATGTAGCGCACGCCAGCGCAAGGCGTGCGGACCCAACAAGGTGTTTGATAAGTGGGAATATCCCTTGAAAATTTATGTGCAGACAGACGGCAATCGGTCAATTTGAGCAATGCGGTTAATAATGTGACGTCACTCAGAAGCAGCCAATGCACATGCAGCCTGGCGTAGAACAGCGATAAATAAAAAAGCCGAGACACCAATAACAGGTCCTCGGCTCCCACATTACAAGGAATGTGCCAATTAATCGATCAGGAAACTATCCAGGCTTTTACCAGAATCCAGCGCTTTTTTAATCGCAGCCGGGGTACGGCCCTGGCCAGTCCATGATTTCGTTTCACCGTTTTCGTCAGTGTAAGAATATTTTGCTGGACGCGGAGCACGCTTAGCGCGTTTTTTACCTGGCTCCAGAGCGCCTAATAATTCATTGGGATCAATACCGTCTGCCAACAGCATTTCGCGATATTTAGACAGCTTCTCTTCTTTTTCGCGATTTTGAGTTTCTTCCGCTTCTGCTTCTTCGCGACGTTCAGTCACGACAACGGTTAATTTTTCGAGAATTTCTTCCAGGTCAGAAAGTGGCAGCTCACGAGCCTGGGCACGTAATGTGCGAATGTTGTTCAGAACTTTAAATGCATCACTCATCACAATGTCCTTGTTTGAAGGGGGTAATTAAAACTGTAGCGATAAGATTACCTAATTCAAATAAAAAAATAAATTAATTTTACACTCCAGATAATCCCGAACCGTATTTTAAATGGTGATACATTTTTTAGTGGGTCATTTTAGATCTTTTATTAACGTGAAATTAACAGTCGCGCTGCGTTAATCCTGGCGGCTGGAATCGATTTCAGTCGTTAGAATTTTATGAAAAGTTACCGATTGTGCTTAAAGGAAAGCATAAAACTGTGTCAGCGTTATTCCTGTTATCCCCTGGTCAGCAAGGGATTTAACCAAGGCTAAAGTTCGACATTGCTCAGAAGCGCTGTACAACTTGAAGCAAAAAAATAAGCCTGGTTAATAAACCAGGCTTATTTCTCTTTGCGTATTCTTAACGTTAGGAGGTTTTTTTAATTACAGGCGTTAGCGTTTGCGCTTCTTCATTGGTTGATAACCAGTCATGCAAATAATGCTCAATCTGCTCAAGGCTGCGGTTACGCGTTTCCGGTACGCAGGCCACGACAAAAATTGCGCCGCCAATACCTATCACCGCAAAGATAAAGAACGCACCAGAAAGACCGACGCTTGCCAGTAAAAGGGGAAACATCAATGAAATAAGAAAATTAGCAATCCACATGGCAAACACCGCCCCGCCCATAAATATGCCGCGCAGGCGCGTAGGGAAAATTTCTGACAGTAGCAACCAGGTCACCGGTGAGAGTGCGCCTTGTTGAAAGCTAAGGAACATCAACATGCCCAGTAATACCATATAACTGCGTAAGACATCCGGCTGACCATTTACCGTCTCCGGCATTAAATAACTAACGGTGCCGATAAATAATAAACACGCCGTGCAACCAAACTGGCCGATCATTATCATGGTACGACGACCTATTTTCCCCAGCAGCCAAATACCGGCAAACGTCATCAGTACGGAAATTGCACCATTAGCAATAGTGGCAAACAAGGCGGCACTGTTGCTCATACCGACCGCTTTTAGCATCATCGGTGCGTAATACATAATGGTATTGACGCCAGTGAGCTGTTGAATGGCCGCGATCCCCACGCCAATCAGGAATAGCTTCAACAACCACGGCTTGCGTAGTTCACCCAGACCGGGATGCTGTTGACTCTCTTCGCTCAGCGTCTCTTCAATTTCCGTCAGCTCCCAGTCAACGTCCTCTTTCACACGTGTGCGCTCCAGAACCTGTCGCGCTTCAGCCAGACGGCCTTTCATGGCGTACCAGCGCGGCGTATCAGGCATAAACATCATGCCAAACCATAACAGCACCGCCGGAATGGTGGCGATTGCCAACATCCAGCGCCAGGTTGTTTCCCCTCCCCACGCGGCGTTAAAACCGGCATTAGAGATATAGGCGAGCATTTGACCGGAGACGATCATCAGTTCCTGCAGCGTGACCAGCTGCCCACGCTTATTTGCCGGGGCAATTTCTGCGATGTAAACGGGTACGGTCGCGGCAGCGCCGCCAACCGCAATTCCCAGCACCAGTCGGAAAAAAACCATCCAGTTCACATCCGGTGCTAACGACGAGCCCAATGCGCCGGTGGCAAAGATTACGGCTAAGATCAGAATGATTTTTTTTCGACCAGCGGCAGCGGCAAATTGTCCAGACGCCAGCGCGCCAAAAGCTGCACCAAGCAGCAGGCTGCTGGTCACTAAGCCGGTGGTGAATGGAGTGAGATGGAGTTCCGGGCCCATAAACAGCAGCGCACCGGAAATGACGCCGGTGTCATAGCCAAACAGCAGGCCGCCAAGCGTGGCAACGACAGCAATCACTTTTACAAAGGGTTCGGTACGGACAGCGCTGTTTGGCCCGGAGGCTTTGTTAGGGGTGAGGTAGCTTTCTCTGGACATATTTTCTCCTGGTGATGTCACAACACCTAAAGAAAATAGATTATTTATGCCATTAACAATAAGAATGGAAAATTAATTTTTCGTAACGCGTCATAAAACCGAGTGAAAATTGCGCTACCCATCACATTTTTTATGATAAACCCTTTACCCTCTGGCTAATTTTTCGCTGTTTTTATCAGAACAGCCTCAGTTTTAGAAATTTATATTTCATTAGCGTTAATTATTTTCCCTGCGTTATGCCGCCTGTTTCGACAGCAGACTGTGACGATACCTTTTCCCGACGCGCAATTCTGCGAAAATCCGGTATCGCCCTTATGTCAGTCGTCATAAAAATGCCGCGTTCCGCAGAATTAACGCTCGCTTATTACTCACCCAGTAAGGGCAGCATAACGGACCCACAACGCCAGACGGGGAAAAAGCAAATAAGAATAATTTCCTTAACGGGCTTCTTTGTGCTTTTCGGGAATTTGTCGCTTTTAAATTCTTTTGCTCTTCACCACTGAAAATTGCGCCAGAAGGTCACGGCACATATTGCCGCGCATTAGGTCAGACAAATAATTAACGGTCTGCTTATGAAAGCGTTACAGCCTGGTTCGTTTCACCTTTTGTCATAATGGCAGGCAGAACGGCGAAACGTGGCGGGAGTGACTCCCACTGTTTCACTGGCGAGACTGATTTCAGTTATTGCTGCGTCCATAATAGCTAGCGCACCAGCGGAACGTTACCGTTGAATAAAACAGGCGTAACGTTGCTAATTTTTAAGCGCACGCTGGTGGTCGATCTGCTGACATAGCGAAAGTGAAAGAGGTTCTCTGCGCCTTCTTTGCAGTGTTAATTCACCTGCGTCGCCGGCCCAAAGACATCGTACTGCGGCAAAGTAACCTGTTGATAGGTTTCCCAGCCGCCGCCCAGGGCTTTATACAACGCGACTAAATCCAGCCCGCTTTGCATTTTTGCCTGAGTCGCCTGTTCCTGAGCCTGCGCTAACTGTCGCTGGGCATCCAGCACATCAAGGAAGGTAGAAAGCCCTTGTCGGTAGCTGTCGCTGGCTAAATCAAACGCACGTTGTAGCGCGCCGGTCGTTTCATCCAGTGCAGTCACACGCTGTTGATCGGCGCGATAACTTACCAACGCATTTTCAACGTCCTGCAATGCGGTTAGCACGGTTTGACGATAATCCAGCGCCGCGCTGGCCTGCTGCGCACGTGCCAGTTTTACGCTCGATACCAGCCGTCCGCCCTGAAAAATTGGGATCGATAATGAAGGGCCGTAGCTATAAAAATGGCTGCTCCAGTTATCCAGATAGCTGGCATCGGTATTGCGTACCCCAAGCTGTCCGGTCAACGACAAATCAGGGAACAGCTGCGCCACTGAAACGCCAATATTGGCGGTTTGTGCATGTAGCGTGGCTTCTGCCTGTCGAATATCCGGCCGACGGCGCGCCAGCGTTGACGGAATACCAACAGAGACAATCTTCGGCAGCGCCGGTATCGCTTTCGGCGTATTCAGTTCGGTATCCAGCGCGCCAGGGGTTTTCCCTAATAGCACGGCTAATCCGTTCATTGCCTGGCGAGCCTGGGCTTGATACTGCGGCAGCTGCGCCTGCAGCGTACTGAGCTGGGCGTGGGCATTTTCTACATCGGTCAACGGCGCCAGGCCGTGGCGCTGCTGGCTTAGCGTCAGCTGAGTGGTTTGTTGTGCGACATCGATCTGTTGTTGCAGGGTTTGTACCGTGGCTTGCGCACCGCGCAGTTGCAGCCAGGCACGCGCCACTTCGGCTTCTAATGATACTAACGCATCGTTACGCTGCTCAATAGCCGCCTGCGTCTGGGCGTTTGCCGCCTCGACCTGACGTCGTACTTTGCCCCATAGATCCAGCTCCCAACTGGCGTCAAAGCTGCCCTGATAAAGCGTCACCGGCTGCGTCAGGCTGTTAAGCTGGCTGGCGACGTCACTATCAAGCTGATCGTAAGCGCCATTTGACTTCAACAGGCCCTTCAGACCAGGCTGCTGGCGCATGACGCTGGCTGAGCCGTTCAGGCTGGGAAATAAGCTGCCCTGCGCCTGCGCCAGCTGCTCACGCGCGCCAGCAATACGCAACACAGCCTGTTGCAATGTCAGATTACCTTCAATAGCACGCGCAATCAGGCTATCAAGCTGGGGATCGTTAAAGTTGCGCCACCAGCGGGTATCTACCACCGAAGATTGCGGTTTCGAGGCTTCCTGGGAATCCAGCGAGTTATAGCCGCCCGGCATCTGTGGTTTTGGGGCCTGATAATCTGGCCCGACAGCACAACCCGTCAGCCATATTGTCAGCGTCAATAAGCTCAACGGCTTCAGACCGCGAGAAAACATAACCTGCATGTCAGTGTGCTCCTGCACTGCCTTCGCTCTTAATCGGCGCCAGCAGCCAACAAAATGGAATCAATATCAGAGCGATAATGCTCAAACCTGAAAAAACGTCGATGTAGGCGAGAATACGCGACTGCGCGATCATCTCCTGATAAAGCTGCCCGGCCGCCAGCGTCATCGGATCGCCAACCGCCGAAGTGAAGTCGCGAATTGCCTGCGCCCAGTGCTGTATGGTGATGTTAAATTGCTCGTTAAGAGGCGTCATGTTGTGCACCATATGCGCGGACCGCACCTGTTCGCGTTCGGTGATGGCGGCGGTAGACAGCGAAATACCAATCGATCCGGCAACGTTACGGAACATAGTAAACAGCGCGGAAGCATCGGCATTCAGGCGCTGTGGAATAGTTACGAAAGCAATGGTGGTGAGCGGCACAAACAGAAAGCCAAGGCCGATCGACTGCGCACTACGCATCAATACCAGCGTGGTGAAATCAATATTTGGCGCTAAGCTCGCCGAATAGAAGAACGCGACGGCAAGGCAGGAGAACCCAAACGCGATAATGTAACGCGTCTGCACGATCGGCATCAGTTTTAACACCAGCGGAATGGTCATTACAATTAACACCGCGCCCGGCGACAGCACTAAACCTGACCAGGTTGCGGTGTAGCCGAGATCCTGCTGTGCCAGCTGTGGCAATATCACTGAACTGCCGTACAGGATCATCGCCATACCAGCCATCAATAAACCCGCTACCCAGAAATTGCGATCTTTCATCACCAATATATCAACCACCGGTTTACGTGCATACATCAGCCAGTAAACCGCGCCGACTATGCCGATCACCGCCAGAATGGCGAACAACACGATAAATTGCGAGGCGAACCAGTCTTCATCTTCGCCGCGATCCAGCATCACCTGTAAACAGCCAAGCCCAAGGGTAATCAGTGATATGCCGATATAATCGATTTTCAGCCGACCTTTAGCCCATTTACGCTCCCAGGGTGGATCTTCCAGCAACTGATAGATCGCCAGTACAGTAAGAATCCCTACCGGGATATTAATGAAAAAGACCCAGCGCCAGCTGTAGTTATCGGTGATCCAGCCGCCAAGCGTTGGCCCGATGACGGGCGCGACGATTATCGCAATTGAGGAAAGGCCAAAGGCCTTACCGCGATCTTCCGATTTGAAGTAGTCAAGCAGTACCGATTGCTGAACCGGCTGCAATCCCCCGCCAAAGAAGCCCTGCAACACGCGAAACAGAATGATTTGCCATAACTCGGTGGCGATGCCACACAGAAACGAGCACAGGGTGAACATTACAATACAAATCAAAAAAAACTGCTTGCGACCAAATAACCGGCTAAAAAAGGCAGAGATGGGCAGCACAATGCCGTTCGCCACCAGATACGAAGTCAGTACCCAGGTTGACTCATCGTAACTGGAAGAGAGCGAACCGGCGATGTGCGGCAGCGCCACGTTGACAATGGTTGTGTCAAGAATCTCCATGAACACCGCCAGCGTAACTGTGACAGCAACCAGCCACGGATTACTGGACGGTTTCCAGCTCTGCGACGGGCTCATTCCACCGTCACCTTCGGTTCAACCGACAGGCCGAGCGGCAGCGGATGATTCGGATCTAAACCTTTATCGATGACAATTTTTACCGGCACACGCTGTACGATTTTTACGTAATTACCGGTGGCGTTTTCCGCCGGGAAAGTCGAGAAGCGCGAGCCAGAACCCATCTGGATACTATCGACATGCCCTTCCAGCTGCATATCTGGCCAGGCATCAACGGTGATCGCCACTTTGTCGCCCGGATTCATGCGTTCCAGCTGTGACTCTTTAAAGTTGGCGGTGATCCAGATGTCGGGTGATACCAGCGAGAACAGCGAGGTTCCGGCCTGCACCAGCGTGCCCAGCTGCACATTACGTTTGGTGACAAAGCCGTCATAAGGTGCCCGAACCTGGGTATAGGAAAGATTTAATTCCGCCGTATTCAGTTGCGCTTTCGCCTGCTCAACCTGCTGCTGACGCGCTTCCACGTTGGTTTCCTGCTGACGGATTTGCAAAGCAATCTGGGAAGCAACCTCCACTTGCGCTTTGGCACTTTGCAATTGCGCCTCGGCGGAACGCAATTGCGCACTGGCGCTATCTATGTTGCGCTGGCTGGTGGCTCGTGGATCGACGCCACGCTGGCGGCGGTAATCCGCTTGTGCATTAAGCAGATTAGCCTGCGCTTTAGCCTGATCGGCGAGCGCCTGATCGCGCTGCGCTGGATACTGCACGCGCGACAGTGCCAGCTGCGCCTGCGCCTGATGCAGTTGCGCCTGCGCCAGTCCCAGCTGTGCTTTTGCCTGATCGCGCTGCGCCATATTGTCCTGCGGATCGATCTCTACCAGCAGATCGCCTTTTTTCACGCGCTGGTTATCGTTGACTAAAAGTTTAACCACATAGCCTGAAGCTTTTGGCGCAATTGTCACTGCGTTGCCTTCGGTAAACGCATCGTCAGTGGTTTCTTCATTGCGGGTGCTAAACCAAAACCAGAAGCCAACGATCAGCATGATGACCACCACAATCGCCAGAATAATCAACGGCTTTTTACCGGGGCGTTTGCGCTCGGATTCATCCTCATCGTTGTTCTGCTTTTCCTGAGTATCCTGGGTATCCTGTTTTTCTGTTGACTGACTGTTTTTATCCGCCGCGTTATCAGCGTCTTCCTGGCGTGGCTCGCGTTGATCTTTCTCGCTCATAATTCCCATCACTGGCTAAGGCCCTAATTCTCGGGCATAAAAGGTCAATTTAACCTTAGATCGTAAACTGGCAAATTCCAGTGTAACTTTACATAACTTGAGGAAAGGCGCACGTCTGGTCAATTTCACCTTTAGCAGGACGAGAGAATGAGCCTTATGCCAGCAGAAACAATAACAGCCAGCCGCTAAGCATTGCCCAGGCCAGTAACGGAACAGAAAACAGATGAAATTGCCACCAGACGCGGCGATCTTTCGCCATACGTAGCGCGATCAAATTAGCAAGCGAGCCGGGCAGCAGACCAAACCCGCCAATATTAACCGCCCAGGCGAGCAACTCGGTTGGGGGAACTTTTTGCAGCAACAGTATGGTGGCAGGCACGTTACTGATTACCTGCGATAAACCGATGGCCAGCAGATAAAGCGCACCCTTGTCATAATGTGCAATGGCACCAAAACGCGTCTGTAACAGCGGTAAATGCGTCAGCAAATAAACATCAATAAACATGGCGATAAACACCGCCAGCAAACTCCAGTCGATATTGAGTAATACCGGACGCGCCAGCACTAAAAAACACAGCACAATGGCCAGCAGCGCCCAGCCGGTGAGATGCCATTCCAGCGCCATAATAAACAGGACATATAACAGCACGCTCACTATAAACAGTGGCTTTTGCCAGTGAAGGGTTTCGCTATTGCCATGTTTATGAATTTCACGCCTTGAAAAACACCACCAGGTTAGCGACATCAGAGTTAACATCAGCCAGACCGCCAACGGTAACATTTGCCAGATAAAGCCGGCCACACTGAGCGAACCGTGGCTCCATAACAAAATATTTTGTGGATTGCCAACAGGCGTGATTAACGATCCGGCATTCACCGCCAGTGCTTCAAAAATAATTAAACGTGAAATCGGTAAGCGGGAGAATTTACGTAACGTGAGCGTTAAAGGCACTAAAATAAACAGCGCCACATCATTAGTCAGAAACGTAGAAAGCAGTGCAGCGGCCAGAACCATAAACAGCGCTAGCGCACGCTCATGCCTGAAACGTGCGATTAACTTCCCGCCTAATACGTCAAAATAACCGCTGGTTTCTAACCCTTTAGTGAGGATCAACAGACTGGTCAGCGTCATCATGGTGTGCCAGTCCACCGCCTTCGGCAGATCTGGCCAGGAGAAATCGGCCAGAAACAGAAGGATCGCGCCCGTCACTACCAGCAGATGCAAAATGCGGTCATGCAAAAACGAACGAAACACGATAGGCATGATGGCCGGTCGCCTTAAGAATTAGCGGTTCTCGTAAAATTTCTGAAAAACCGCCAGCGTTTCATCACTGACATGATGCTCAATGCCTTCGGAATCACGACGAGCCGTTTCCGGGCTGATGCCCAGCGCTAACAGAAAGGTTTCAACAATATAATGGCGTGCACGGCTCTCTTCCGCGAGTTTTTCGCCTTCAGCGGTGAGAAATACGCCACGATAGGGCACCTGCTCAACTAACCCAGTGCTGCTAAGGCGCTTCAACATCTTAGCAACGGTTGGCTGAGAGACACCCAAACGTGCCGCCATATCAACCTGACGCGCTTCGCCAAACTCACCAATTAAATCAGAGATTAACTCAACGTAGTCATCAATAAGCTCACGACGATGCGCTTCACGCACCTGCCGAAAACCTTCGACATGCTCTTCAATATCTTTTAGTGGTCCTTGCGGGACAGAAACCACGCTTTTAGCACGACGACTCATTCAGCTTCCTCTTTATTATTTTCCGCCTTTAACCTGCTCTGCGGATTAGCTGCGCCTATTGTAAACCAGCTGCAACGAAGCTCAAATTTTTCCTGATTAGCATTGGCTAAACGGTATAGCCAGTGCTATATTTGTTGGTAATGTAAGCAGGCCTATCAGCCGCGAGCTAAAGATCATATCGGATCCTTACCTTTTACTGCTGATTTTCCGGGTTTTATCCCTGGATCCTGCTTGCTTTTGCGTCAACATTAATTGGGAGGTGATGCGATGAGCACCCTGAAATGCTGTTTAGATTGCAGCAAATGCTTCCAGGCTGAAAAAATGGCTTCTGTGGATGTGAAATCCTGGTTGTGCCTGCTGACGCGTTCCCCGTTTACGCTGCGCCTGATGTTGATCGAGAAATTGCTGGGCAACAAACCAGCCGATCGCCGCTGCCAAAATTTGATCTGGCGCGGTTAACCCATCCCGCACCGCTGGCCTTTTAGCGCCCCGCTAAAAGGCTTTCCTCTCCTTCTGTACATTTTGTTACTCTCTTTCCGCTGGCCGTTTCGTTTGTTATTGAACTTTTTCCAACCCGCATAATAGCTAGAGCTGAAACGCTTCAATAAAAAGTCGCCTCATAGTTAGCCTGCTAATTTTCTTCTTGCAACCTTTTGTCATTCCTAATTAATCTCCCCATAACAAAAATTACAACCTTATAACAAACCACCCGTAATGGGTTTCCAAGGAAAAGCAATGTCAGCCAACAAGCCTGAAGAGCATCCCTCGGGCCGGAGACGTTTTTTACAAAAATCGCTCTCGCTCATCCCTCTCGCCGCTGCCGCCAGCACGGGTGTCGTTTCATTAACTTCCCCCGCAGCCGAAAAACCGCAAGGCGTAGTACAGGATTACGTTCCTGCCTACTTCAATGATAAAGAGTGGAAATTTCTGCTTGCCGCCTTAGAGCGTCTGATTCCCAGCGATGCAAACGGTCCCGGCGCCGTCAGCGAAGGGGTCCCCGTTTATATTGATAAACAGATGGAACTTCCTTACGGCTATGGCCGGTTGTGGTACATGCAGGCGCCGTTTGCCGAAGCCGCACCGGAAATGGGTTATCAGTCACATCTGGTGCCGCGCGACACTTATCGCGTCGGGATCAAATTAACCGATGACTACTGCCAGCAAAAATTTCAGAAAGATTTTTATCAGCTGGACGCCAGCCAGCAGGAAGCTGTGCTGCGCGATCTGGAAGCGGACCATATCCGCAATGAAGCCATTCACGGCAAGCTATTTTTTGAGCAGCTACTGGAAAACGCCAAAGAAGGGTATCTCGCCGATCCGATACATGGCGGCAACCAGACTCTGGCCTCGTGGAAGCTGATTGGCTTTCCCGGTGCCCGTGCCGATTTTATTGATACGGTCCAGCAACCTAATAAACCGTATCCGCTCGGTCCGGTCAGTATTTCCAGTAAAAGGAGTGTGTAATGGCTGCAGTAAAAAAAGATTCCGTCGATATTGTTATCGTCGGATTTGGCTGGACCGGCTCGCTAATGGCGATGGAACTGGCCAGCAGTGGCTTGAAGATTGTGGCGCTGGAGCGCGGCGAGAACCGTGATACTTATCCTGACTTTGCCTATCCCCGTATCGCAGATGAACTGACCTACGGCATTCGCCTGAAGCTGTTTCAAAACGCGGCTAAAGAAACAGTAACAATACGCCACAAAACCAGCGAGACTGCCCTGCCTTACCGCCGCTTTGGCTCTTTCCTGCCGGGCGATGGCGTGGGTGGCGCAGGGACGCACTGGAATGGTCAACTGTGGCGCCCGCTGGAAGCAGATCTCAAAATGCGCAGCACGGTCATTGAAAAATATGGAGCAAGCTTTATTCCTGAAGGCATGACGGTGCAGGATTATCCGTTTAGCTATGAAGAGCTGGAGCCGTTTTTTGACAAATTCGAGAAAATTTGTGGCGCATCAGGCAAGGCAGGCAATATAAACGGTGAAAAAATTGCTGGCGGTAACCCCTTTGAATCACCGCGTAAAAATGATTATCCCACCAGGCCGCTGCAAACGCTTTATGCGGGAGATTTGTTTGCACAAGCTGCACAAAAACTGGGGTATCACCCTTTCCAGTGTCCGGCAGCCAACTGTACCGAATCCTGGACCAATCCTTATAACGTCCAGCTTGGGGTATGTAATTATTGTGGTTACTGCGAGCGCTTCGGCTGTTTTAACTACTCTAAAGGTTCACCCCAGTCATGCGTGATCCCGGCGTTACGTCAGCATAGTAATTTTGAGCTGCGTACGCAGTCACATGTTATCCGTGTGAATACCGACAGCAGCGGTAAAAAAGCCACAGGCGTCACTTATATTGATGCGCAAGGTAATGAAATCGAGCAACCGGCTGCTTTAGTGGTATTAAGCGCCTTTCAGCTCCATAACGTGCGCCTGCTGCTCTTATCCAATATCGGCAAACCTTACAACCCAATGACCGGCGAAGGCGTGGTAGGCCGTAATTATGCCTATCAGATGACCGGCGGCATTAAGTTGTTCTTCGATAAAGACACTTATTTCAATCCGTTTGCAGCTACTGGCGCAACCACCACAATGATTGATGATTTCAACGCAGAAAATTTCGATCACAGCAAGCTTGGTTTTGTGGGCGGTGCCACAATTTCCGCCGCCTTCTCTGGGGGTCGTCCGATTCAGCAAATGGGCATTCCTAAAGATGCACCGCGTTGGGGTTCCGGCTGGAAGCAGGCCATCAAAGACAATTATCTGCATACGATGAACGTAGGTTCATCGGGTTCAGTGATGCCATATCGTCAATGCTATCTCGATCTTGATCCGACCTATAAAGATATTTATGGCCAACCGCTGTTGCGGATGACGTTCGACTGGCAACAGAACGAGTTGAAGATGACGAACTTCATTAAGGACCGGGCTGAAGAGATCGTTAAAACCATCAATCCCAAAACCTATGAAGTGGCCTTTAAGACCCTGAATAGCCATTACGATGTACGTCCTTATCAATCCACACACACCACTGGCGGCGCGGTGATGGGTGATAACCCCTCCACAAGCGTAGTGAATAAGTATCTGCAAAGCTGGGATGTGCCAAATCTGTTTGTTACTGGCGCATGCTGCTTCCCGCAGAACCTTGCTTACAACCCAACCGGCATTGTTTGCGCCACGACACTGTTCGCCGCCGAGGCGATTCGCACGCGCTACCTTGCCAGTCCCGGTCCGCTGGTTCAGGCTTGATAAGGAGAGAGACGGTGAAAAGATCTCAGGTAGTTTTTGCACTCGCCGCGCTGGCAGGTATAGCGAGCGGTGCGCAGGCGGCTACGCCGGAATCCATTGCGCACGGTAAATATCTGTCCATAGCCGGGGATTGCGCCGCTTGTCATACCGCCGCTGGTGGCCAACCCTTCGCTGGCGGATTAAAAATGAGTACGCCTGTTGGTGCGATCTATTCCACTAACATCACGCCGGATAAATCAACCGGTATTGGCGATTACAGCTATGATGATTTTGCTAAAGCGGTGCGCGGCGGCGTGAAGAAAGACGGGTCCTCCCTTTATCCCGCGATGCCCTATCCTTCCTATGCCAAAATCACCGACAGTGATTTGCATGATCTTTATGACTACTTTATGCAGGGCGTCAAGCCGGTCAGCCAGGCCAATCACGACAGCGATATTCCGTGGCCGCTCAATATGCGTTGGCCGCTTTCGCTTTGGCGCTGGGCATTTACCGATGATAAAACTTTTGCCAGCACGCCTGACAAATCCGCTCAGTGGCAGCGCGGCGCCTATCTCGTCCAGGGATTAGCGCACTGCGGCTCTTGTCATACCCCACGCGGCATTGGATTTCAGGAAAAAGCGCTGGATCAGTCCGATAAAGCCTATCTAGCCGGCGGCACGCTGGAAGGCTGGCATGCGCCTGATCTCACGGCGACTCAGGCAGATGGCCTCGGTCGCTGGTCGCAACAGGATATTGTCGAATTCCTGAAAACCGGCGCCAATACGCAAGCTTCAGCATTCGGTTCAATGACGGAAGTGGTGAATCACAGCACGCAATTTCTGACCGATAACGATTTGAATGCTATTGCCATTTACCTGAAATCATTACCCGCCAGCCATGTTATGCCGGCGCCACAAAACAGCGATGCTACCGCGCAAGCGTTGTTTAAAGGGGATGTCAGCCAGCCTGGCGCTCAAATTTATCTTGATAACTGTGCAGCCTGTCATCGTAGCGACGGCAAAGGCTATACGCGAACGTTCCCGGCGCTGGCCCATAATTCAGCCGTGCTCAGCGATGACCCCTCATCCGTCATCAGTATGATTTTGCAGGGCGATAAGCGTGTCAGCACTCAGTCGGCCCCAACTGGCTTAGCCATGCCGGATTTCGGCTGGCGTCTGGACGATCAGCAAGTAGCCGATGTGGCAACGTTTGTGCGTGACGGCTGGGGTAATCATGCGAAGCCGGTTACGGCCGATCAGGTGAAAGATATACGTAAAATCACCATAGAAAGCGAACCAGGACAAGAACCGCAGAAATAAAAAAACGGCCCGATAAGGGCCGTTTTTCTGTAGACAGTCTACGCTAACTTAGAAGCTGTAACCTACGCCAGCGATCCAGGTGCCAACGTCAACGTTACGAATGCGGCTCTGCTCGTAGCCTACATCGACTGCAAAGTTTTCAACTGGGTTGAACTGCAAGCCTGCGCCGTAAGAGAAGCCTACGTCGCTGGTATCAGATTTGTCACGCACCACAGTCGAGTTCTGCTGGTATTTGCCGTAGCCGATACCCACAACACCGTAGATGCTTGCCCAGTCGTTCAGACGGTAAGCAGGACCACCGGTAACGCCGTAATATTGGCCTTTGTCATAAACGTTACCGCCGCCATGATGATCTTTCTCGGTGTAGGTGAAAGATGCGATCCAACCCAGTGGGTTAGAACCGTCTTCGTAGCGGTATTTCAGGTTGAAGCCGTTTGCTTTGTTAGCAACGCCTTGATAATCACTCTGCGCATAGCCACCGGTTACGGTGCTTTGAGCCATTGCAGAACCTGCGGATACAGCCAGAACACAGGCCAGTGCTGAAAGACATGCAATTTTTTTCATAACCACCTCAAATGTGAAAGTACCACTCTCCTGACAACGCTGAAAATATAACAAAAAATAGCAAGAAACTCTGCCCGGATTTTGTTGTCTAACAGAATGTTTGGTGTAACAGGACGTTAATACACGATCGTATGTCATTCTTTTTTCTTATAAAAAGCATCATATTCCTGCAATATAATTTTTGTCATTAAATCTTCGCTTTAAGTAAAATCCTAAAAAATCCTGACGTTTCTTTACCTAAACGGCACTAAATTTGTTCATTTTTTACCCGGTTAAACTACATTTAAAGCGCGCGTTATCATCTCTTTTATCTGCCAGTTCCATTACACTGTTCGCCTTGTTACATACATGATTAAGGATGCGCTCACAGGATGTCCCTTAGCTCCCGCACCAAAAATTTTGCGCCTGTCTTTATGCCTGTCGCTGTATTGCTGCTCGCCATGCTATCGCTGCAGGGAGGCGCATCACTGGCAAAATCCCTGTTTTCTACCGTAGGCTCAACAGGGATTACGGCTTTACGTTTGGGTTTAGGCACGCTTATTCTCTGTACGATTTTTAAACCATGGCGGCTGCACTTTACGCGTGAACAGCGGGTGCCGCTGTTAATATATGGTTTAGCGCTTGGCGCAATGAATTTCATGTTTTATTTATCGATTCGTACTCTGCCGCTTGGCGTAGCCGTTGCACTAGAATTTACCGGGCCATTAACGCTGGCATTACTGGGTTCGCGTCGTCTGCTGGATTTTGTTTGGGTCGTGCTGGCCGTGATGGGTTTGTGGTTCCTGTTGCCATTTGGCGCAACGATGACGGCAATCGATCCGTTTGGTGCGGCATTAGCAATAGGCGCAGGTGTCTGTTGGGCATTTTATATCCTGGCGGGACAGCGCGCAGGCGCAGAGCATGGGCCGGCTACCGTTGCGATGGGTTCGCTTATTGCTTCCATAATTTTTGTGCCACTGGGTCTGACATTCGCAGAAAGCGGCATCTGGCACTGGAACATCTTGCCCATCGCTTTACTGGTTGCTTTGCTCTCAAGCGTCATTCCCTATTCTCTTGAGATGATGGTGCTTACGCGTCTACCTGCACGTATTTTTGGCACGCTGATGAGTCTGGAACCGGCGATGGCAGCGTTGTCGGGTATGCTATTTCTCGGCGAGACCTTAAGCGGAAAACAGTGTCTGGCGCTACTGGCGATTATCATTGCTTCGGCTGGTTCAACCCTGACAATGAAGCCCAAAAAGAGCCAGTTAAGTGAAGTGGAAATAAATAACAAAGCGGAAAAATAATTAACTGGCCTGCTAACCGGGTGGGCCAAATAATAATGAAATCAGTCTTAATGATTATTCTTAATTAAAAGCGAATCGTTACTATTATTATTTTGAAACAGTCCAGTACACTCTGTTGACGAAACAAACCAACCCTTTGTAAATAAAAACCTTTTTCTAACAAGCCATTTAACACTGTATTAACCCAGTCGGGTTAACTTGTTATTTCCGATAAGAAATAATCTATTTCAATCATTGCTATTGTCGTTACTGCAAATTCTAAAATCGCTGCTATACTTATTTCCGTGTTTCATTTAGGACAACCATCAAAGAGAGGACCGAAACGATGAGTACCGCTAAATTGGTTAAAACAAATTCTTCTGATCTGCTTTACACTCGTAATGACGTAGCTGAAAATGAAAAAAAAGCTACCATTGAGGTGCTCAACCGTATGGTAGTCGAATTTATTGATTTGTCGCTGATCACGAAACAGGCGCACTGGAACATGCGCGGTGCTAACTTTATCGGCGTACATGAAATGCTGGACGGCTTCCGTACCGTCATTACCGATCATCAGGACACCATTGCAGAGCGTGTGGTACAGCTTGGTGGCGTCGCGCTGGGTACCACCCAGGTCGTTAATGACAAAACGCCGCTGAAAAGCTACCCGCTAAATATTCACAGCGTGCAGGATCACCTTAAAGCCCTGGCAGATCGCTACGGTGTGGTCGCTAACGATGTGCGTAAAGCCATTACTGAAGTCAAAGATGAAGATACCGCTGACATCTTTACCGCTGCATCACGTGATCTCGATAAATTCCTGTGGTTTATTGAATCTAATATCGAATAAGACGTTTGAAGATAAAACAGGCGGGGAAACCCGCCTGTTTTACGTCCTGCCTGCCGCTTTTTATGACTTCGTTAACAATTTTTCCTTCCTGATTTTCTCCGTCCTTTTTTTTACGTCACACTTTCCGTTGCACTAAAAAAATGTCACGCACCACAATGAGTCACCAAATTAGTGCAACTTTTCTTTGCAAAACAAAACGGTGACAGGTGGTGCATTTAACCTACTGATCTCATAGATTTTGCGAAGTTGGCATAATACTTTCATAAGACAAGCCGCAAACCCAGGCCTGCAGCCTGATAGTAATAAGGAAAAAATGATGAAGTCACTGTTTAAAGTCTCTGTGGCCGCGCTGGCGCTGGCCTTCTCATTCTCTTCTACCGCAGCAGAAAAAAAACTGGTTGTCGCAACCGACACCGCCTTCGTTCCTTTTGAATTCAAGCAAGGGGATAAATATGTCGGCTTTGATGTGGATTTATGGGATGCCATCGCTAAGGAGCTGAAGCTTGATTACACTCTGAAGCCCATGGATTTCAGTGGAATTATTCCTGCACTGCAAACGCGCAACGTTGATCTGGCGTTAGCCGGCATCACCATCACCGAAGAACGTAAAAAAGCGATTGAATTTTCTGACGGTTACTACAAAAGCGGTTTACTGGTAATGGTGCGTAATAACGAAAACGACATTAAAAGTATTAGCGACCTGAACGGCAAAGTACTTGCCGTAAAGAGCGGTACAGGTTCTGTCGATTACGCAAAAGCCCATATCAAAACCAAAGATCTGCGCCAGTTTCCAAATATCGACAATGCTTATATGGAGTTAGGCACCAACCGCGCTGACGCGGTGCTGCATGACACACCAAATATCCTGTACTTCATCCACACCGCGGGGAAAGGCCGCTTCAAAGCAGTAGGTGATTCCATTGAAGCTCAGCAATATGGCATCGCTTTTCCAAAGGGCAGCGACGATCTGCGCACCAAAGTAAACGGCGCGCTGAAGACACTGAAAGAGAACGGTATCTATAACCAGCTGTATAAAAAATGGTTTGGCAGCGAACCTAAATAACAATTCGATATGCGTTAATTTTCAGCAGGGATTTTATCCCTGCTTTTTTCCTTCGCAACATATCTGGAGTTTCACCATGGAGTTCGACTGGAGCGTCATCTGGCCTGCCTTACCCGTACTGCTTGAAGGTGCAAAAATGACCTTATTGATCTCGGTCATTGGTCTGGTAGGTGGTTTGATCATCGGCTTAGTCGCTGGTTTTGCCCGCGCTTATGGCGGCTGGATTACCAACAATATCGCCTTGGTCTTTATTGAAATCATTCGCGGCACGCCAATCGTGGTGCAGGTGATGTTCATCTATTTTGCCCTGCCGATGGCATTCCCGGATTTACGCATCGATCCGTTCAGCGCCGCGGTGATCACCATCATGATCAACTCGGGTGCTTATATTGCGGAAATCACGCGCGGGGCGGTTTTGTCGATCAATAAAGGTTTCCGCGAAGCCGGTTTGGCTCTGGGTTTGTCACGCCGTGAAACCCTGCGCTATGTCATTATGCCGCTGGCGCTGCGCCGCATGTTACCCCCTCTGGGCAACCAATGGATTGTCAGTATTAAAGACACCTCGCTGTTTATCGTTATCGGCGTGGCGGAACTGACTCGCCAGGGTCAGGAAATTATTGCCGGTAACTTCCGCGCGCTGGAAATCTGGAGCGCGGTCGCGATCATCTATCTTGTGATTACGCTGGTGTTGAGCTTTGTGCTGCGCCGTATTGAGAAAAGGGTGAAAATCCTGTGATTGAATTTAAAGATGTCTCGAAGCATTTTGGCAAAACGCAGGTGCTGCATAATATTGATCTGAAGATCAACCAGGGCGAAGTCGTCGTGATTATCGGACCTTCGGGTTCAGGCAAATCTACTCTGCTGCGCTGCATCAATAAACTGGAGGAGATCACCAGCGGCGAGTTGATTGTTGATGGTTTGAAAGTTAACGATCCCAATGTCGATGAGCGCCTGATCCGTCAGGAAGCAGGTATGGTATTTCAGCAGTTTCACCTGTTTCCGCAGATGAGCGCCCTGGATAACGTCGCGTTTGGTCCGATTCGGGTGCGCGGCGCAAAGAAAGAAGATGCGCGCAAGCTGGCGCAGGTATTGCTAGAGAAAGTTGGCCTTGCTGAACGTGCGCACCATTTTCCTTCAGAGCTTTCAGGCGGTCAGCAGCAGCGCGTAGCGATTGCCCGTGCCTTAGCGGTGAAGCCAAAAATGATGCTATTTGATGAGCCAACCTCAGCGCTTGATCCAGAACTCCGTCACGAAGTGTTAAAGGTGATGCAAGATTTAGCTGAAGAAGGGATGACCATGGTCATCGTCACCCACGAAGTCAGCTTTGCGCAGAAAGTCGCCTCACGCCTGATTTTTATTGATAAAGGTCGCATTGCCGAAGACGGCAAGCCTGACGAGCTCATCAACAATCCGCCAAGCGATCGTCTGCGCGAGTTTTTGCAGCACGTTTCGTGATTTATCGGGCCGCCTTGTCGGCCCACTTTCCTCTTTATCAATGCAAATTCCCCCGCAGCGACAGGCGAACACAACCCGGTGCAGGTCGATCCTGACGTGATGCGGGCAACGTCTCTGTCCGAAACAGGCTGGAACGCTGCAATAGCGTCTCGAAGGAAGCCAGACTCTGGAATCAGCGCGCAGTCAATGCCGCTGTCAGCTGAAGTACCACGGGGTTTTTGCTTTAAGACATTTCACTCGCTATGCCTGTCTATACTTTTTCTCTTGTGAAGCAAGTCTGTTGCTAAGGAGAAAGCCATGTCGTCAACCTGCCCAACCCGCAATGCCTTGCGACGTTGGATCCTGCTCTGCCTGTTATTTTTCGTTACGCTACCTACAGCACAAGCCGTTTCATTACCTCAGGCCACCGTCGCAGTACAACATGGCAAAACCGATTCTGACAACGCAGCAGATCAACCCGATCTGAATGATAAAAAAGCCGCTTATGTCGCCCTGGCCGACATCCTTGAAAATGATCAGTCGCGAGAAGAGTTGATTAAGCAACTGCGTAATACTACCGCTACGCCAGCCCATACCGATACGCCAACATTGACTCTGCCAACTGACGATCAGGAAGAGAAAACCGTGCTGCAAGGATTGACTGACATGACGCGCGAATACGGTGGCGAAGTCGCAACTCAATTCATTCGGCTGCATGACAATATTCTTTATGCCCCCCATAAATCCTTTAATCCCGTCACCTTTGTCAACGCGTTAACTCACTTCGCAGGCCTGGCGCTGGCGCTGTTTGTGCTTTACTGGCTGCTGCGTCGCATGGCTTATCCACTTTATCGGCACCTCGGCCAGTGGGGACGAAATAAAAACCGCGACCATCGCAACTGGCTCCAGCTACCGGCTGCCATCACTGGCGCATTTATTATTGATTTGCTGCTCCTGGCGTTGGCGCTGTTTATTGGTCAGATTATTAGCGACAATTTCCACGCCAACAGCCGCACCATTGCCTATCAGCAGGGGCTGTTTCTCAACGCCTTTGCGTTAATTGAATTTTTCAAAGCGCTGCTGCGCCTGATTTTTTGCCCGCGCTTTCCCGAGCTGCGCTTTTTTCATCTTAACGATGCGCGCGCCAGTTACTGGAATACGCGCCTGAGCTGGCTCAGCGGTATGATGGGTTATGGCTTATTAGTCATTGTGCCTATTGTCTCTAATCAGGTAAATGTCCAGATATCCGCGCTATTAAACATTGCGATTATGGCAATAATGACCAGTTGGGCGCTGTGGCTGATATTCAGCAATAAGCGCAACATTCATCATGCCTTGATTGCGCTAAGCGATCGCAGCATGGCATTTTTTGCCTTCTTTATTCGTGCATTCGCGCTGGTCTGGCACTGGATGGCAAGCGCTTACTTTATTACCCTGTTTTTATTTTCGATTTTCAATCCCGGCGACAGCCTGAAATTTATGATGTCTGCCACGGTACGTAGCCTGACAATTATTGGTATCGCCGCCTTTGCTTCCGGCATGTTGACGCGCTGGATTGGTAAAACCATTACTTTGTCGCCCGAGCTGCGCCGTAACTACCCTGAACTGCAAAATCGCGTAAATGACTGGGTGCGCGCAATGCTGAAACTGGCTCGTATTATCACTGTGTTTGCCACTGTGCTGCTCCTGCTCAATGCCTGGAATCTGTTCGATCTCTGGCACTGGTTAACGGTAGGCGCAGGCGAAAAAATGGTGGATGTTCTGATCCGCATCGTGATGATTCTGCTGCTGTCGGCTATCGGCTGGACAGTGCTGGCGAGTTTGATCGAAAGCCGTCTGTCCTCTGATTCTCACGGTCGTCCAATGCCCAGCGCCCGTACGCGCACCCTACTGACGTTATTTCGTAATGCGCTGGCGGTCGTCATCAGCACCATTACTATTATGATTTTGCTGTCGGAAATTGGGGTTAATATCGCTCCGCTATTAGCGGGTGCAGGTGCATTGGGGCTGGCAGTATCGTTCGGTTCACAAACGCTGGTAAAGGATATTATCACCGGTATTTTTATCCAGTTTGAAAATGGCATGAATACGGGCGATCTGGTTACTATTGGTGCAATTACTGGCACGGTGGAACGCATGTCAATTCGTTCGGTGGGCGTGCGCCAGGATACCGGCGCGTATCACATCATTCCGTGGTCGTCGATCACCACTTTCGCCAACTTTGTGCGCGGCATTGGCTCATTTGTCGCCAACTATGATGTCGATCGTAGCCAGGACACGGAGCGCGCCAATCAGGCGTTGCAATCGGCGGTCACTGAACTGCTGGAAAATCCAGAAATTCGCGGCATGGTGATTGGCGAGCCGAATTTTGCCGGGCTGGTGGGGTTGACTAATCAGGCATTTACTGTTCGCGTCTCGTTTACCACTCAGCCGCTCAAGCAGTGGACGGTGCGCTTTGCTTTGGATGACAAGGTGAAAAAACATTTCGACGCTGCGGGCATTAAAGCGCCGCATCAAACAGTGGAAATAATGCAAACTGGCCCAGACATGGCGGGTGCAAGCTTACCCACGCTACCCGCACCACAATAACCGCCACATCAGGCAGCGTATTATTTAAGCCGTTTCGTGCGTAGCGCCGCTGGCATAAAAGTCCAGGCCAGAAAACGACTCTGTTTCTGGCCTTGTGCCATATTGACCACGCGCACTTCTGCATCCAGCGCCTGTAACTGTTTTTCCAGCACAGGCAGGTTTTCTTTACGTGAGACCAGCGAAGTAAACCACATGCATTGGCGCCCCAGCGCTACGCTTTCTGCAATCATCTTACTGACAAACGCCTTCTCTCCCCCTTCACACCATAATTCATTATTCTGACCGCCAAAGTTAAGCGGTGCCGTTTTTTGCAGGCCAAGGTTGCGTACTTTACGCTGCGAACCGGCGGCGGCTTCTGCGGCGGAGGCATGGAACGGCGGATTACACATCACAGCATGAAAGAAGTCATTTTTACCCACGATGCCTGACAGGATCGCCTCGCTGTTTTTTTGCTGACGCAGGCGGATCATTCTTTGCAAACCAGGATTAGCCGCCACGATGCGGTTAGCCGCTTTTAGCGCTCTTTCATCAATTTCGGTGCCGGTAAAGCGCCAGCCATATTCAGCCTGGCCAATCAGCGGATAGATGCAGTTAGCGCCGCAACCAATATCCAGTACATCGGCCACGGGAATCGTGCCATGATTATCCAGCGCCAGCAGATCAGCCAGATAATGCACATAATCTGCCCGTCCCGGCACTGGCGGGCACAACGAGCCGGGTGCAAGCTGCCAGTCGAGACCATAAAATAGCTTAATCAGCGCCTGGTTCAGCAACATCACCGCATCAGGATCGGCAAAATCCACGGACTGCGCCCCATAACCATTTGGCCGCACTTTTGCCGCCAGAGGCGGGTGCGCAGCGGTTAACGCGACAAAATCATATTCGCCCTGATGACGATTACGGACATGGAACGGTGACGGGCTGGCTGACTTTTTCATACTTTCTCTCAATTATTCTGGCGCGCGTACAATACGCTGTGACTCGCTGAAAATAAACCTGCACGATCCGCTTACACAATTCTCTCGCTTTCAGGCGATGCTGTGACGCTAAGATAAACTAAAAACCGCCCCGGAGATGTCATGACGCATAAACGTTACTCTTATCAACCCCACGTCGGTCATGGACTACCGCATGATCCGCTTAACGCCATTATTGGTCCACGCCCGATTGGCTGGATCAGCTCAATCAGTGCCAGCGGTCATCGTAATCTCGCCCCTTACAGCTTCTTTAACTGTTTTAACTATCACCCACCGATAATTGGCTTTGCCAGCAGCGGCTGGAAAGACAGCGTACAGAATATTTCTGAAACCAAAGAGTTCGTCTGGAACCTGGCGACACGCTCGCTGGCGGAGGCGATGAATGAGAGTTCCGCCTCGGTGGCCGCCGATCAGGACGAGTTTGCGCTCGCTGGCTTAACGCCTTTAAGCGCATCACAGGTCAAAGCCAGTTTAGTGGCAGAAAGTCCGGTGAATTTTGAATGCAAACTCGCCCAGCTCATTCAGTTACAAGACGCACACGGCAAGCCAATTAATAGCTGGCTGGTGCTGGGTGAAGCGGTGGCGATCCATATTGATGAAACACTGCTGGAAAACGGTATTTATCAAACCGCCAAAGCCGAGCCGGTGCTGCGCGCCGGTGGACCCAGCGCCTATTACGGCATCAGCGAAGCCCAGCGTTTTGACTTAGTGCGCCCGGACGCACGCCGGATATAAATTATAACAGGCACCCGCCCGCGTTTTCATGATGGCGCGGGCCACGGCAGCGGCCGCCAGCGAATCCCCTGCTGTTGCCCACGTCCGACGCAGCCGTCAGCCCTGCAGATTATTAACCCGGACCGATCCCTTTCCCGGAAAAACAGGCTGCGTCGAAGCAGTACAAACGCTGTAGAAGCTGGGTGCAGTTAAATTAACACTTTCCCTTGTCGATAAACGCATGCATCAGCGGCTTAAGCACCTTTTGCAGCTGCGACGCACGCTCTTGCCGCCAGGCGAAAGGTAGCGTCTCATCCATATAATTGCATTGTGCCAGTTCCAGCTGTACCGCCTGTACATTCTGATCCGGCTGACCGTAGGCGCGGGTAATATAACCCCCTTTAAAACGTCCATTTACCACCCAACTGTATTGATCTTGCGCGATGCAGACGTCCTGAATGGCATTAATTACCGCCGTGCGACAGCTGACACCATCGTTAGTGCCGATGTTTATATCCGGCAGCCGCCCTTCAAACAAGCGCGGAATCACGCTGGCAATGGAGTGCGCATCAAACAGCAAGGCATAGCCGTGCGCGGCTTTGAGTCGAGCCAGTTCTTGCTGAATCTGCTGATGATAAGGCTGCCAGATGTTATCGATATAGTATTGGCGCTGCGCTGGGCGTCTTGCCGTCGGCAAAGGTCGGCGTGCCGTCAAACAGCGTTTCAGGAAACAAACCGGTTGTTGCGGTGGTGTACAGCGGCTGGTTATCCGGTGGGCGATTGAGATCAACCACAAAGCGTGAATAGCGGCCAATCAATACGCTGGCCCCCAGATCGCGGACAAAATCATATAGCAGAGGAATATGCCAGTCGGTATCGGGCAAACCGCGTGCGGCCTCGCTTAATCCTGATTCGACTTCAGGCATGAGCTGCGTTCCGGCATGCGGAATGCTGACCAGCAACGGCATTTTACCAGGGGTAAAATGGAAAGGCGTTATTGCATTACTCATTTGGCTTCTCCGCGATAAATAACTTTGCAGGGCAGTTCGCCGCCCAACCAGTAAACCAGCTCTGCCGGACGTGATAGCGGCCAATGTACAAAGTTCGCCACTTTCCCCACTTCCAGAGAGCCATGTGTCTGCTCTAATCCAAGCGCTTTAGCACCCCAAATCGTCACGCCTGCTAACGCCTCTTCCGGCGTCATACCGAATAGCGTGCACCCCATGTTTAACATCAACCTTAACGATAATGCAGGCGAAGTACCGGGATTTGCATCGCTCGCCAGCGCCATCGGCACACCGTAACGGCGGAACAGATCAACCGGCGGACGCTGTGTTTCACGCAGCAGGTAAAACGCTCCTGGCAGTAAAACCGCTACCGTATTGTGCTGCGCCAACGCTTTGGCATCGTTTTCTGTTGCATACTCCAGATGATCGGCAGACAGTGCCCCATAGCTTGCGGCCAGCGTCGCGCCCCCCTGCGAGGAGAGCTGCTCCGCATGTAATTTAACGGGCAAGCCCAACGCTTTTGCCTGGTCAAATACCCGTGCCACCTGCTGTGGAGAAAAAGCCAGATGTTCGCAAAAGGCATCCACTGCATCGGCCAGCCCTTCGGCTTTTACTTTTGGCAGTAGCCGATGACAGATGATCTCGATCCAGCCCTCGGGATTTTGTTTGAATTCTGGTGGGAAACTGTGCGCTGCCAGACAGGTCGATACCACATCCGCCGGTACGCTTTCGCTTAACTCGCGAATTGCACGCAACATGCGTAGCTCGCTTTCTTCATCAAGGCCGTAGCCGGATTTGATCTCAACCGTAGTAACGCCTTCTGCCAGCAAACGATCCAGCCGCCAGCGCGCTGATGCAACCAGCTCTTGCTGGCTGGCGGCGCGCGTAGCGCGTACCGTCGAAAGAATGCCGCCGCCCTGCGCCGCAATTTCGGCATAACTGGCGCCATTCAGCCGCTGCTCAAACTCCTGGCTGCGATCGCCACCGAACACTAAGTGGGTATGGCAATCGACTAAACCTGGCGTAATGATGCCGCCGGGAAGCTGATGCTGTTCGCGGGCCGTAAAAGCGGGCATTGCTTTACGTGGCCCCAGCCACACCAGCTTGCCTGACTTCACTGCCAGCGCGCCATCCTCAATGGTCTGGTATTTACCACCCTGCATGGTAACAAGGTCGGCCCCCAGCCACAGGCTGTCTATGGATAAATCATCTGCTGTTATCACCTCATCGCTCCCGACATTTACACTGTGCATTAAAGTATGTATATGTATATACAACCACATCCGTTGAGGATCAACCATGGCGACTTTTTTTGCTTCACGCGCATTGCTGGCTGACGGCTGGCGCAAACAGGTTCGAATTTCAGTCAACCCGGCGGGCTTCATTGAAGCGATCGCTGCTGACAGCCACGCGCAGAATGCGATTTCACTGCAAGGCGAGATAATTCCCGCTATTGCAAATCTTCACTCTCATGCGTTTCAGCGCGCAATGGCCGGACTGGCCGAAGTTGCGGGCAATCCGCAGGACAGCTTCTGGACCTGGCGCGATTTAATGTATCGCATGGTGCAGCGTCTGTCGCCAGAACAGGTGGGAGATATTGCCGCACTGCTTTATATCGAGATGCTCAAAGGTGGCTACAGCCAGGTCGCAGAATTTCACTATTTGCACCACGATCCGCAAGGCATGCCTTACCCCGCAGATGCGATGCTGCAACAGCTGATTGCCGCCGCTGAGACCGCAGGCATTGGCCAAACGTTACTGCCGGTGTTGTACAGCTACAGCGGCTTTGGCGCGCAAAAGCCAACCGACGGGCAAAAACGCTTTATTCAGCAAACCGATCGCTATTTGCAGCAGCAAACCTGGTTGCAAAACGCGTTGCACGACAAGCCGCTGCACAATCATGGGCTGTGTTTCCATTCGCTACGTGCGGTGAGCGAAGCGCAAATGCATGAAGTATTGTCTGTCAGTCCTGCCACACTGCCGGTGCATATTCATGTCGCCGAGCAGGAAAAAGAGGTTAACGACAGTATCGCATGGAGTGGCGAACGACCAGTTGCCTGGTTGATGAACCGTTTTGAAGTCGATAAGCGCTGGTGCCTGATTCACGCTACGCATCTTGATGACGACGAGATTCGGCGGCTGGCAGCCAGCGGCGCGGTTGCAGGTTTATGCCCTACCACCGAAGCCAACCTGGGCGACGGCATTTTCCCGGCGGTTGAATATATCGCTCAGGGCGGACGCTGGGGCATCGGTTCCGACAGTCACGTTTCACTCAGTACTCAGGAAGAGCTGCGCTGGCTGGAATACGGTCAACGCCTGCGCGATCGTCGGCGTAACCGCATCACCACGCCAGATCAGGCCTCAGTTGGCGATCTGCTTTGGCAGCAAGCGGCGCAAGGGGGCGCGCAGGCATGCGGCATTCGCAGTGGTGAAATCGCCGTTGGGCAACGCGCCGACTGGCTGGTTTTAAAAGATGATGCCTGGCTCGACGGCATTGATGACAACGCCCTGCTCAATCGCTGGCTGTTTGCCGGGCAGCGCGATCAGATACGCGATGTGTATGTAGCGGGCAAGGCGGTTATTCAGAATGGCTGTCACGCGGCAGAAGAAGCCTGTGCCAGACGTTTCAAACAGACAATGGCAGCGTTACGATGAAGCGTTTCTCTTACGATGATTTGCCGGTAAGTCGCTGGCGCAACGGCGGTGGTGAAACGCGCGAAATCATGAGTTTCCCGCCCGGCGAAGAACAATTTGGCTGGCGCGCCAGCATTGCGACCATTTCAGCTGATGGACCGTTTTCGCTTTTTCCCCATGTGGATCGGGTTATTACCTTGCTGCACGGCGACGATGTGTTGCTCAGCGCGCCAGGCGTGCAGCATCGCTTAACGCCGCTTCAGCCGTGGGCCTTTTCCGGTGAACTGGCCTTGAGCGCTTGCCTGAATGGTAGTGCCAGCGAGGATTTTAATATCATGACGCGCCGCGACAGCTGGCAAGCCACGGTTGCAATAACCTCAACGCTGGCTTGCAGTGAAAACGGCGTAGCGTGGGTATTAAGCGGAGAATGGCAGCTGGCGAACGGTGAAAAACTCTCTCGCCAGCAGGGCGTCTGGTGGACGGATGAAACGATGCAGCTGAGACCGGGTAGCGACGATGCACAGCTGCTGTTTATCTGCCTTAGCCGTGTCCTTTAAATCGCCCCAGCAATTTGTAACGTGAACCCGGATACAGCAAACTCGCATAGGTCACAATTTTATTATCACTCCACGTCTGGCGGCGAATCAGCAGACAAGGTTCATGCTCATCCAGCGCCAGATGTTTGCGCTGACGCGCATCTGGCAGCACCGCTTCAACAATATGTTCCCCGGCGGTCAGCGGCGCGACACGCATCAAATAGGTATAGGGCGTCAGGCTGTGATAATTCTGGGTGAGGTAATCTGGTGCCACTAGCGGATTAACTAAACGATCTTCCAGCTGTACCGGCAGGTCGTTTTCATAATGCACAATCAGTGAATGATAGACAGTCTGGCCGGTGCTCAGCCCTAAAATAGCCGCCTGTTCGGGGTCGGCCTTGTTCTGGCCGATGGCGAGGATTTGACAGCGGTGCTGATGCCCACGCTGAGCAATTTCATCGGCGATATTATGTACTTCCAGCATCGCCGTGTAGCCTTTCATCTCCGCGACAAACGTGCCTACACCCTGCATACGTACCAAAAAACCTTCACTGGTAAGCTCGCGTAACGCACGGTTAATCGTCATACGGCTGACGCCCAGCTCATTCACCAGCTCGCTTTCTGACGGTACACGCTGATTAGACTTCCAGTGTCCTTCACGAATCTGGCTGACAATGGCCTGTTTAACACGCTGATAAATCGGCGCGGGTTCATTGCTCATGGCCGCAGCCAGTTGGGCTATCGCCGTATGTTCAACCATGTCCGGTTCCTTATCCTGATAATGTCCCGAGTTTACTGTCTCAGGGCGGAAATGTATATACATCTAAATAGCGCAAAAGTGCACTGTTGGTGCACTGCATGCCTCATTACAGTGCAACCCTTGCCGTTAAAAACTCTACGGGCCTGACGCAGCAAAGCATAATTTTTGTGATCGGTTTGGCACAGCACTTGCTACTTGTATAGACAAGATTAGACACTTATGCTTCACTCGCTTTAATCCGCTGGTCAGGAAGCAGCTATTAACAGTGGCAACGCCAGCAAACTTGTATATACAGGAGTAGGCTATGTCAGGTGCATCTCATCATTTATGCCTGGTTCCGGGCGAGGTTGATCTCGCGACGTTGCGTGCTATTTATTACGGCAACGTGTCTCTCAGACTTGATGAACGTACGCGTATCGCTGTTGCACGGTCACAGGAAACAGTGGAAGCCATCGTTGCTTCCGGCAAGGTGGTTTATGGCATCAATACCGGCTTCGGCAAGCTGGCGCAGACGCAAATCCCCGCTTCGCGCTTAGCCGATCTGCAACGTAATCTGGTGCTGTCGCACAGCGTCGGTTTAGGCGATCTGCTGCCCGATAATGTCACGCGCTTGATTTTGGCCAGCAAGATTATCAGCCTGGCGCGGGGTCATTCTGGTGTGCGCATCGAACTGATTGATGCGCTGCTGGCGCTGTTTAACGCAGGCGTGATGCCGTGCATTCCTGCAAAAGGTTCGGTTGGCGCTTCCGGCGATCTGGCACCGCTGGCACATATGTCGCTAATGTTACTGGGCGAAGGCCAGGTACGGTTTAACGGTGAAATGATGACTGCCGTTGAGGGTCTGGCCAAAGTGGGGCTTAAACCTTTCATCCTCGGCCCGAAAGAGGGTTTGGCGCTGCTGAATGGTACACAGGTCTCCACCGCGTTGGCACTGCGTGGCCTGTTTGAAACCGAAAATCTGTTCGCCGCCGGATTAATGGCCGGCGCGTTGTCGCTGGAAGCAATTAAAGGCTCGCTGAAGCCCTATGATGCACGCATTCATCTGGCGCGCGGTCAGCAAGGCCAAATCGCCGTTGCCGCTGCCGTAACAGCATTGATTGAAGGCAGCGAAATCCTCGTTTCGCACGTTAACTGTGGTCGGGTACAAGATCCTTACTCTATCCGCTGCGTGCCGCAGGTGATGGGTGCCTGTCTGGATAATCTGAACCACGCCGCGCGTATACTGCAAATTGAGGCCAACGCCGCCTCTGATAATCCGCTGGTGTTTAGCGAATCCGGTGATGTGATTTCCGGTGGCAATTTCCATGCCGAACCGGTGGCCTTCGCCGCTGACATTATCGCGTTAGCTATTGCCGAAGTGGGTGCGATTTCTGAACGACGTATGGCGCTGTTGCTCGATACCGGCTTGTCCGGTTTACCGCCTTTCCTGGTGCGCGACGGCGGCGTGAACTCAGGCTTTATGATCGCCCAGGTCACCGCAGCGGCGCTGGCTTCTGAGAACAAATCGCTGGCACATCCTGGCAGCGTTGACAGCCTGCCCACCTCCGCTAATCAGGAAGATCACGTTTCTATGGCAACGTATGCCGCACGTCGCCTTGGTGATATGTGCTTTAACACCGCAGCGGTTGTCGGCATTGAAGCGATGGCGGCGGCACAAGGCATTGAATTCAACCGACCGCTACAAAGTTCTGCGTTACTCGAACAGGCGATCAGCACCATCCGCGAGCAGGTGGCTTTTCTTGATGAAGACCGCCTGCTGGCCCCCGACATTGAGGCCATGCGTCAGTGGGCGAGCCGTGCCGACTGGCCACAACCATTGACCGCGCTGCTGCCCAGCATGCGTTCTGTAACCTCCGCTGAATAAGGATTCTGTAATGAGCGAAACTCTGTCTCAGGCCGTGGCACGCGAAATCCGTGCTCCACATGGTGATAAACTGCATTGCGCTAACTGGCTGATTGAAGCTGCCTACCGCATGATCCAAAACAATCTCGATCCTGACGTGGCCGAACGCCCGGAAGATTTGGTGGTATATGGTGGCATTGGTAAAGCGGCGCGCAACTGGGAATGCTTCGAACAGATCTTACGCTCGCTGAAACTATTAAAACCGGATGAAACGCTGCTGATTCAGTCAGGCAAACCGGTTGGCGTTTTCCGTACGCATGCCGATGCACCACGCGTCTTGCTGGCAAACTCGAATCTGGTGCCGCACTGGGCTAACTGGGACCATTTCCACGAGCTGGATAAAGCCGGATTGATGATGTACGGCCAGATGACCGCCGGTTCGTGGATCTACATTGGCGCGCAGGGCATTGTGCAAGGCACTTATGAAACTTTCGTCGAAGCGGGTCGTCAGCATTACAACAATGACCTCAGTGGACGCTGGATTTTGACTGCGGGTTTAGGCGGGATGGGAGGCGCGCAACCGCTGGCGGGTGTATTAGCGGGGGCTTGTGTGCTGGCAATTGAGTGTCAGGAATCACGCATCGATTTCCGTTTGCGTACCCGTTACGTTGATCATAAAGCCACCTCGCTGGATGAGGCGCTGGCGCTGATCGAAGAAGCCACCAAAGCGAAAAAAGCGATTTCCGTGGGCCTGCTGGGTAACGCGGCGGAAATCCTACCTGAGCTGGTAAAACGCGCTAAAGCAGGCGGACCAAAACCGGACATTGTGACCGACCAAACCTCGGCGCATGACCCGATTAATGGTTATTTGCCGATTGGCTGGGATCTGGCCCGCTGGCAGCAAGAGCGCGTCAGCCAGCCAAAAGCGGTAGAAAAAGCCGCGCGCGCCTCTATGGCAGTGCACGTACAGGCGATGCTCGACTTCTGTCACATGGGTATTCCAACCGTGGACTACGGCAACAACATTCGCCAGGTCGCGCTGGATGAAGGCGTGAAAAATGCGTTTGATTTCCCAGGTTTCGTGCCAGCCTATATTCGTCCCCTGTTCTGTGAAGGCAAAGGCCCGTTCCGCTGGGTGGCGCTGCCTGGCGATCCAGAAGATATTTACAAAACCGATGCCAGACTAAAAGCGTTGTTCCCCCATAACAAGAACCTGCACCGCTGGCTGGATATGGCGCAGGAACGTATCGCCTTCCAGGGCTTACCGGCGCGCATTTGCTGGCTGGGCCTGGGAGAACGTCACCTGGCCGGGCTGGCATTTAACGAGATGGTGCGCAACGGCGAACTCAAAGCGCCGGTCGTTATTGGTCGCGATCATCTGGATTGCGGTTCTGTCGCTTCACCAAACCGCGAAACCGAAGCGATGAAGGACGGCTCCGATGCTGTTTCTGACTGGCCGCTGCTCAATGCGCTGTTAAATACCGCAGGCGGTGCCACTTGGGTGAGCCTGCATCACGGCGGTGGCGTAGGTATGGGTTTCTCGCAGCACGCAGGCGTAGTCATTGTGTGTGATGGCAGCGAAGCTGCTGATGCACGTTTGGGTCGTGTATTGTGGAACGATCCCGCCACTGGCGTGATGCGTCATGCCGATGCGGGCTATGAACAGGCACAGGCTTGCGCGAAAGAGCATGGGCTGACATTACCCATGCAGGCGTAAACCTGACGTCTCCCCTTTCCCCGGCGCGGGAAAGGGGAACTGCGTACACCCTTTCCTTATTACTTATTCCATTTTGATTTAGCCTATAGCCAAATTTAACCGTTTCGGCAATAGACGTGCGCGTGTCAGACCACTAAAGTGAAATCTCCTCAATCCGTAAGGAGCGCGTTTCTGCATGACCCTTTCCCCTGCTCTGCTTGAAGATGCCCTGCGCTGGCGCCACCAGTTTCACCAGGAGCCTGAACTTGGCTACCAGGAGCATAAAACCAGCGATATTGTCGCTCAACAGCTCGAAGTCGCTGAACTGCGCGTATTTCGCGGCTTAGCAGGTACGGCTGTGATCGGCACGCTGGAGAACGGTCCGGGGCCGGTGATTGGCCTGCGGGCGGATATGGATGCCTTACCGATTACGGAAAAAGGCGACGTGCCATGGCGCTCCTCACAGCCTGGCGTCATGCATGCCTGTGGACACGATGGCCACACCGCGATTCTGCTCGCAGCCGCCAGACAGCTAGCCGCAACGCGTCAGTTCAGCGGCACGGTGCATTTTATTTTTCAGCCTGCCGAAGAAAACCTCGGCGGTGCGCGCAAAATGGTGGAAGAAGGACTGTTCCAGCGCTTTCCGATGGATGCGGTCTACGCCATGCATAACTGGCCGGGTATGCCGCTCGGCACGCTGGCGGTGAATCCGGGCGCGATGATGGCTTCGCTCGACTCGTTTGAAATCACGCTCAACGGCAAAAGTTGCCACGCGGCGATGCCAGAAAGTGGTGCCGATCCGATGGTGGTAGCCGCTGAATTAATTCTGGCGCTGCAAACCATTCCTTCGCGTCGTCTGTCACCGCTGGCATCTGCCGTGGTGAGCGTGACCCAAATCCACGGGGGCGAAGCCATCAATGTTATCCCGGAGCAAATTGTGCTGCGCGGCACGGTGCGCTGTTTGCAAACCGATGTGCGTGATCGGGTACGCAGCCTGATCGGGAATTTTGTCAGCACCTTACCAAAGCCATTTGGCGTGTGCGGGAAGATTGAGTGGTTGCCTGGGTATCCGGTCACTGCAAATCATGCGGGTCCGGCTGAACAGGTGCGCACGGTGGCGCGGGATATGTTTGGCGCAGAGAGCGTGAAATGGCAGGTTAATCCGTCGATGGCGTCGGAAGATTTTGCCTGCATGATGGAAGCCTGTCCTGGCGCCTATTTTTGGCTGGGTGCCGACGGCGAAACGCCTTCTGCTCCGTTACACAACGCGCGCTACGATTTTAACGATGATTTGATCCCGCTGGGCATCGAATTTTGGCAGACCCTGGTAGAAAAAGCGCTGCCAAAAGCCGACGTTAGTAGCCCGCGTCGCTAAGGCGCTGTAAACCCGCGTCCAGCGAATCGCACTGACCGCTGGCGCGTAAACAGCAGGCAATCTGCAAACGCAGCGCCTCTGGCACCTTCCGCTGTTTCGCCAGTACGTCTTCAGTCCAGCGTGCCGTTACCGCTGCCGTTTTATCGCCAGGCAATGCCAGTGCAACTTCTGGCTGTCGTTCAACCCATATCTGTGCTGGTGCCGCTGCGCCGTGAACGTAGCTGATTGCCGGACAGCGTAGCGGATTGGCATACACTTCACCCTCGGTGCCGTTCAGCAGAAGGGCTGGCGCATTAATGTCACTGAAAAACTGACCCACGCGCGGCACATATTCAGGATGAGAAACGCTCGACAAACGCAGCGCCTCGCGTTCACCAAAGGGTGTCGCCAGTTTTGCCAGCGTATGCGCACTGTTACGCACGCCCATGCGCCAACGCAGCGAAAGCTGTTTCGCCATTGGCGGACAAAGATTGTCGATAGTAATAAACGCCAGCTTGCCGTTGTCCAGGCATGCCTGCGCCTGTGATTGCGTGGTTACCGGCTGCACGCCAAGTTCAGCAAAAACCGCCTCGCTGGTCACGCGAGTGGCATCGTCGCTCACGCCATGCATCAGCACCGGGAAGCCAAGCTGGTTCAGCAACAGCGCCAGTAACGGCGTCAAATTGCCCTGACGGCGTGCGCCGTTATAACTGGGAAGCACAACGGGCATCGGACGACTGGCTGGTGCACGTAACGTCATCATCCGTGCCTGCATCGCCTGGTAAAAGCCGCGCATTTCGGCCTCGCCTTCGCCTTTAATACGCAGCGCAATCAAAATACCGCCCAGCTCAAGATCGGGCACGTCACCGGCCAGCATCGCGCTGTAAAGCGCGACCGCGCTATCGAAATCGATGTCACGCGCGTGATTTTTTCCACGCCCGATCTCTTTAATAATTTTATTTAGTTCCATCACTCGCTTCCGTTAAAGTACGCGGCCCTTTAGCGCCGCGTGGGACGTTTTTTACGCACGGCTGGCGTGGGTGCGCTTTTTATTACCGCAGGTTCGGGTGTTGCTGGCTGCACAATAGGAAACACCGGCAGCGCCGCAAGTAACCGGCTGCCGTAAGCCTTGCTCAACAAACGGCGATCGTAAATGACAATTTCGCCATAACATTGATGGCTACGGATCAAGCGGCCGACCTGCTGAATCAGCGTGAATGAAGCGCTGGGTAAACTCTGCACCTCAAACGGATAACGCTTCAGGCTTTTTAGCCATTCGCCTTCGGTTAAAATTACCGGACTGTCCACCGGGGGAAAAGCGATTTTATGAATATGTACCTGGCTCAGCAGCTCGCCTTTCAAATCCAGCCCTTCTGCAAAAGACTGCAGGCCAATCAGAATACTGGTATCGCCCTTTTCTACGCGCTTGCGGTGCAGTTCGACCAAACGACTGCGTGGCTGATCGCCCTGCACCAGCATTGTCAGCCGTAAATCTGGCAGGCAGGCGACAAATTGCTGCATGGCTCGTCCGCTGGCAAACAACACCAGTATCCCTTTGTGCTTCTCTTCTGCTATTTGCTGACGGAAGAACCCTGCCATTTCGGCAATGTGTTCCGCTTCATGGGCCATCAACGGCTCGTAACGCATTTGCGGTATCACCAGTTTGCCCTGATCGACATGATTGAATGGCGACGCAAGCGCGACAAAACGGTCGCCCGCTTTCTCATTCAGGCCAGACATTTCCTGCAGGCGATGAAAGCTGTTCAGCGAACGCAACGTAGCGGACGTCACCACCACATGCGGGATCTTCCGCCACAACATTTTTTCAAGCTGATCGCTAACGCGAATACCCGCGCAGTGAAACAGCAGGTGCGCCTGACCATCACGCAATTCGCGAGTGATCCACTTTGATACCGGCGCGCCCGACGCTTTCTCTAGCGCCGCCAGCCGCCACAGCTTACTCACCGATTCAAACCAGCCAAACTGCCGGTTGAGCTGTAAGAGATTACGGTGCAGCCGCACCATATCGACTTTGCCGGTTTGCTCGCTCAGGGCATTGATCAACCCTTCGCTTAAACCGCGTAGCGCATCACAGCGCCTGAATAACTGGGTACAGAGTTCCAGAATTTCCTGTGGCAGCTCGCCAAGCACGAAACGGTATTCACCCGGCTGGTTATGCGCCGGTAATAAAGGCGTTAAAGCGTTACTGATAATCGTTAATAATTCACGTAATTCGTCGCAATGAGCTTTAAGCCGTTCAGGATTTGCCAGCGGCGGCGGCGATTTAGGCCGCATCTGCGTCATAATGCCGTCGACTAATTTTACAAACAGATCGAGCTGTAAGCTGTTCCAGCCAGGGGTAATATCAGCACTCATCTCCAGCGCGTCGCGTGCGACTTCAGGTAAATGATGTCCTTCATCAAGCACCAACATCAGCTGTTTGGCGGGCGGCAACACCGATTCGTTTTCCATCGCAGCCATAACCAGCGCATGGTTTGCCACTACCACATCAACCTGCTCGATTTCACGACGCGCCACAAAAAATGGACATTCGCGATACCAGCGGCAATGCGCCCCCAGACAGCTGGCTTTATCGGTAGAAAGCCGCTGCCACAAGCTATCGCTGACGTTCTCTTCGCTGTGATCGCGCAAACCGTCCCACTGATAACGCTCAAGGGATTTTTGCAAACGTCCACACTGGATTTGCTCTTCTTTGGTGCTGCTGATCGCCTCATCATCCAGATACAACAGGAGATCGCCCTGCTGATCGTCATCTGCGGCCATTGCCGCTAAATTGCGCGGACAAATATAGCGACCGCGACCAAAGGCAGCGGTAAAGGTAAGATCGGGAATAATTTTCTTCAGTAACGGCAGATCTTTGGTGAAGATCTGATCCTGTAACGCTACATTCGCCGTGCTTATCACCAGCCGCTTCTCTTCAGCCCGGCTGACGGCGATGCCAGGAATTAAATAGGAGAGCGTTTTACCGACGCCGGTTGGCGCTTCAACCGCCAGATGACGGCCATCGTCACCCGCCAGGCATTTCGCCACCGCAGCAATCATCTGTCGCTGCGGCGGGCGGGGAATAAAGTCAGGCACCTGTTGCTGCAGCGCTTTATACCACTGCGCTATCTGACTTTTTAATGCTGCTGTCAGGGCCATTATCTTGTTACCCGCAGAAAAAATTGCCTGTATTTTTACACAGTATCCGGGCTACGTCAGCTTTCGCTGTGTTTTTTTCGTCGCGTAAAATCCTCAAGCCAAGGGTAGTTATCAACCGCAATAAGCCCTTGCAGATGCCGTCGGCAAAACAGCGTGTCGCTGTCGCGCCTGTGTTTTTCCTGATCCGTCATGGTATCTCGCCGATAAATAGCGTGCACCGTCTGTCAGATGTGCAGCAAAAGAGGGCTTGCCCGCTAAATGAAAACGTAAACAGTCGTCCGCTTTTAATGTCCCCTGCAGCACTTTTATGCTGAAGGTCAGGCCGCCTTCGCACAGCCAGACAGGCTGTTCCATTCCATCTTGCAGTAATGCGTCATCATCAATATGCGCGCCGGGACGCAGCCGTGCCCCCTGCCCGCTCACAGTGAAAGTGGATGGCGGGGGCGATACGTTACGGCGAAGGAAATCGCTGTTTCATTCTGGCAGACTGGCGGCTGGTCACGCGTAAGCAGCCGATTTCTATTTCTCTGCGCCTCCACTCCGCTCAACAGATGCGACATAGAAAGCCCAACGCAGCGCGGCTGTTGGGCTGGCCTCACTGCGCTCAATGCGCAATAATGACGCCCGGCTTATTCTGGTTGCGGTTGACAGCTCATTGAACGACAGCCGCATTGTAGACTGAGCGCTGTCAGACGAGCCGCTAAGCGTCGTTTCGTCTCCTGATTCTGCATAATCCCTGCTCATTTATGAGATTTTATTCTCATAAATGAGAGTAGGCTAAAGATAAGCCTGGCAACACGTTGTACAGTCAGGAAACTATTGTCCGGCTTATCCTGCCTGGTTATGGTGTTTCGAATCAGGTCGCCACAAAGAGGAAAGTATGACCTTAAGTATCGGTGATGTGGCCGAACGCTGTGGGATCAACCCGGTAACGTTGCGCGCATGGCAAAGACGCTACGGTCTGCTGAAGCCACAACGCTCTGAAGGCGGACATCGTCAGTTTGATGAAAAAGATATAAATCGCATTGAAGAGATCAAACGCTGGATTGAAAGCGGCGTGCCGGTGGGCAAAGTTAAAGCGTTGCTGGAAGGCAGTGATATTGAGGCGCATGAGAGCTGGACTTCTCTGCAGGATGAGCTGGTTAGCGTGTTACGCCACGTTCGCCCGTCAAAGTTACGTAATAAAATTTCGCAAATTGGCCGTGAATACCCGGTTGATGGCTTGATCGATCACGTTTTTATGCCGGTGCGTCAAAAGCTCGGGCTGGATCAGAATACCGCCCGCCCCCTGTGCAGTTTGCTTGACGGCGCATTGATTGATTACATTGCTTTTTGTCTCGCTTCAGGCCGTAAAAAAGCCGGTAAAGATGCCGTGATTGTTGGCTGGGGCATTGACGATCGTACGCGTATCTGGCTTGAAGGCTGGCGTCTTTCCCAGTTTGGCTGGCGCATTGATGTGCTTGCTGAGCCTCTTAATTTGCCGCGCCCGGAGCTGTTTCCGGGTTTGAATATGTTTGTCTGGACCGGCAAAAAGCTGACGCGACGTCAACAGGAACAGTTGGCCCGCTGGGAAGAACAAGGTTACCCGGTACGCCTGCACGAAACGCTTTGATAACAAAAACGCACGCTGGGCGCTTTGCCTGTTCCCTTGCGCGCGCTATTATTCCCCGCTCCATGTTACACACTCAGGCTTCTGCATGAACTGGCAAAAAATTTTCTTCGCAACACTGTTTTTCATCATGGCCGTTGGTGGCACCGGCGGATTGATGCTGGTGGGCTACAGCATTATTGTCCACGCAAACTAAACCAACGCTGCAAGCGCTCAAACAGGCGATCGCTGACAATCGCTAACAGCGCTACCAGCAATGCTCCCTGAATCACGTAAGCGGTATTAAAGCCGCTCAGACCGATGATGACCGGCGAACCGAGACTTTTTGCGCCGACGGTTGAAGCGATCGCGGCAGTGCCAATATTGATAATCACCGAAGTCCGTACACCCGCGATGATCACAGGCGCCGCCAGCGCTAATTCCACCTGCCATAAACGTTGCCAGGCACTCATGCCGACGCCTTGAGCGATTTCACGGCTGCTGGCGGGCACGCTGTCAATACCGGCCAGCGTTCCCTGGAGAATCGGCAATAATCCATACAGCAGCAGCGCTATCACCGCAGGCCAGGCACCAAATCCCATCACCGGTACGGCAATAGCTAAAACTGCCACCGGGGGAACGGTTTGTCCGGCAGCCACTATCGTCTCCATTAACGGGCGGAAAGCGCGTCCGTGGCGACGCGTCACTAATATACCGCTAGTTACGCCAGTCACAATCGCCAGCAGGCTTGCCGTGACAACCAGAAAAAGGTGTGCCAGTGTTAGCTGCCAAAAACTGTCCTGCTGATAGAGCGGGCGCGCCAGTTCTGGAAACCAGTGCGCAAACAGCGGCCCGCTGTACGGCATGGCGCTGAGCAGAGCGAGATAAAAAATCATCAGCCACAGCAGCGGATCTTTCAGCCAACGCATTGCACGCCCTCACGCAAATTGAGTAAATCGGTGAAGTGCAGCACGCCAAGGGGTTTTTGCTGATCGTCAACGACCGGCAACTTGTCGGTGCGACGGGTAATAAATTGCGATAACGCTTCGCGTAGCGTCAGACCCGCCATAATCGGTTCGCCCTCCAGCCATTCACCGCGCCGCGCCGCGTTACCTGCCTGGCCCAGCGCCAATAGCCGCACGCCCATTTCGCTTCGCCCAAAGAAGTCGCGCACAAAGTCATTTTTGGGCTGAGTCAGCAACTCAACCGGCTTACCCTGCTGAACAATTTCGCCGTCATCCATCAGCACAATGTTATCTGCCAGCGTCAGCGCTTCGTCAATGTCATGAGTGACCAGGACAATGGTGCGTCCCGATAAGCGATGAATGCGCAACATTTCCTGTTGCAGCGCACTGCGTGTCACCGGATCGAGCGCACCGAAAGGTTCGTCCATCAGCAATATTTCAGGATCGGCGGCCAGTGCGCGCGCCACGCCGACGCGCTGCTGTTGCCCGCCGGAAAGCTGGTGCGGATAGCGGCGCAGCAGCGGAAGGTCCAGGTTAAGCAGGCTGAACAGCTCCTCGACACGTTCGCGCGCCCGTTTTTTTGACCAGCCGAGCAGCGCGGGCACGGTGGCGATATTTTTTTCCACCGTCCAGTGCGGAAACAGGCCGATGGACTGGATGGCATACCCCATGCGGCGGCGCAGCATCCGCGCATCTAACTGACGAATCGCCTCACCCGCAAAACGGATTTCCCCTTCATCAGCTTCAACCAGCCGGTTAATCATTTTTAGCGTGGTGGATTTCCCTGAACCCGATGTGCCAAGCAGCACGCTAAATTCGCCTTTATCTATTTGCAATGACAGGTTTTTCACTGCCGCTTTACCGGAGAAATACTTACTCACGTTATCAAACTGAATCATCTTTTTTCTCCAGCAGAGAGATCAGCAGCCGGAACAGAGCATCAATGGCTACCGCCAGCGCAATAACCGGTATGACACCCAGCAGCACCAAATCAAGTGCGCTGCTTAACAGACCCTGAAAAATAATGGCGCCAAAGCCGCCCGCGCCAGTCAGCGCGGCAACCACCGCCATTCCCAGCGTTTGCACCACCACCACGCGCAAACCGGCCAGCCACACCGGCAGCGCCAGCGGTATATCAACGGCAAAAAACTGTTGTCGCTCGCCCATGCCCATGCCGCGTGCACTTTCACGCACATCGTGCGGCACCTGCTGTAGCCCCACCACCACGCTACGCACCAGAGGCAGCAAGGCATACAGCACCAGCGCAATGAGCGCAGGCGCCATGCCGATACCGCTAACCCCCCACGCGCCCAGCCACGGAAAGCGTTTTACCAGGCCCGCCAGCGGCGCGATCAGCAGGGCGAACAGCGCCACCGACGGCACGGTCTGAATAACGTTAAGTACGCTGAATACGCTGCCTTGCCAGCGGGTCCGACGGTAGAGCACCACCCCCAGTGGCAGCGCGATAATCACCGCAGGCAACAACGTGCCGCCGAGCAGCGCCAAATGCCGCATTAAAGCCGCATCAAATACTGACTGGCGATTGGCATACTCTTTTAACAGCGAGAGGTGATCGAGCGTGCCGCTCGTCAGCAGTATTACCGGAATAATCCATACCTGAATATTCAGCAGCAGCCGGGCGAGGCTATGGCGAGTATATCGTCGTATCACGTCTGTCATCAGCAACAGCGTTAATCCGCTGGCGCACCACATGCCGCTGGCAAAACTGGTTCGTGCCAGCGGACTCCCCTGACTCGCCATCAGTGCCGCCTGATTACCGCTCAGCCAAATCATCCCCGCCAGCAGCAACTCGCCGGCAAGCAGCGATAACAGCAGCGTCACGCGCGCCGGTTTACACCACAGCAGCACAATCAGCAGCGCCAGCGGTAAGAGCAGTACCGCCGCATGGCTGGTTTGCCACAGCATCAGCGCTTGCCCGGCAACCAGACGGTTGGCGGCATAGTTGAGAAACGGTAAGCCCGTCAGGCTGATGACGATCATTATGACCAGCAGCAGCGCAACCGGTGAATGGCGTGGCCGATACATCGCATCCCGCGATAAAAACATCGCTACAGCAGCTTCTTCTGTTGCAGCCATTGCGTTGCTACGCTGCTGGCATCTTGTCCGTCCACGGCAATTTTGGCGTTAAGCTGTTGCAGCGTTTTCTCGTCCAGCGCGCTAAAAACCGGTTTTAGCCAGTTGCCTGCCTCCGGGTAGGCTTTGAGTACCGCTTCACGGATCACCGGCGTGGGGGCATAAATGGGCTGCACCCCTTTTGGATCGCTCAGCGTTTGTAAACCCAGCGCCGCAACCGGGCCATCAGTATCGTATGCCATTGCCGCGTTGACGCCCGAGGTTTGCTGTGCGGCTGCACTGATCGTGACTGCCGTATCGCCGCCTGCCAGTGACAGCAGCTGATCCTGCTTGAGGTGAAAACCGTAGGCTTTTTCAAACGCCGGTAACGCATCGCCGCGTTCAATAAATTCAGCCGACGCTGCCAGTTTGAAAGTGCCGCCTTTTTTCAGATAGCCGCTGAGATCGTCCAGTGATTTCAACTGATTTTTAGCGGCGAGATCGTTACGCACCGCAATCGTCCAGGTATTATTAGCGGGCGCAGGCGTTAACCAGATCAGATGGTTTTTTTCGGCATCCAGTTTTTTTACTTTTTCGTAGCCCTGTTGAGCATTTTTCCAGGCGCTGTCTTTCTCATCATTAAAGAAGAAAGCGCCATTGCCAGTGTATTCTGGGTAAATATCCAGCTCACCGGCGGTAATCGCACCGCGTACAACTTGTGTATTACCTAACTGAATTTTGTTTATGGTTTTGACGCCATGATTTTCCAGCACCTGCAAAATGATGTTACCCAGCAGCGAACCTTCAGTATCGATTTTGGAGCCTACGCGCACCGGATCGGCCGCATGGGCGACGCCCAGGCTCAGTAACAGCGCACTGATGCTTATCCACCCCTGAATTTTTTTCATTACGTATTCCTTGTTCTTAGAAAGAGAGCTTTTAGTCATATGCATTAAAAGCGTAGCCTGGCGCTGCCGTTGCGTGACAGACGATCATTGATTCGGTTAACAGTTTCAGACCATTGGGATCTGACTTATAACTGAATGGAATTTACGTCTAGACGTCCGCAGATTATTCTGCTTACCCAGTTTAATAAGAACAGACAACATCATGTCCGACTTAATATCTTCAGCCCATGTGGCAACAGCAGGGAGCGCGCCTACGGGCGAAACGCAATGGATCCGCAGCGCGTCAGACGTTTCAAATCTGATCAATCATAGCGATAACGCCCGTAATAACGCACGCATCGTGGTGGCTATCGCCCTCGGCGGGGTATTTCTCGATGCCTACGATTTGGGCGCGCTGGCGTTCGGTATCAAAGATATGGCGCGGGAATTTAATCTGTCTCCGACCGGCACGGGTTTGGTGGCCTCATCCATCACCTTCGGCGCGATTGTTGGTGCGTTGATTGGTGGCTACCTCACCGACAAAATCGGCCGTTATCGTGTATTTATGGCCGACATGTTTTTCTTTGTAGTGGCCGCGCTGGCTTGTGCCTTTGCGCCGAATGAATACGTGCTTGGTGGCGCTCGCTTTGTGATGGGATTGGGCGTTGGCATTGATCTACCGGTGGCGATGGCATTCCTGGCGGAATTTTCGAAGCTGCGTGGCAAAGGCAATAAAGCCGCCAGCGTGGCGATGTGGTGTCCAACCTGGTACGCCGCCATCAGTATCTCTTATCTGCTGGTGCTGCTGCTGTACGGCGTCTTGCCGGAAAGTCACGCCGACTGGCTGTGGCGCTTAATCCTTGGTTTCGGCGCCGTGCCCGCGATTCTGATCATCGCTATTCGCAGCCGCTATATGAGCGAATCGCCGGTTTGGGCTGCTAATCAGGGCGATTTGCAAGGAGCCGCCAGTATCCTGCGTAGCGCGTGGAATATTAATGCCCAGGTGGCGAAAGATGCATCCCTGACGCCAGAAAAACCCGCACGCCGCGCCAGCTGGCGCAACTATGGCGCGCTGTTACAGGGCATCTATCTGCGTCGTACCCTGCTGGCTACCATCACCTCGATTGCATCGTCGTTTGCTTATAACGCAGTGGCTTTTGGCCTGCCGGTGATTATTTCCAGTTTCTTTGCCCAGTCTATGCTAACCACAATTTTGGTTTCGCTGGCGCTGAATCTGCTGTTTGCCTTTATCGGTGGGGTGCTTGCGGTACGTCTGGTGCCGCGTCTCGGTGCGTGGAAGATGTCGGTGGTGGGTTATAGCTGTCAATGTATTGCGCTGCTGGGGCTGGCCTTAATCGGTCGCCCGGAAGGCGGCCAGGAAGCGGCACTGGCTATCGCTATGCTGGCGCTGTTCCTGTTTGGCCAGGGCTTTGGTCCAGGTTCGCATACCATGACGTTTGCTTCACTGAGTTACCCGACGTCACTGCGTGGCGTAGGAGTCGGATTTAACCAAACGTTGATGCGCGGCAGCTCAACGGTATCCCTGTTTCTGTTCCCGGTGTTAGTCGCCGCGTTGGGTACCGGCGTGTTTTGGGTGATCTTCCTGGCTCCGCTGGCCGGCTTACTGGCACTGCTGGCGATTCGCTGGGAACCGTCAGGCTATGATGTGGATGCGGAAGATTTTAATCAGTAAGCGACAGGCCGCACCCAATGAGGTACGGCTTTTTATGAAGCAGGAAAGCTAAACGCGTCGAGACAGGCCGGGATACGCGGAAAGGTATATAAAAACCACGGCGTGAACTGTTGCGGATTCTGCGTCATTTGCTGCTGGATTTCCTGAACCGAACGATAGTCAAACGCATCCGCTTCCTGCGGATTAAGATTCGGCATTTCATCGCAGACGGCAAAAAAGACGTGCCCGTATTCGTGTTCGGTCAGTCCATTGCTCAGCGGCAGGTTGTAGCTCAACTCAAATATCGGCGTTAGCGAGACATTCATCCCCATCTCTTCACGCAGGCGACGTTCAGCCGCATCCTGCGTTGATTCATGCGGATAAGGATGACCGCAGCAGGTGTTGCTCCATAATCCACCGCAGTGATATTTATTGCTGGCGCGACGCTGCAGCAGCAACTCATGCCGGGAGTTGAATACATAAACCGTTACCGCACGATGTAATAATCCCTTCTCATGCACTTCCAGCTTTTCCATTTTGCCAGTGGGGCGATCAAGATGGTCGACGAGGATAACTTCAATAACAGACATGTCGGTTCCTTGCGATTAATCCTAACTATTTTGGCACAGGATGTGGGGTTTGCAGCGCATAAAATCGTGCTTTTTCTGAGGAGGCCGTATCAGCCACGGCTTGCGAATGGGGAACGTTATTCAGGCCAGCGGGATAGCTGACCTGTTGAAACAATTACAGCCTGAAGCTTTGCACTATTGATTCCAGCTGCACGCTTTGCGTTTCCATTGCCTGAGCGGCGGCAGAAACCTGCTCAACCAGGACGGCGTTCTGCTGCGTGGTGCCGTCCAGCTGAGTAATGGCGACGTTAACCTGCTCAATACCCATACTCTGCTCCCGACTGGCCGACATGATTTCACCTATTAATGTGGTCACGCTACTGACGCCCTGCATCAGCTCATCCATGGTGTTACCCGCCTGCTCTACCAGCTGGCTACCGGTATCGATATTGGCTACCGACTCTTCAATGAGCTTTTTGATTTCACGCGCCGAATTCGCCGAGCGTTGCGCCAGGTTACGCACTTCTGACGCCACCACTGCGAAGCCGCGGCCTTGTTCACCGGCTCGCGCCGCCTCTACCGCCGCGTTCAGTGCGAGAATATTGGTCTGGAATGCAATGCTGTCGATGACGCTAATAATATCTACGACTTTACGTGACGAGTGATGGATCTCGCCCATGGTGCTGACCACCTGACGTACCACGTCGGTGCCACGCGCCGCGACTTTTGACGCATCGTCTGCCAGTTGGTTGGCGTGAGTCGCATTATCCGCGTTTTGACGTACCGTGCCGGTCAGTTGCTCCATGGATGCCGCCGTTTCGACAATCGAACTGGCCTGATCTTCCGTACGCGACGACAGATTGGCGTTGCCGCTGGCGATTTCACGCGAGGCTGCGCTAATCGTCAGCGCACTTTCACCCACCTGGCGCATCAGCCCTTGCAGGTAGCTAATAAACTGGTTGAAGCTTTGTGCCACCGCGTTGAACTCTGGGCTGCTGCTGGCGGGCAAACGCTGGGTTAAATCGGCGCCTCCCATCGATAACGCTTCGATATTTTTATTCAGCACATTAAGGCGTTTCATCATAGTGCGCACAAAACCGAGTAACACCAGTAACAAAATCGCCGCCAGCGGGATCTGCACCAGACCAAGACGCGTCAACATCGTGTTGGATTGCGCATTCAACAGACTGGTTGGTACGCTACTGGCGAGATACCACGGGCTGCCAGGAATGGCTTGCAGCAACAAGCTTTGCTGACCATTGTCGCTGTCAAAAGTGGTTTCTGCTGGTTGAGTTCCGGCATCCGCCAGCATCGCCTTTAACGGCGCGGCCATCGGCATTTTCAGGTCGGCCAGGTTCTCCAGCTTCGGTGTGGCGCCCACCAGCGCGGCATTACCGACGACTTTACCGTCGGCTTCAACGATCAGTACCTTGCCGTGGATCGCTTCGCCCATCTGCCTGGCTAACTGATTAAAGAAGCCGAGGGTGACGTCAATCGTCGCAACCCCCCATACGGAGCCACCGCGATAAATCGCCATGGCACAGTTAGTACGCGGCTGCAGGCTGGCGGCATCCTGATACGCTTTTGCCCAAGCGCACTGGCCTTTTGCCGCTGCCATACCGTCTTTATACCACGGCTGCTCCCAGTATTTATCGGCCGCCTCTGAGTTCCAGTAAGTGTTTACCCGTAGTTGATTACTGGCATCACGAGCAAAAAAGCTGCTGGCTTTCTCTTTGTCTGCGTCACGGCGATTCGGTAACGGCCAGATGCCGCCGCCGAAGACATTGCTGTCTTGATATTGGTTAACCAGAGCAGGCAACACGGTGTCGATGGTGGCGCTTTCCATAACGGATGCGGCTTCAGTAATGGCACGTTGCTGCGCCTGCACCCGGTTCATCTGTTCAACGATGCTACTGGCGAGCGAGTTAACCTGGTAACGCACCAGCCGACTTTCATTGTGGATCAGCTGTGGTGCGACAAACTGGTTGATCACTAATACGGTAATCAACATCAGCAAAATAAAGAACGCGATGAGTGCTGCGGTGAAGCGGGATTGGGTTGTTTTGAACATCTTTGTTCCCTCAAGCCTGGTGCGGCGCAATTGCCTGATCCGATTTAACGGCTTGCGGCTGGAGAACTTGAGACAGAGAAGATCACAGTTTGGAGAAATTATTGATTAGGGTGAGAATTTAGTTTGCGGGGATCAGGAATATCTCCCACAAACTAAAAAATTATTCCGCCGAATCCACGACCTGCTGCCTTGGCCGGAAAATGTGATTGCTCCCTTGCGCGGTCAGCAATTCGCGTAGACGCTGGCCGCCATGCTCATCTGCCTGAGCGAAAATCCGCTCGGCTTCCGTTACGGGGGTGGCCCACAGTAATTTAGGCCGGTCACTGTCGCATTTCGGTAATTTAAACTGCGCTTTATCTTCTGCCAGCTCGTTCGCCAGCAAAAAACTTTCAAAACCAACCGGCGCAACTTCTGACGCTAACGTATGCCCTTCGCCCAGCCATGTCAGGCGTGCCCAGGGAAGATGAACAAACTCTGCCAACGCGCTGGCCATTTGTACCGCGTTACCTTCCGTCATCACTTCGCCGTCAACCGCCATCGCCAGTTCAACCCGGCGATACTGAGGAGCCAGCTCATCAAACAGATAATCCACTTGCGGCATAGGACGAATGCTCATCCCCAGCGTCAGGAAATACCACGCGCCCTGATACCAGTGCTGGGAAATCGCCATAGGTGGCCAGCTTCCCTGATCGATAGCGTAATATTTTACCGACTCGCCGAAGTGCGCCTGATAACACGCCATCAAATCTTTTTGCACCCTGTCCCATTCGCTGCCGTCGTGCCATTCGCGCCAAAACTGACGCTGCTGTACGGCACGGGCATAGTAATCATTGGTAGATGCGGAACCCAGCGGCGCAGTCAGCCGGTTCTTTTTAATGCAGCCTGCGGAAAAGCTGACCTGTTTGTCCTGATACAGGCTCCACCCTGGGATCACCGCCAGCAGTTGGCCGTAATACCACAGTGCAGCGCCATCATCACTCGGTTCCCACAGCACCTGCAAACCCGCAGGATCGAGTGCCGGCTCGGCTTCCAGCGTGCGGCAAAACTCTGCGCTCAGTAGCGGTGCAATACCCTGCTCCATCGCTTCGCGATCTTCCTGGGCGGGCGCGGGCGCAAGATTACGCAGCCAGCAACCGCGCACTGCATACTGACTGCGAAACAGATCCGTCGGCCAGATGTAGAAATAAGCGGTGCGCGCATTTTGCTCGACAATCGCTGTCAGGGTATGTTGCTGATTGTGGACTTCAGCAATCAGGGGTTGATACGTCATAGAGCCTCAACAAAGCGGGAGGAATTCTTTTTCCCCGAGATTAGAGCAGGATCCTGACTGCTGCCACATGAGGCAAGGGTAAAACTCTCAAAGTGTGAAAAGCACAGTTTAAGGCAGGCGGTTTAAAGCCAATTCGTTATAAGCCCTCAACCTGCCCATTGTCTGTAGGTACGTTAAACCGGTAAGCGAGCCTGGCAGAATATTAAGGCTCTCTTCCCATCCGCAGCATAGCGCGCTGATAAGCGCCACGCTGAATTGACCAGCGCAAAGTGCCAGCAACCAGATTAATTTGCCGATCAAGCCAGTATTGCTGCCAGCGACCAACACGATAACCTGACATTTGCTGCGCCCAGTCCGGCATCAAACTTATTCCCGCTTTCAGCATAACGTTCATCACCGGCCTGGCCTGCCAGCCTGGTGCAGGCGCGTTTATCAGCGTGTGCGTGACGTCGGCGGTGCGCGCATCAAAGCGCAATTCGCTACGCATGACCTGCAGATAATGTTCGACTTCCGCGCAACTTTTAGGCACCTGCTGCGCGCCCAGTGCTTCGGCGATACTAGCCGCCTCATGGTAGTAGCGGTCTTGCTCGGGCAGCGTAAGAGAGGAATTTTTATAGCGCAGGTGAGCGGCAAGGAATCGACTGGTTTCTGCTACGTGCACCCATGTCAGTAAGTGCGGATCGCTAGCGGCATAAGGTTTGCCTGCGCTATCAACGCCGGTCACTTTCAGGTGGATACGCTTTACCCGCTCAATAAGTAGCTGCGCATCGTGGCGGTTACCAAAGGTAGTTACCGCAATGAACTGGCTGGTACGACGCAATCGTCCCAGCATATCTTCACGAAAGTTTGAATGGTCCCACACGCCTGCCAGCGCGGCGGGATGCAGCATTTGCAGCAGTAGCGCGCTGATACCGCCACACATCATCGAAGTGAAATCGCCATGTACACGCCAGATAATGCTGTCCGGGCCAAACAGACCTGGATCGCCGGGTGGCTGAGAAATGTCGAATTCGTTAAGTGAGAGGCCGTTCAGACGAAAGACTTGTTGCTGAATGCGTTGCCGAATGTTCATGTTATATCGTGTGCGTTGCTCCCTTACTTCATCATAAGCATAAAGAGCAACGCACCTCCGCCTCTTACAAATAATCGAACTGTGCATCCTGGGTTCGCACAGAATCCAGTCCGATCATGACATTGAATTTGCCCGGCTCCGCCACGTGCTGCATTTGCTGATTCCAGAACTTCAGCGCATCAACATCAATCTTAAACGTCACCGTCTGCGATTCGCCCGCTTTTAGCATGATGCGTTTAAAACTGCGCAATTCCTGCACCGGACGACTCAGGGACGCCACCGGATCATTCAGATACATCTGCACCACAGTAGCGCCGTCACGTTTGCCGCTGTTGGTTACCGTCACGCTGGCGTTAATCGTGCCGTTACGCGGCATGGTGCGCGACGACATCGTAACCGGCGAGACCGTAAAGCGGGTGTAGCTCAGGCCATAACCAAACGGATAAAGCGGACCGTTAACCGCATCGTAATAATGCGAGGTGTACTTATTTGGCTTTTCAAAATTGTAAGGACGGCCCGTAGGCAAATGGTTGTAATAAATCGGGATCTGACCCACAGAGCGGGGGAAAGAGACCGGCAGTTTGCCCGATGGATTGTAATCGCCGAACAGCACATCAGCGATAGCATTACCGCCCTCGGTGCCGCTAAACCAGGTTTCCAGCATCGCATCCGCCATGCGATCTTCATTGGCGACCGCTAGCGGACGACCGTTCATCAGCACAATCACCAGCGGTTTGCCGGTAGCCTTCAGCGCGGCAAGCAGTTTTTGCTGGCTCTGTGGAATCAGCAGCTCACTACGGCTGGATGCTTCGTGTGCCATGCCCTGCGCTTCACCGATGGCAGCAACCACCACATCAGCCTGCTTAGCCTTTTCTACCGCTTCATCAAGCAGCTGCTGCGGAGAGCGTTTATCAACGGATACCGCTTGCTCATACAGATTCAGGAAATCCTGAATGCCTTTGTTATCAGAAATATTGGCGCCTTTGGCATACAGCAGCGTCGCCTTGCCCGCTGTGGCGTTACGCATACCTTGCAGCAACGAAATGGATTGCTTCGCCACGCCTGCGGCTGACCAGCTTCCCATAATGTCGCGCTGGCTGTCTGCCAGGGGGCCAATCAGTGCAATGGTGCCCGTTTTTTTCAGCGGCAGGGTTTCCAGACGATTTTTCAGCAGCACCAGACTTTTACGCGCCACGTCGCGCGCTTCAGCACGGTGTAAGCGGCTTTCGGCATTGGTATCCGGCGGATCGCTCTCCTTTGGACCAAGATGGCTATAGGGATCGTTAAACAGCCCCATATCGTATTTCACGTTCAACACATGGCGCGCCGCATCATCAATTTCCGCCATGCTCACCGCACCCTTTTTCACCAGGTCCGGCAGATATTTGCTGTAATACTCGTCGCTCATACTCATATCGACGCCAGCTTTCAGCGCAATGCGCACCGCATCTTGTGGATCGCTGGCCACGCCATGCTTAATCAGCTCTTTAATTGCGCCATGATCGCTGATGGTGATGCCTTTGAATTTCCATTGTCCGCGCAGCAGATCCTTCAACAGCCAGCCGTTGGCGGTCGCCGGTACGCCATTAATGGTATTAAGCGACACCATCACGCCACCACTGCCTGCCTCTAGCGAGGCTTTATAAGGGGGCAGGTAATCCTGAAACATGCGCTGCGGACTCATATCAACCGTGTTGTAATCACGCCCGCCTTCCACTGCACCATACAGCGCGAAGTGCTTTACGCTGGTCATTATGGAATAGCGATCGGCCGCGCTTTTGCCCTGCATGGCTTTCACCATGCTGCGGCCCATTTCCGCAGTGAGATAAGTATCTTCACCGAAGCCTTCCGAGACGCGGCCCCAGCGCGGTTCGCGGCTGACATCGACCATCGGTGCCCAGGTCATATTCAGACCGTCATCAGCAGCCTCATAGGCAGAAATGCGGCCCACTTCACTCACCGCATCCCGATCCCAGCTCGCCGCTAACCCCAGCGGAATCGGAAAAATCGTGCGCTGTCCATGCACCACGTCATAGGCAAAGAACAGAGGGATTTTCAGACGGCTGAGGTGCACGGCCTGGTCCTGCATGGCGCGAATGTCCTGACGCGTCACTGTATTAAAAATCGCGCCGACCTGGCTTTTGCGAATCATCTCGCGGATTGCTTCTTTAGGATTATCGGGGCCAACGCTTATCAAACGTAGCTGGCCGATTTTTTCATCCAGCGTCATTTTTTTTAGCAGATCGTTGACGAAGGCGTCGCGCGCCTGTTCCGTCATGGGATGATGACTAATCAGCTCCTCTGCCAGCGCGGGTTGCATAGCGAGGGAGACAGCGAGACTAACAGAGTAAATCCATTTCATCAGATCGGGTTCTCTTAAGTGACTACGCAGTATCGAATTAACAGGCGGCAGTGTGCCACAAGTTCAGGATAGCGGGTAGCTGACGCTGGCACACTGGTCCCGTGCGCCTGACGTGCTACATTAATGACGCACGAATAAGACAAGGGAATTGCCCATGATAAACGTCTCTGCCTTACTTTCCGATTTACGCCGGTTAGTCGGCCCCTCCCATCTCCTGACTGAAGCAGCACAGACGGCACGCTACCGTAAAGGCTTTCGTTCAGGCGAAGGGGATGCCTTAGCCGTGGTCTTTCCCGGTACGCTGCTGGAATTGTGGCGGACCTTACAAATACTGGTAAATGCCGACGTTATTATTTTGATGCAGGCCGCAAATACCGGACTGACAGAAGGCTCGACGCCGCACGGCAACGATTACGATCGGCCATTAGTGATCATCAGCACGTTACGGCTTGATAAGTTACAGCTGATCGAGGATGGCAAACAAATTTTAGCGTTTCCAGGCAGCACGCTGTATCAGCTGGAAAAAACGCTCAAGCCGCTGGGCCGTGAGCCGCATTCGGTGATCGGCTCCTCATGCATTGGCGCATCGGTACTCGGCGGTATCTGTAATAATTCTGGCGGTTCGCTAATCAAACGCGGTCCGGCTTACAGCGAAATGGCGCTGTTCGCGCAGATTGATGCGCAGGGTAAATTAAAACTGGTGAACCACTTAGGTATTGATTTAGGTGCGTCACCAGAAGAGATTTTAGGTCGCCTGGATGATGACCGCTGGCAGCCCAAAGATGTACAACATGATGGCCGCCACGCCTCGGATAGTGAATATGCCGAGCGGGTGCGCGAAATCGACGCCGATACCCCGGCGCGTTTTAATGCAGATGCGCGTCGGCTTTTTGAAGCTTCAGGTTGCGCGGGTAAGCTGGCTGTATTTGCAGTGCGACTCGACACCTTTCCCATCTGATTAGACTTGAGATAAATGACAGGGAATAAGTGAGATAATTATGGGAAGAACTGGGTCAACATGGGAAGAGACTGGATGGAATATGCAATAACCTTACAGTATGTGAAAATCAGACCGGCCCGAAAAAAAACAGAACTCGCACCAGCCTGATTGCAGATATTACTCCTTTTTCCCTGTATCGGCATCCGGTTCACCATCAAACAGTTTGCCCTGCATCCGATCCAGCTCTTCTTTTCTGACCCGCTTCACCACGCTGTAAACCCACTGTAGCGAAACACCAAATTTGCGGGCCAGTTCGTGATGGTTGCGCCCGTCAAACTCAAGGAAGATTTCCCGGTCGCGCTGGCTGACCTTCCAGACCATGCCCATTGGAAAATAGACATTTTGCCCGCCCCAGACCTGCATCATGCGGTTCGCGACAGCCTGACCAATCTGGTCGGCAACTGCGGGTTCGATATCAATAATCTCGCGGACGGTCTCAGAGGTATGCTGTGCCAGCTCTACCAACAGTTCCGGCCCTTTACTACGAAACTGATTCAGGTCGCTCATTGCTTCACCCCCGCAGCTCTGCGCTGCCACTTCTTCAGTTTCTCAATAACGCTACTTGCCTGCTCATTGCTGAGCCAGCGTAACGCGCTGATGCCCGTTTCCCGTTTAACCCACAGCGCCAGCGCCTGCTCTGAGCTGTCACGGACGATGCCTGCGGCAGCCATTTCAAGCCATAGCGCACGGATTTTCTTTGACTGCGGATGGCTGTCGAGCGGTAAGCCGGACCTGGCTTTTCCCGCAGGCTTAATGCGAAAGCCTTTCGTTTTCATGGATTCCAGGACGCGGTTTAGCTGTGTGGTATCCATCCCTTTGGCTGAGGCTTTGCCTGTCAGCCCCTGTAGCATCTGGCGGTAGGTGTCCTCATCCATCTGGAGGTCATTGCGGGCAATATGAATGAGTTGAATAAGACGCTGTTTAGTCATCATCGCCACTCCTTTTACCTGCGCTACCGATATAATCGACATATAAAGGAAGCGCTACTGGCCAGCACAGGAACATAACGGCCCAACTGATCCAGTGTCCGGCACCGCTGTAACGTGAGTAAAACCCTGAACGGCGGTGCAGTTCAGCAGTACACCACCCCACGAGACCATACCAGAACAGGGCACATACAATAGATTCAGCAATCATAATGAATACCACCCCAGTTAATATGAATGTTACGGGCCGTAGTAACTGGATCGTTATTCCACCATGCACCTGACATGTAATTTTTAACCTGCTCTCGTCCAGCAATAATGCCAATTTGAATGCCGGGCCTTACGTTCTTAAAAAAGGCGCGAGCAAAAAGATATTTAGCAGTTGTGCGGCAAGGACTCGGTGTTTTCTTCTTACGCGATAACATCATCTTTCTGCCCCCAGTTTCTGCTGCTCCTGCCCGCTGACAGGCTGATGCAGGCGGACGTTTTCCCCCTCTCTGTAACCGATGTGGCGGGACATGTCCGCGTCACGGGATTTACCGGCTTTGCGGCCAGAAGTTGTTCCTGAATCAGGGTATTTTTGTTCAAGCCAGAGGCTTGCCAGCTCACGTTCTTCGCGGGACATAGCAAATAAATGAACCTCGCTGCGCACGGCCAGAACCCAGCCTTCGGCAAATTTGTCACCACGGCTGGTCTTGGTCGTGTTTTTGATTCTTTTATTCTGCTGTCGAATATAGTTTTTACGGGCCATGATTAACTGTCTGGCCAGTACCTCCCATGTATATGAGGCCAGTTCAACCCGGTCTTTATTACCGTAAAAGCCAACGCTGGGTTTAAAGCCGGAGTGAATAATAGACTTAACGCCAAATGCCACCTGGATAATATCCAACAGACCCAGCATATAACGCGGCGGATTAACGCTACCTGCAGCCCAGTAGTGACTGATGCTTTCATCAATATCACTGAGTGCGAGGTCAGCCTGGGTGATGTTATAGGCCTGCATCAGTTTCTGGGCGCGTTGCAGGGCCAGTGCCGCTTCATGGGGGTTATCGGATTTTGCCAGCGCCAGCAGCTTTTTTAACTTCTCCAACAGCTTTTCATTATTCTGCGGCATAAGTCACCCCCAGGCGTTCGGCAAGACGTTCCAGCTTTTTCTGCTTATGAAAGTCAATCATCAGGCCCATCCCGTTGAGGCGGAACTGTTCAATCATGATTTCAACGTCAGCCAGTTCTCCAGCCAGACCAACTTCATTGCCCAGTCCGTTCATGTTGCGGGCGGCAGCTGCGGCCAGTTCGGCGGCTTCCTCCATCAACTTCAGCGCCTGTGCTTCAGGGCCAAAGGTTTTCAGGGCCAGATGGTAGATCGTCGAACGATTATATAATTTCATGCCTTTCATTGTTTTGCCTCGCAGGGGATGAACTCCATGGCCGGGACTTCGGTGTAGTAATGCTGGCTGCAGTGAGGGCATACCAGCGTGATGAGGACGGCTGGCACATGGTATTTGCCAGAGGTAATGACGCTGGCGTCGCTGAACTTCAGGGTGGTGATGCCTTTCTTACAGTTGGAACATTTGATGGACATGTTTTATTCCTTAATGTTGTTTTCGGCGTGCAGAAGCCCACGGCGCTGACGCCGAAATAAAAAGAAAGTGAATTAAAATTAAATAGCAGCGATATCTAACGAAATATTTACCAGCCGCCCGTCTTTATCCTTTTCGCGGAAATTAATATAGGTTTTCGATACTGCAACCAGTAAGGATTCCGCTACGGCATCCATGGCTTTACGCCACCGCTCGTCGTCAATCTTGATGCGGCGAAGGGACAGGATGCGGTAAATATTAAGCTTGCCTTCCTGGTCAACCTGAAACGCATCTTTAATAATGGCCACGAGATTGGCGTTAGCGCCTTCAGACCATTCCATCATGCACTCATCCATCAGGTCTTTGGCGATCTGCATTTCAGGGCCATACGTCAGGGAGTCCTGCACACGGATGGTGATCTGCTGTTTGCCATCGAAGCTGCTGAAGGTCACGTTGCCCTTGGCTCCGCCGCGCTTTCTGCCATATTTTTCCGCAGCCAGGTCAAGCCAGGCATAGCAGTCATCAAACGTGCGATTTTTGAAGGCGCTAAGTTCATCGCGTTTAACCTTCGCGGCAGCGACCTGTTCCCGGACAAAGGAATCCATCGCAAGGTCATAGTCAGACACCTGGTCAACTGGCACCAGACGCCCCTTGCGGTCTTTCATATATTCAGCCTGATTTATATTTGACATATTATTTATCCTCGACAGTAATTTCTTTTTTTGCTAGAACCGGTTCGAATTCAACATTTTCCGGGTCATCAATATCTTCGATGTCCTCATTTTCGGCAAAAAAGCCATATTCCACTGCTATCTCAGCAATTTTTTCTTCGGTATCACCTGACCATTCTTCACATATGGAAAGATACTTTTCGTAATCTTCCCGCTTCATATTGACCCGCTTTTTGTAGCGAACCTTAGCCTCAGCGCTTATATCAACAAGAATAAAATCACTCATACTGCCTCCTGAGTTTTATCGCGGTTAATGTAACGACTCTGACCAGGTAATACGGCAGCCATGCAGTTCAAAGACGCCCTGACGGAAGCGCCCTGAGCCGTCATGACCAACATGGGTATAACTCGCTTTGCCCTGCTCCAGCAGGCGGGCACAGTGCCCGTTGCGGGCGATACGGATAACCGGCTTACTGCCCGCAATCATGACGCTCTGCACGGTAGTGTTCATGGCGTTGAGCGCCATAATGGCGGACTGCACCTTGTTCATCTGCTGGTTGATATCGGCGATGGATTTCATGATTAAACCCCTTTAACGACGTCGGCGTTGACCTGCGGAACCCCGATGTCAGCAGCCAGATTCATGGCAGCTATCACCAGGTTACTGACGGCCAGCGGATATAGCAGGCTGACCATGCTTTTACGGTTGCTGCCCAGATTGCTCAGGCGGGCACGGATGGCTTCCACTGCGCTGGCATCCATGATGTCGGCCAGCTGCTTACCGGCGCGTTGCAGTTTGAACGTCAGAAACTCTTCGAGGCTGTTGTCCAGCGGCAGCAGTTCAACCACCTCGCAGCGCTGGACGACCTCACGGACTTCCATGTTGCGTTCGGACAGTTTGTCCGCCAGCTCAGGCTGGCCAATCAGCACGATGGACAGCAGTTTTTTGAAGCCGGATTCCAGCTCAAAGAAGCGTTTGAGGTGCTTCAGCGTCGGGATGGGCAGGCTGTGGGCTTCCTCAATCACCAGAACGTGGCTGAAACCCGCCTGACTGCTGTCCTTCAGGACGCGGTGCAACTGGCGGAAACGGGCGTCCTGGCTGCGTTTGATGCTCTCCAGTGGCGCGATGGTGCTGATGATGGCTTCGGCGATAGCAGCCGCCTTCAGGGTTTTGCCCTTCACGTCGTTGTCTTCCATGGCGATGATGTATGGCTCGATAACAATCACCGGCGCGTTCTCGCGGTTGACGCGTTCAATCAGGTCGCGGCGCAGCGTGGATTTACCCGCACCGGACTCGCCGATAACCGCCAGAAAGCCACCGTGGCGGGCGGTCTGGAACAGCGCTTCACGCACGTAGCGGATATCCGGCGTGGTGAACACATCGTCCGCGCCCTGCATGGCTTCATCGGCAAACGGGTCACGGAAAAGGCCAAACGCTTTTTTGGTTGCTGGAAATAACACCTGCTTTTTGAGTAACATGTTCTCTTCCTCACTGAGGTTGGTTTTATCGGTAGTACCTGCTGTACGGGGCGTGGCTGCGCCCTGTGCAGCATCAAAACTCTTCGCTGTATCAATCCCCTGACTTTCCAGATAAGACGTCAGACGCTGGCGCACCTCCTCCGGGCTGGTGCGGGGCCACTCGTTATGGTTCACAATCTGGGCCAGCGTGGCCTCGGAAACGGCGACGGCTCTTGCCACCGCCGCCTGCGGGATGCGGGCCTCTTTAAGTTGTTGCTTCAGTACCAGCATGTTTTCCTCCTCAGTTGCCGTTAACGATGCTGATAACGCTGTTGCGGGCCGGAGTGGTCAGGGTGACCATGACCTCATCCAGAGCGGCTTCCGGTACGCCGTCCGGGTACTGTGCCGTTAACTGGCGGTAATGTTCCGGCGTCCAGATATGGCCGTTAGCGCCAAACTTCTCGCGCAGGGCTTTCGCCGCCTCCACATGGGTCAGCGGACGCTGCTCAATACGCGGCCCGCGCACGTCTG
>NZ_JASUAZ010000018.1:0-70877 GCF_030283135.1 Mixta mediterraneensis | reverse complement strand
CATCAGCAGAAGCAGAGCAGGTCTATTACGCTTCCATCGGACACAGAGAACTGTCAGCCTGAGTTTACAGACTTAACACTCTCCCGGTAAACCAGGACGGTTTACGCCATCATTTGTATCGTTTTCTGATATAAAAACAACGAACGAAAACTAATAATAGCACATCATATACTTTGCTCCTTTAGAATAGAGTTCCTGATGATTAGAATCATAACGAATTCCTCCTTCGCTTTATGCCGTGCATTTGGCGAGTTTGAAGTGAGTCACGATTACTCATCAGACAATAGACGCCGAAGCCTGCTTACATCGGAAATAAATTCCGGTCATGACGGTAATAACGAGTACGTCAAAAGAAATTATCTGATTCAGATGAGGCAGAGGTTCAATACATCAGGGAGTAGCGGTATATATATAGAGAGAGAAAGCTGTTACCTTGTTACACGGCAATGAAAAAAGACAGGCTTCGGCAGAAATATTGGCGCTGGGGAGAAGGGCAGAAATCAGCGACTTTCTCTGGCTAAACGTCCTCATCAAAACGTCAATGATCTGGGGCAACGATGTGAATTCGACGCGCCTGTTCCAGTTAATAATTCACTACAAAATTATTAATATATTTCCGGAGAAGAAAAACACAGAGCCAAACAGGAAAATAAATCCAACGGCGACAAAATGTTGATCAACATGACTTCAGCGATACAGCAAAAATACGGGAATAGCGCTTGCTCTTAATTTAGTTCCTATGGGTATACCCACTGCTGCGCGTGAATATAGTGAATATATAAGAAGATCTCTCTCCGTCTTTTTCGGCAATTTTCCACAGGCGGCACGCGTGAGTCTGGAAGGGTTGTTTGCAATATCTGTAGGTTTACAACTTTAATATTGGTTTCTGACCTAAAGATGAAATAACGAGTGAAACAACAATCAATCAGATAGTTAATATATTAACAGGGGGGCTTGTTCAGGGGCGAATTTTTAGTTGGATACGCAACTCTTACTCAAGGTGTGCTTAACAGTATGGTCCTGGGCGCTGTTTTAGGTACTGGATATTCCTTTATTTATGACCATGCACAAAAAGCATCTGAAGGTAGTCATAATCCGGTATATCACGGAGTGATATAGCGTTTATGGTGAGAAAATACAATCGACTTTTTTGAGCGTCCTAATTATGAATCACGGCGCCATACATCCGCCACAGCTGCAGGTTACCTTTAGTTTAGTTTGGAAAAAGTCTGTTTCGTCAGTTTTTTTAAAGAAAAGCGGGTTTGTGGAACTCTTATTCAGCACATGAGTTTGACGCAATAGATTATTTTTTTGCTATCCGATGCAGGCTGTCTGATAACAGTTTTGTTTGTTGTAATTTGGCCTGCCAGGGCACCTGCAAAACGCAGGCGGCTGCCACACAGGATGTATTAGTCGGATTGGCATCAGGGATCAGCACTGTAACCCTGGGCGTTGTGGTTGCTCTCGTCGCGTCACTGATAACGCCTCGTAAACCTTCAGCAGTTGCGTGCCCCGTTTGCGATTAACCGCCTTAGCCATGCCCCGTTTAAAGTAGCTGGTCGGGGTCAGGCAAGTGCGGAGCAGGGTCTTAATGTGGCACTGAAAAGCAGAATCTACCGGAACGGAAAGCTCTGCCTGCCGGGGGTAAATATAGCTGTCTGGGGCTCACTGTTATGCAGGTTCATGTTTGCAAATGATGGGAAATATACCGAGGTTTACAGAGCTGGCGTAACGGAAAATACATGACGTATCTGAGCTGCACTGCAAGGAAAAACCTACGCATTGCTAATAGGCTGCGTACGTCGATAATTTGCTTGCGTATAGAGTGAAATAAAGAAAATAAGGGGGATTATTCGTCAAAGGTCATGAAACAGTAATTTAGCGTGGTGATGTTAGGTTTTTTCAGGAAGTTAATGATCCTCTTATAAAGGAATAAAGAGTAGGTTAATATGAATAGTGAAAAAAATAATCTCTTTCGCTTTGATCTGAAAGGGCACCCTGGCGCGGTTTCTGTTCTGTTAGCACTGCCATTTTTTGGGCAGGCTGCAGAAATCGGCATGAAGGATGGGGCGGTCACTTCATCAAATAATGTGCCTGTTATTAATATCAATAAAGCTAATGATAAAGGGCTTTCTCACAACGTTTACGATAAGTTAAACGTTGATAAAAATGGCTTGATCTTTAATAACAGCATTGCTGAATCCAATACAACGCTGGCCGGTAAAATTCAAGGTAACAGTAATTTAACCTCCGGAACGGCTAAAATCATTCTTAACGAAGTGACATCAAAAAACCCCACTGCCATTAACGGCATGATGGAAATTGCGGGTGATAAAGCTGATTTAATTATCGCCAATCCGAATGGCATTACGGTGAACGGCGGCGGTGCAATTAACACCGGTAAGCTGACGCTCACCACAGGGACGCCAGATATTCAGAATGGCCAGTTGGCGGGTTACTCCGTTAATGGCGGCACCATTACCTTGGGTCAACTAAATAACGCCAGCCCGACAGAAATTTTGTCACGCAACGTTGTGGTCACGGGTAAGGTCACCGCCAGAGAACTGAACGTGGTGGCGGGTAATAATTATGTCAACGCTGCAGGCCAGGCAACCGGCACAGTTACCGCATCTGGCGTACGTAATGCCAACAGCATTGACGTTGCTGCGCTGGGCGGTATGTATGCGAACAAAATCAACCTAATCAGCACTGAAAATGGCGTGGGGGTTCGCAACCAGGGCGTTATCGCGGGTGGCGTTAATGGTGTACATATCGACTCAAAAGGCCAGCTGCTGAACAGCAACGCACGCATTGAGTCTTCTGGCCAGATTAATATCAAGACCAATGGTGCACTGAATAACACCACAGGAGCCATTTCCTCTGACGGTTCCATTGCGCTTGATACCAATAATAATTCCCTGGTAAATAGCCGCTCAGGCAATATTTCAACCCGGGGGGATCTCTACGTCAAAAGTGGCGCTCTCGACAACACGAACGGCAAACTGGCCGCCAGTGGCACGCTGGCGGTTGATACCAGTAACAATACTTTGATCAACTCAGGAAAAGGGAAAAAGGTTGGGATTGAAGCGGGCATCGTGGCATTAAAAACCGGTACCCTGAATAACAGCAATGGCCAGATCCAGGGCGGCTATGTTGGTTTTGAGTCTACTGCTATCAACAATAATAATGGATTAGTCGATTCCCTCGGGAATATTGATATTGCCAGTGCAGGCAATGTTGACAACAACAAAGGCTTGATCCGTTCTGCGGGTGGTTATACAAAAATTTCCGCCAAAGGAACGGTAAACAATGGTGCGACCAAAACGGCAGATACCGCCAGTAATGACTCTTTAGGCATTATTGCTGAGAAGGGGGTGCAGATTGCGGCTAATAACATCAATAACAATGGCGGGCAGATGGCGTCGAATGGCGATGTCTTCCTGGAAAGCAATGGTGCTATTGATAACTACGCTGGCAAGCTGAACGCCTCTGGCAAGGTTATTGCTAAAGGCGGCTCCCTGCGCAACGACCAGGGCGGTATCGCCGGTAAAAGCGGCGTCAGCGCAGCGGTGACAGGCAATATTACCAACTACATTGGCGTCATTAGTTCTGAAGAGGGCGATGTCGCATTAGGAGCCAATGCCGTTAATAACTACGGCGGCTTCATGATGGGTCAGAATATTGTCATCAATGCCAACGCCGAGATGAATAACAACACCGCGCTGATAGTTGCCAACAAGACGTTGACCGTGAACGCAAATAACCATATCGATAACCGTAATGGTGAGAATTTCGGTAACGCGTTTGGTCTTTATTTTGGTATGCCGCAGCAAAAGGGTGGAATGATCGGTAAAGAGGGCATTTCACTTACCGGGAGCAATATTTACAACAATAACAGCCGAATTGTTGCCGAGAAGGGGCCGTTGAATCTGCAAGCGAAAGGCAGCGTTGATAATACCTGGGCATTACTCATGAGCGGAGCCGATGCCATCATCAAAACAGGCGGGGGGTTCTATAACAACTACGCTACGGCCTACAGTAAGGGCAACCTGAATATCGACACCGCGTATCTGGAGAACTACAGTAACGGCTCGCTGATCGATAATAACGCGACCGGCCTTATCGCTGCAGATAAAAATCTTGTTCTGAACATTAACGATAACTTCACGAACTACGGCTGGATCAGCAGTCTGGGCGATGCGGCTTTAAACGTTCTGAAAGGGACCTTCTATAACCGTAATACGCTGGCATCAGAGAAATCTCTGACAATTAACGCGCTGAACGGTATTGAGAACTTTAAAGATATCTCCGCAGCAGGTGATCTGGTTGCTAAGACCCAGCGTTATGTGACAAACAATAGCAACAGCAATATGGTGGGGAATAACATCACCATTACGGCGTTTAATAACATTAATAATCAGGGAAATATTGTTAGCGATGCAGATATGACCATTAAGACAAAGGGTGATCTGTATAACTCTCTCAATATCATTGGTTATGGTGACGTTGCAATCAGCGCTAATAGTATCAACAACAATAACGCTAACATTAAAGCGACCGGTGATATATCGCTGACCACTACCGCACATGTTAGAAACAACCGCGGCAGTATCAGATCCCTGATGGGCAATCTGAGCATTGAGGCGGCAAAAGGTAATGTTGATAACTATAGCGGTAAAATTCTCTCTGCGGGGGCTATCGACATCAAGACTAACGCGTTGAATAACGACTATGGTCAGGTTGCGGGTTATAGCGATATCGACCTTGCGTTAATGGGAAACTTTGATAGCTTCAGAGGATCAGTCCTTTCTCAAACGGGCGACATCAGGCTTGCTGCAAACTCCGTTGATAACAATTACGGCTTTATTGCGGGTAAAAATGTCGCTATCGAATCTAAATCAGGCGTGTATAATAACACTGCGATGATCGCTGCGAATCAGAAACTGACCGTTACCGCGGCGGGGAATATTGAAAACCGTGATGGGAACAACTTCATCCGTCAGTTAGGCGAATACTTTGGTGTTTCCGGTGATGTTGGCGGCATGATCGGCAAGGATGCCCTCTCCCTTGCTGGTCAGAATGTTTATAACAACAACAGCAGCATGATCGCGGAAAACGGTCCGTTAAGTTTGGTAGCAAAAGGGATCTTCGATAATACGCGAGCCTTGTTAGTTAGCGGTGCTGATGCGGTCATCAAAGTTGCGGGCGCTTTCTATAACAACTACGCGACCACATATAGCGCGGGTAATCTCGACATGACCCTGGCGTATCTTGAGAACAACGGTAACGGGAGTTTAGCTGACAATACGGCAACTGGCGTTATTGCTTCAGATAAGAATTTAAATCTGAATGTTGATAACAGTGTCATCAACTATGGTTGGATCAGTAGCAAAGGCGATCTGAACTTCAATGTTCTGAAAGGCGTTTTGTACAATCGTAACGCCATCTCTGCATACAATGTGCTGGCAATTAATGCCCTGAATGGCGTTGAGAATTTTAAAGACATCGTGGCGGGCAGCAGCGTTAAGATTGATACGCAGAGACATGTGATGAATAACACCGGGAGCAATATTCTCGCACAGAACATCGCGATCAATGCCGGCACTGACATTAACAACCGCGGTAATATTGTGAGTGATTATACTCTGATGGTGAAAACTTCTGGAAATATATATAACTACCTGAATATGCTCAGCTATGGCGTAGCGGGTGTCACTGCGGACAATGTGATTAACAGTGGTAAAGATGCGATTTTCGGTGGTTTAAAGGGTATGGAACTGATTGCCCGTAAAGTCACAAATACCGGTACTGTTGTTGGTATTTAATTTACAGGCTGTAATAAAAGGCAGCAGTTATAATCTGATAGTACCAGATCAGAACGGTATCCTGCTGCCTTTCTTTCTGAGAAAGTAAATGGAATTACGATTAAAAATATTTTCGTTATTATTGGTATGCTTTTATGCCCATGCTGATGATGGTGTTAATCACCTGATCAAGCAGCAACAGAATGCCGATCTGAGTGCATTTAAAGAGCAGAAAGTGTATCGTCAGGATGTTTATTCCAGTCGCGAAAATAAAGTGTTCAGGCTGAATGATCTGCCAAAAGAAGAGAACTGTTTTACGATTAACGCGCTTATTCTTGAACACGATTTTTTAAAGCGTAAAACTGACAGGGCGATTAAAAAAGAGATTCTGGGACGCTGTGTCGGCAGTATCGGCGTGGTAAAAATTGCTACCGCGTTGCAGGATTATTATATTGATGCTGGTTATATTACCACCCGCGTCATGCTTCCTTCGCAGGATATCTCTTCCGGCACGTTGATGCTTAACGTGGAGGCAGGGAAAATAGAAAATATCATCGTTGAGAATGATGATATTAATCCGTGGATGTTACCGTTTGAGAAAGAAGACATCCTGAATATCCGCGATATTGAGCAGGGGCTGGAAAACCTTCAGCAAGTGCCCGACGCCAATGTAAAAATCAATATCGAGCCAGGTACAAAGCATGGCTATAGCACTGTCCGTATTAATATTCATCGCGCGAAAAACTGGCGCGTGAGGGCAAGCTATAACAACTGGGGCAACAAAGCGACAGGACAAAACCTGACCTCAGTGGTGGGCTATTTATACAACACGGCCCGCTTTAGCGACCTGTTTTATCTGGCCGGGACACGAAGCACAACCGGACAATATGAGAGTGTTAGCGGCTATTATGCACTCCCGTTGGGCTACTGGAACTATTCGTTTTTTTATAGCAGTAGTCAGTCGCGCCAGATTATCCCACTTAGCTACATCTCGCTGGAATATGCGGGTAAGAGTGAATACTGGAGCGCAAAAGCATCACGCACGGTTTACCGCGATAAAACCCGAAAATTGACCGGTAACGCTGAGCTTATTCGTCGAAAGTCTGGCTATAAAATTAACGGTGAAGCGCTGGTGCTACAAAAACGTAATATGGATAACGTGAAATTTGGCGTTAACTACAAGCAGCAGCTGGAGAATGCGTATTGGGATTCGTCATTTTCATGGCAGCGTTTCCTGACGTGGTTCGGCGCCGAAAGGACGCCCGATATGGCGTATGGTGACGTCAGCCCGGTGAGTCAGCTTTTCAATATTGAAAGCAGTTATTCGCGCCAGCTTGGCAATAATATTTACAGCGCTACTTTTTTTGCGCAATACGCGCCGCGAGAACTGACCTTACAGGATCAGATAACCATTGATGAACGCTGGAGCGTGCGTGGCTTTGAAAATAGCGTTGGTCTGACCGGTAATAGCGGTTATTACATGCAAAACACGCTCTATCATCCGGTCAGTTTTATGAATGCCAGTTACTATTTCGGCATCGATGGTGGGCAAATAAGGAAAGACAGTATTTATAGTGATGAATTCATTATTGGTGGAGCGGCTGGCATTCAGGGTAACGTGAAAAGCCTGACCTATGATGCTTCGTTTTCTATGCCGGTGAAATATCCTGGAGGCATGGATGTAAATAAATTTAATTTTAATCTTAACTTGTCTTTTCAGTTATAAACAAGGATGAGCTGCATAATGCGTATTGGTACGGATATTGTTGAAGTTGCCCGAATAAGCCGGGCGATAAATAACTGGAAAACCGATTTTTTGTACCGTGTTTATACCGGGCAGGAAAGAATGAAAATTAACACGGACGACCCCAGTACCGAACGCGCGGCGGGTTTATGGGCGGCAAAAGAGGCGGCAGTAAAGGCGCTTGGGTGTGGCTTCCGTAACGGTATTACCTTTCACGATGTCGAAATTACCCATGACGACTATGGTTGCCCGCATTTTATTTTTAGCGGGCGGGTAAAAGAGCTGCTGGCAGAAAAAGGCATTATGAATAGCTCGCTGAGTATTTCACATTGCCAGGCTTATGCAACAGCAGTTGCCATACTTTATTAACTTAACTGATTGTGAATATTATGTATCAATATAACGACCTCAAAGAAAAGTCGGTTCTGGTTACCGGTGCCAGTGGTGATATTGGCCTGGCGATCTGCGCTAAATTTTTGGACCAGGATTGCAATGTTTATGCGTTGTATAAATCGAATGCAACGCAGTTAGCCGAACTAAAAGAAACGCATCCGGCAGGTAATAAACTTTCGTGCATTCAGGGCGACCTTGCCGATCCGCAGAGCGTTGCTGCGCTCTGTGCTCATCTGACAGAAGCAACCGGCAAACTGGATGTTCTGGTGAACAACGCCGGGATAGTGAAAGACAATTTGTTTGCCTCAATGAGCTTCGAGAATTTTAGCCAGGTGGTGGACACCAACCTGTTCAGTGTTTTCCGTCTGACAAAAGAGGCGCTGATGCTGCTTCGTTCCGCTGAAAGTCCGGCCATTGTCAACGTTGCCTCGATTGCTGCCATCATCCCAAGCGTGGGACAGGTGAACTACAGCGCGTCCAAAGGAGCAATTCTTGGCTTGACCCGCACCCTGGCGGCCGAACTCGCGCCTTATGGCGTTCGCGTCAATGCCGTTGCGCCAGGAATGATTGAATCAAAAATGGTGAAAAAGGTCTCTCGCACAGTGATTCGCAGCGTAACCAGCTCAATACCGCTACGCCGTCTGGGCAAATGTGATGAAGTGGCGAATGCCATTGTCTACTTATGCTCTTCAGCTTCCAGTTATATTATCGGTCAAACCATCGTTATCGATGGTGGCCTGGTCATGCGGTGATGTATGTCTAAATATATTATCCCTTCAAAGATTTTTCTGGAAATGGGGGGCTGGCGTCAGCCTCTGCTGATGGTCGACAGAATTGACGATTTTAAATACGGTGAGAGCGGATTTGTGAAGGTGACGAAACATATCACTTATAACGAACCTTATTTACTGGGGCATTTCCCGGACGATCCGATTATGCCTGGCGTGATTATTTCCGAAATTTTTGGTCAGGCCAGCGAATATTTCTCATTTCTGACAGATATTTGTGACATCTACCAGACCAGATTTAATGAAGAAATAAAATCGCTGCGCGATATTTATACCCGCATTAAGACCGATGAAATGCTGGAGATTATCCGTACGCGCCGAGCTCAGGTACGTGGTGTGCTGGCCGCTCAGAATCTTAAATTCAAAGATATCGCTTATCCTGGCGACTCGATTGAAGTCACCAGCAAATTAGCGTTTTCTGATGCCCACGGCTTTAAGCATTATTCCGTAACGGCAAATGTCGGGAAGCGGCTGATTAGCCACGGAACAATTATTAATTTTCGCGAAACCAAATAACCCCTGCGAGAGTAAAAATGTTAGCTATGAATAAAGATATTGAACAGCGCAAAGCTGTGCTGCTTACTATTAAAAGCGAGATTATTCAGCGTCTGAATATTCAACGTGATGAGTTGCAGATTGATGATGATACAGCGCTGTTCGGCAATGGTTTAAAACTGGATTCCGTCGATGCCACGGAAATAGTCGTGATGCTGGATAAAGTATTCGGCTTAAAAGTCGGTGAAGGCGATGATCCTTCTTATATGAGAAGTATCAATAGCCTCGCCACATTTATTATCCAGAAGCAAAACGCGTAATTAAATTTTATGACTAACAGGATGGCTTTATGACGTCTCTCCATGATTTACATTTGAAACAGGGCGCAGTAATGGGTGTTTATAACCACTATTCAGTGCCCTCTGCCTACCATGACCCAATGGTTGAATATAAGGCCGTGCGTGAAAATGTGTTGCTCGTTGATTATTCGCATATGTCAATTGTGAGCGTGGTGGGTGACGATGCGTGGGCACTGGTGAATTATCTGGTCTCTGCAGACGTCTCCATTATTCGTGACGAACAGGGGATCTATTCTCTGGTGCTTAATGAAGATGGCACGATTCGCGGGGATGTTTACGTCCTTTGTTCTTCAGAAGGTTATTACGTTATGTCTGAGAACATACCTGCCGCTGAACTGGTGGCGAACCTCAATACACTTCTGGAAAAGACAGACGAACTCGATATTCAGGAAAACCCTGAAATCAAAGATATGCGCGAAGAAAGCTGGGGCGCGATCCTGCTTGAAGGCCCCTACGCATGGGAACTGATGTCGGAAATTCATGGCTTCGATATTGTCGGCCTGCCGTATTACGAGTATATGAATACCGATGATGAACTGATGGTATTCCGCTGCGGTAAACACGGGGAATTTGCCTACATGGTTATGGGCCATCGGGAGAAGCTGCTTGAGCAGTGGCAGCAGCTACAGCAGCAGGGTGGCAAATACATGTTGCAGACCGGCGGTCTGGACTATCAGAAAATGGTGCGTATTGAAAACCCTGGATGGGACGAAAGCCTGTGGGCCGATTACGCCCTGAATCCTGTTGAGCTGCAGATGCAGTGGGCCGTTCAGTATGACAAAGAAGGTTTTGTCGGCAAAGAGGCGGTACATGCGCAGTCGCATGGCGAAGGCGCGCGCAAGATGATTGGCATGATAGCCGAAGGGCCGTGCTCAGCTATTGAACCGGGCGATAGCGTTCTGGTCAGCGGCCAGGCGGTAGGCCGCGTGGTTAAGGCCATTTTCTCGCCTGCTCTGCAATGCTTTATTGCCCTGACTTTGCTGGAAAGCGACTACGCCTGGTCAGACATCTGCGGCTTTGACATTCAAACCCGCACTGGAACGGTGGCCGCGAAAACCAAAAGTATGCCGTTTATCTATAACCTGAGCATGATGGTTAACCCGACTGAGCACAGCTTTGTTGATGCGTCAAAAGCGAAAAGCGCATTGTAATTAATTCAACATCAGAAACAGCGAGCAGAAATAAACAGAATAATGCCGCCGGGTATTCTTCCTGGCTATTTATTGCCTGTACAAGGAGGTCGATGTATTTATGAAGACAAACAGGAAGCGCGTTGTTATTACCGGGATGGGTATTTTATCCTCTCTGGCCGAAAACCTTCAGGATTTTAAAGACGCCTTATTAAATAAGAAACATGGCGTTACCAACAGCGAACGTTTTTCAACATGGTTTGAAAATGCCAGGGCTGCTGAAGTGCTGCATGATATCGATTATTCAGCGCTTTCGGATGAGGTTATTGCCTCGCTCGATAATGCCGCGCTCTGGGCATATAAAGTGGGCAAAGATGCGCTGAGCCAGGCCGGCCTGGTAGATAATAAACCGCATCTCCAGGAGACCGGCCTGATTGTTGGCGTTTCTTCTGCCGGTACCGAGGCGTTTTTACCGCTCTTTGAGCAACGCATAGAAGACTTCTCCCTGCGTAAAGCGCTTTTTTCCGGCGGCTTTTCCTCCTGCTGTTCCAGCGTATCGACCTTACTCGGTCTACAGGGCGGGGTAGAGCTGGTTGCCACCGCCTGCACTGCTAGCCCGAATGCGGTGGGAATGGCCTTCGACTATATCCAGAATGGCAAAAGCAAAACGATGCTGGCGGTCGGGACGGAGCCGATTTATCTGCCGACTTTCGCCGGTTTTTATGCGCTTAACGTCATGCATCCTGATGCCTGCACGCCATTCTCAGGCAACCCCGGCATGTCTATTGGTGAAGGAGCGGGTGCGCTTGTGCTTGAGGACTACGAGCATGCCGTTGCGCGCGGCGCAACCATTTACGGCGAGATCCTCTCCTATGCCACTTCCTGCGATGCATTCCATGAAACCGGGCCCGATCCGCGTGCCAGCGGCGCCGTGCAGGTGATGCTCAAGGCGATGGAAAATGCCGGTATCACGCCCGATCAGATTGATTACGTCAATGCGCACGGCACTGGAACTGAAGCGAATGACCGCATCGAAACGCTGGCGATGGAAAAAGTCTTTGCTGGTTACGAGATGCCGCTGGTGAGTTCCACTAAATCCTACTTTGGTCATAACATCGGCGCAGCGGGTATTGTTGAGCTGATCGCCTGCCTTGTGACGCTACCGGATAACCGCGTTTTGCCAACGCTGAACTTTACGAACGCCCGCCCGAACTGCGGTCTGGACTATGTGCCAAATGCATTTCGCGACCAGAAAATCAATGTCTTTATGAAGAACAACTATGCGTTCGGCGGTAATAACTGCAGCATGATCGTGAGCATGGAGCCTTGTTCTATTCCGGTCACTCATTTTGACCAGAAGCGGGTAGCGATTTCCGGTACCGGTGCAGTTTCTGCCATTGGACACACGATTAATGAGATCCTCGACGGCGTATGGAAGCGTAATCACACCGTTGAACTGGGTGGGGTAACCTTTCCTGATGACACGCTTGCAGAAGCGAAAGCGCTGCAAGCGGTTCTGGAAAATACCCATCAGTTTGAAGCGCTGTTTGGCGACGAGTACCGCCTGACGACCGCCACGCTGCCGGAAGATAACGAACATTTCAAAACGTTCCAGGTGACAGGACTGGAGCCCCGTAAACATTTACGCCGCTTTGACCCGCGTAAAGCAACCCGCGGCGGCACCTTTGCCCTGATTGCGCTGTCAGAAGCGCTCGGACAGGCGAAGCGCAAAATTAAGCGCGATGGCGACGCGCTGGGCATGGTGATGGGGATGGCCAGCGGGCCGCAGGAAACCACCTACAAATATTTGCAAAGCCTCAAGCCTGACCCACGTAAGGTCAGAACGTCTGAGTTTCCGGGCTCGCTGATGAACTCGATCCCGACCTTCTGCGGTATTTCCGAAGGGATCAAGGGCTACACCACCACGCTTGCGACCGGTGAGAATGCGGCGCTGGGCGCATTAACTTATGGTTATGAAATTATCCGCCAGAATCTACAGTTGCAGGTGCTTGTGGGAGGCGTGGATGAGTATTTCCCGTCGATGTCGCTGTATATGAATGCGGTAACACAGAAACTTCATATGACATCCGAGGCCCGTGAGTACCAGATTTACGGCAAAGATCCGAAAGGGTATGTTCCGGGTGAAGGCGCCTGCATGCTGCTGCTGGAAGATCCGCAGCGGGCGAAAGAGCGTGGTGTTGAGGTACTGGCCGAAGTCGCAGGTTACGGTAAGTCCTGCAGCAACAGCTATTTTGATGCATCGAAGCAGGATGAAAAGTCGTCATCAATGGCGTTGGCTATTGCCCGTGCGCTGGCTGATGCTGGTATTACGGCGCAGGCGGTTGACCTGGTGTGCGGCACCAGCAACGGCAGCATCGATAGCTCCCGCATTGAAATCGAGGCCATTTGCGAAATCTTTGCGGCGGTGAAACCTGATGTGCCGGTGGTGAACTATAACGCCTGCTTTGGTTTTGTCGCATCCGCTGCTGGTTTGCTGAATCTGATCGTCATTATTGACTGCATTAAGAAGCAGGCTGTTCCCGCAATACCGCATACCGTCGAGTTCTTTGATGAGCGAATTAACTTTGTTCGTGAACCCCGGAGCCTTGCGCTCAGGCACGTATTACTCGTGGGCGCGACGGAAGGCGGGAACTATTACGCGTTTGTGATTAAAGGATAATATTGTGGATAATGCCGCTATTATTTCAGGGTTCAGTTCCTGTTTGCCTTTTGCCAAAGACAGTTTTCAGTTAATTCAAAATCTGAAGCTGGGAAAGCGCGTTGAAAGAACGCCCTGGTTTACGTCTGAGGCCGAGGCAATAAAGTGCGGGTTTAAAGGTAATAAGCATATTGCCTCGCTTGATTATACGGATGATAGCGCATTAGATCTGCTTTATCGCCTGACAGAAGACGCACTTGAACAGGCCGAGCTGGATGTGCAACGGCTGGCCGGGGGCAACGTACGGGTTTATTTGACCGGTGTCGGTCCTCGGGTCGATGGCATGGCGTTTAAAAGTTTTTATAACAAGAATGATATTGAAGATATTCAGCTTTCAACCTCGTTAATACAGCTGCACGTTGACAATATGTCGCAGGATCGTCTGGCAAGCCATATTGCCCGTAAATATCGCTTGCAGTATCTGCCGCCGAATATGAATTGCACCAGTAATTCATCGCTGACGGCAATACATTTAGGGTGCCAGGCCATTGAGCATAATGGTGCCGATATAGTGCTGGTGATCAATTGTTCCAAAATTAAAACGCAGGACATCTGGTTCCTGAACACGCAGTCGATGCTGGACACCGATCTTGTTCAGCCGTTTGGGGAGAACAGTAAAGGTGTTCTGTTTGCCGAAGGCTATAGCACGCTTCTGCTGGAGAGCGCCCGCCACCGGCGCGCCCGGCAGATAACGGGAGGGGTACGTCTGCAAACCGCCTACGCGCAAATCAGCGCTGGCAGAAGTAACGACAGTTCATGGCTCAGCACCAATATCCTGCAAGTAATGCAGTCGGCGATGAAAAAAGCGGACGTCAGTACAGAACAACTGTGCGCGATCATTCCGCACGGCAACGGCTCATCCGTCAGTGATAAAGCGGAAGCCAAAGCGATAGCGGTATTTGCCGAAGACAATACGATCCCGGTCCTCGCCTATAAAGGACAAATGGGTTATACCGCAACCGGCTCGGGCATTATTGATTTAATTATCGGCCATCACGCTTTATCTCATCGCGAACTTATTTCCCCCGTTGGGAATGACGAAATTATTGATGTCGTTGCGCAGCATGTTTTAGTTAATCGCGGCGTAACCGGACACAATAAACGTCATCTCCTGAAAACAGGCATTGGGGTTGATGGTTCTGTTATTGGCGCCGTGATGACTGATGTGAATCCAGGCCGGTGAGCGATCATGGAGAGTGACATGTATTTATCCTCATTTTCGATTATTGAGCCAGACGATAAGTTTTATTTTTATCAGCCAGGCTGGCTGAATGCCTGGGAGTCGCATTTATATAATAAGGCACTTAAATCTTCGCATGTGAATGGCTGGGGACTGAAGCGCTTTGGTACGCAGCCGGAACGCTATGCCGGAGAAATGATCCGTAATCCTCAGTATCAAAAATACCTTGAGGCAATGGAACGGGCGGCTGATGAAGCGCTGCAGGGGCTAGCCACCAAAGAGCGAATGAAGTTATTAAAGCTTCGTACGGCATTTATTTACGTGGATTCATGGGGCGAATCGGGGCCATTTGAGAATATCTCCAGCGCACTACACATTTCGATGATAGATACCCTGCCAAAGAATCTGGTAAAGAAATTCGCCATTAACGCGCCGACCTGCAAAATCCGGGGCGAGAAGCAGGCTTTCACCCAGGCAATCTTTCTGGCGAAGGATTACCTGAGCTGGGATGTTTTTGATTATGTCGTGATATGTGCAGCGTACCGTGCCATTCCGATACTCGTATTTTCTGATGAGGATCTTTCCCTGAAGCGGGGTGAAAAGCGCAGAGGCCGGGCTGATAGTGTGAATTTAACGGTCGAACGTGCAGGCTGCTTTATTTTTAGTCAGCAGGAAAGCGCAGTAAGAGTGAGTGGTGGGCAATATATTAGGGCGGATCACATTAAAAACCCCGCAGTTGCTGAATACATCGCTTTTGCTGGTTTGCGAAAAGAACTGCTGCAGCGTTCAGCGGTTCCTCAGCAAAATACCCTTTATCTGGTGGATACCTACGGTGCCAGCGGCTGTCTGACACCCGCGTTGAGCTTTGCCTGGATTCATCAACATCCTCATGTTGCAGGAAAAATAAGAACGGTCGTTCCTGACAATTTATCTGGCTATAGCTATTTCGACATTGAATATCGAAAGGAATAACGATAACTCCATGAACGGAATAATAAAAGAGCTCCCTGTAATAGCGTTAAGCAATATTTATAAGCGCTATGGTACAGGTGACGGCAAAGTCGATGCGCTGAAAAATGTCAGTATGGAAATAGCCAAAGGTGAATTCCTGGCGCTGTGCGGGCCATCCGGCAGCGGCAAAAGTACGCTGTTAAATATCCTGTCAGGGATTGATAAGCCTACAGGCGGTACGGTGCTGTTTTTGAATAAATTACTGAATAACCTTAGCGAAGAACAACTTTCAGCGATCCGCGGTAAGCATCTGGGTTTTATTTTCCAGTTCTTTAATTTAATTCCGGTGCTGAATGTATTTGATAACGTTTATTTCCCTCTGGTGCTGAACGGACACACGAGCAAAAACGAGGCGAAAGCGCGGGCGCTGCACTTTATCGACAGCGTAGGGCTGGCTGCCTTTGTGGATCGCAAACCAGGGCAACTTTCCGGCGGTCAGCAGCAGCGGGTAGCCATAGCCAGGGCGCTGGCGCACGACCCGCAGGTGGTGATCGCCGATGAACCCACCGGAAATCTCGATCTGGTGACCGGGGAAGCCATTCTGGATCTGTTGCTGAAAATTAATCAGGAGACCCGCACCACTTTTATTATTTCCACCCACTCCAGCCAGCTTAAAGCGCGCGCGCGGCGTGTGGTTGAAATTAAGGACGGAGAGTTAGTTCATGATTCGCAATCGTAATTTCCTGGTGCTCTGCGGGTGCCTGCTATGTCTGGCCTGGGCCGGTAATGTCAGGGCTTCTGCCGCACCCGTTGCTGAACGCATTATACAGAACGGGTTTCCGACTCAGCCTGGCGCGCTGGCGGAGATGACCCAGGCACTGTTTACCGAGTACAAAGCGAACGATAACCCGCTCTCGCTGGTGTTTTACGCATACGGCATGCTGCGCCAGGCCGATGGTTTTATGACGACCAATGATTTTATTCGGGCATCTGAATACGCCAAAACGGGCTTTTTCTATCTGGATGAAGCGGTTGACCTGCATGAAGACAACCTGCGGGTGCGCTATCTGCGCGCACGGGTTGATGCCTGGCTGGCGGCCGATAGTGGGCGTTGCGTGGTCACGCTAAAGGATACGGCGCTGATGCTGAGTAACACGTCGGCCTTCAACGCCGGGCTGGTGGATCACATCAACGGCATGCGTTATCGCGCGCTGCTGAGCTGTAAACAGCAGCAGCAGGCGGAAGCGCTGCTGGCGCACATTAAAAAGCAAAACGCCGGGGCCGCCGTGGCGCTGCTGTCTGGCAGCGCGCCGGAGTGGGATATGAATGAAGTGAATCAGGTCTTGTTACCGCTGGTGAAAGGGAAATAAATGTCCGGGCAAATGGTATTAACCCATGTGGGTATCGTATTAATTCTGCTTTTTGTCCTCTGGTGCGTAATATTTCGCTCACAAGATGTGAAGTTTGCATTCCTGAATCTCTTCCGTCATAAGCGCCGATCATTTTCAACCATCGCCGCTATCATGCTGGGTGGAATATCGATTTTCCTGTATGGCGGATTTATCGATTACTCCTTCTGGATTTTGAAAGAGCAGACCATTCGAACCAACATTGGGCATGTTCAGATCTATAACCAGAATTATTTTGAAACGTCGAATAAAAACAAAAGCCTGATTAATGACTACCGCTCGTTGAAAAAAGCGATCCTTAACGAGCCAGAGCTGGCCAGGAGTATCTCGACCCTTTCCGGGCAACTGGAATTCACCGGCGTTATTTCGCAATATGAGAGTGAAACCTCTGGTTATTTCTCTGCGCTGGGCGTTGAGCCATTGCCGGCATTAAAACTGGGATCCTTTGATAAGTTAATTACCGGCAGCGATCTGTCACGGGTAAAAATCAATGAAATTACGCTGGGCAGCGGGCTGGCGAAAACGCTGAATGCTCATTACGGAGACTGGCTTGACGTGCTGGTGGTCAACACTCAGGGCGGACAGGGCGCATTATCTATGCAGCTGCGCGGCGTATTTGAATCCGGTATCAAAGATTACGATGACGTGGCAATGAAAATTCCGCTGATTACCGCGCAACGTATCATGGGCACCGACAGCGTAAGCAAAATCCTGATCCTGCTGAAAGAGGAGGATACCGCCGCCTTCAGCGACAGGTTGCGCCAGTTTATTGCGAAGCACCACCTGCCGCTCATCGTAAAAGACTGGAAAGAGGTCTCGCTGTTTTATCAGCAGGTCGAAGGACTACTGACCGGGATTTATTTCTTTATTAAGCTCATCGTCAGCCTGATTGTTATTTTTATGATCAGCAACTCCATGACGATGAACGTTATTGAACGCACAAGAGAAATTACCACGCTCAGGGCCATTGGCTTAAAGCCACTTCATGTTACACGGCTTTTTTTATTAGAGGGGATTTTCGTCGGCATTATTGGGGCCGCAGGAAGCCTGGCGGTCGGTTATGCTGTTGCATCCGTTATTAACCTTTACGGCATTGCGATGCCCCCGTCGCCAGGGCAATCCCTGGGCTATACGGCCTTTATCAAAACTGACAGCATAGCGCTCAACTGGATAACCCTGGTTCTCCCGATATTAACGGCAGCGGGTGCCTCCGTTCTGCCCGCGTTGCGCGCTTCACGGCTTAATATTTCGGATGCTTTTAAATTCTCGTAAGGAAACGGTATGAAGCGCATTGTTATTGCAAAGCTATTTTTAGGTTTATGGCTCTATTCGTCGTGGGCTTATTCAGATCCTGTGGATGAAAAGGCGATGGAGATTATTCGGCGTGCCGATGAGATTCGTTCTCCAAATAAACCTTTTCGCTACACCCTCACCATCAGTGAATATAAAGCGGGAGCAACCCAGCCCGCTAATAAACAGGTTCTGGATATTTCCATGCGCTTTTTGAAGCCTGAAGGAGAAACAAAGGCCGATGCCCGTTCACTGGTGCGTTTTATTTATCCGCCACGAGACAGGGGAAAAATGCTGCTCTCCGACTGGTATGCGCTGTGGTTCTATACGCCCGAACTGCGCCGCCCCATTCCGGTTTCGCCACAGCAGCGGCTCGTGGGTCAGATTTCCAACGGCGACGTCATTGTTACCAACTTTGAATATGCCTATCGCGCTACGCTGCAAGGTGAAGTGCCGTGCGGCGAGAAGGTTTGCTACTCGCTGGAATTAGAACGCAAGTCTGAAGAGGTGACCTGGCCAAAAGTCATCTACTACGTTGAGAAAGCGGGCGATAACAGGCCGTACAAAGCAGCCTATTACTCGCTGGATAATCAGCTGTTCAAAGAGGTGTCTTACCATGATTTTCGAATGGTGCTGGGGAAGATGCGCCCGACGAAAATCGTGGTGCAGGATACTCGTCACGGTAAGAATTATTCTGTTATGGAGTACAGCGATGTCCGCCTGGAATCCTTACCTGAATCTTATTTTACCCGAGAGTCTATTCAGCGAGGGATGAAATGAAACTCGCGCTGTTGGGATTAACGCTGGTATTGTCCGCCTCTCCGCTGAGCCTGTGGGCTGACTGTCTCTCCGGGGCTGAGATTGCACAAAACACCACGGTGACGCTATTTGAGCAGGTGTCATACGCGAATAAGCAGAGCTCGCTGTGGCAGATTGATGGCAAAAACCCCTATACCCGAAACAATCTGTTTAACGATGCAGGCGTCAACATCGCCAGCAACTGCTCGCTTATCGACAATGTGCTGAACCTCGACTTTTCGCTCTACGGACTGACCTGGTATGCCCTTCGGCCGCTCGGCACATTCGAAGAGGATGACCGCCGTTCTCGCGGGATTATCGAACAGCTCAGGCTGGTTTATTCGCTGTCAGACCGTATACAGCTAGAGGTGGGGAAGCTCAACACGAAGCCGGGACTCTTTTCCCTGCATTCGCCATCCGATCTCATTAGCCATTACTACGGAGGATTCAAGCCTACGCGGCTTTATGAACCACAGCTGAGATCGGTGTATTCGTCCTCCTCCTGGGCGGCAACCCTGTCTGCGGTTAACCGGGAGCATGCATTATCGCTGACCGTCGTGCCAAAACTGGCGACGATAGATAAACACTATCTCTCTTCCGGCAACTGGTCGGCTAATCAGCGCGGGAACAGCAGTGAAGCCTGGCTGGTGCGTTACACCTCGCATCAGTTTAGCGATCATACGCCCGAAGTCCGCGTTTTGCTGGGGAACTCACATTCGGTGGCGCTCTCCGACAGCTTCAGCTACACCCCTCAGCTGACATTTAACGCTGAAGTGGCGTATCACGCTGAGCAGCGCTGGCGCCATTTTTCCGAACAGAAACAAGCGGAAGTCGAGCGTTATCAGTTCCCGTCATCGCTGTACAGCGCAGAAGATAAAAAGGGCGTTGAGCTAGCCGTAGGGGGGCAATATACCTCTGACACCTTCAACATTTTTGCTCTGGAATACTATTTCCAGAGCGAAGGGTATTCGCGTTCCCAGTGGCAAAAACAACGCGAGCTGTTGAGCTTTCTGAACACCAATACGGGCTCTGGTCCGCTGGATAAGGCATTCGGCGCGTATAAATATCTCATGTCGTCTGAAATCAGCAATACCGGCAACAAAGGCATGCTGCAGGGAAAACATTATCTCAGCGCCTGGTCCAGCCTGCGGTTGGCAAATCAGGCAACGCTACAGCCGTACGTAATCTTCAACCTGGTGGACAAGAGTTCAATGGCGGGTCTTCACTTCAGCACGCCGCTGACCGCTATTAACGACAAACTGGAAGCCTTCAGCGGGGTCTACACGGCACAGGGTAGTGCAAGTTCTGAGTTTGCGTTCTTTGGCGATGCCGTCGGAATTTATGTTGGTTTAAAATATTATTTATAAGGAAATTACTGTGACGCTTAAAAATACCTCGCACCCCGTGGTGCTGCTTTTTTCCGGACAGGGAAATCCGGTTATTGGGATGGGAAGCGATCTATGGGGCGTAAATGCAACGGCAAAACAGGTCTGGGATTGTGCCAGCGATATTTCCGGCATGGATCTGCGTCGACTCTGCCTCAAGGGGCCGATGAATAAGCTGGTTCAGACCACGGTGCAGCAGCTGGCAGTGACGGCCATCAACGTGACGCTGTTCAGCCTGTGGCGGGAGCGCTTTACGAATATACCCATCATTGGCTCCTGCGGCCATAGCGTTGGGGAATACAGCGCGCTGTATTCCGCCGGGGCTATCTCCCTGGAGTCGCTATTTCATACGATTCATTTTCGCGCCAGCACCATGGATGCGGTAAGCAAAATCCATAAAGGATCGATGCTGGTGCTGAAAGGCGCAGCTTTCCCGACACTCCGCGACATTATTACCCGTTCGGGTATCGCCTTGGATATCAGCTGTGATAACACGCCCCTCCAGCAGGTTATTGGTGGTACGCAATCCGCGTTGAGCGATTTCGCCAGCGTTCTGCTGGATGAAGGATACAGCCCGATTAAACCTGGTGTCAGCGGTGCCTGGCATACGCGTTTAATGGAGGAGGGCGTTCAGCCAATGCGCGATTTCCTTGCCAGGCAACCTGTCGTCGCGCCCGAACATGAGGTGTTAATGAACGTAACGGCGCAGGTTGAGTACATTCCCGAAAAGATAAAAGAAAACCTGTCTCTGCATCTGACGCACACGGTGAAATGGACCGATACTCTGTCGTACTTCTTAAACCATACCACGCGCCCGCTGTTTGTTGAGATGAGCAACAAATCTTATCTTGGGCAAATGCTGAATGACTTTCCTGGGGTAGCTTCTGCCCCTGTCCTGCACTGCAGAAAAGCAGTAGAAATGTAATGGTAGAGATATGATCCCTGATTATTTAACATTTATTCGCTTTCAGGATAAAAGGAACCTGCTTTTTATCTATATCATGACGCTTATTCTGCTGGGTTTATACTGGAAAAATAGCGGCTTTTCGTTTTCCAGTGAGGATACCTGGTGCGTGAGCGGCATCTTAGCGCTGGTGCTGTATTCATTTATTGCGGACCTCAAGGCGTATTGGGCCTATAAATGCGTCGTCAAAAATATAGATTTGACTTACTTCCTGGGCAAAGAAAATCAGAAGGTGGATGCGTTTATCTCTGCACCCTTTATCGCTCTTACGTTCGCCGCTCTGGTTTTTAGCGGCTTAACCTGGGCGCTGTTTTTCTTTATACCGCCAGACATAACGTTGATGGTGTTGATGATTGTGGCACCGTTACTTATCTGGATCATGTTCGCGCTACTGCGCCCTGTCTACATAAAGCAGGTGATAGCATCGGCAAGGAACAAAGCGAAATATAAGCGGCTTTCTCATTATTTAGCCCTTGCTGTGGTTATGTGTGTTGTGATGAATCTGATGACAATCACTCCCCTGCGTAACAGCGAACAGTTTGATCTCTACGGACGCTACCTTACACTCAAATCCATCATCACCATGCAGGTACTCTGTACGGTGGTACTGGCGATTAATCTCCTGTTTTTACGTTTTACGAAGCGGTATATCTTCCTTGGCCATCTGTTCCTGAATGAAATCGATCTCTTCTTTTCATCGGCTATACCGTGGCGTTCGCTATACGAAAGGCCACTCTGGCTAAGGCTGGTGATACTTTGCGGCATTGAGTTTGTCTGGTCGGCATTGACTGGGCTTATCGCCACACTAACGGGATGGAAGGTGTGGTTTGAGGTCTATTTCCTGTTCTGTTATTTGCCTTGTCTGGCTTATTACACGCTTCATGCCTGGTGGAAATGGCATAACGATTTCATCATGTCCTGCGATATGTACCTTCGCTGGGGGGAGATCAGCCGACAGAACGCGTTATGCTAAGAGCGTGCTAGCAAATCTGCCTGCAACGTGCGCGTTCAGGCAATAAAAACACAACAAAAAAGAGGGAGCGGCATGACAATGCTCACCATTGCGAATATTAACTGACTACTTGCGGCATAGTGCGGCCCAACGTCATCGGCAGACTTGAATTAACGTTCCCGGAAATAAAAAACCACGCACTGCGGCGTGGTTCAGTAGTTTTTAATCAGCGATCATTTGTTAGCGTCATTGTAGACAGTGGCGACGGCATCAAAATTAGGGCCGTGCTGACGAGCGGCAATAATATGGTAGTACTTACCGCCTTTCTCATCGGCTAACTTTGAGAGCTCTTTGTGCAGATCACTTGGAGAAGATATGCTTCCTCCACTTTGTGAAACATTGACATTACCGATTTTGACCAGTTTAAAATGTTCAACTTCTTCTTTAGACACCTGATCAGCGGCAAGCGCACTGAATGAGAAAGCGGAAATAAGCAGAGAGGTAGCAAAAGCGATTTTTTTCATAGAAGGAATCCTTTTTCATTAATCTCAGAAATATGCTTCACGCCTATACAGTTTAGACTGTATCGCCACGGATACCGCAAACATTACTGATCCATTGAAAAAATTACCGTTCTCTTTTGCGGGATCTTTTTATTTCAGCCTCACCCCACAGGCTGGTGACTTTTTTATCTCAACGCGTTTTAAACATAACCGATTTTGCTTTTACCTGAAATAATACCGCAGCCCTGCTGTCGTCAGGCTGTACATTCAGCGTGACTGCGGCACAGGGTTATAGATGTTATGTAAATAATTAGCATGGCAATTATTGTTAAAACGACGTCGCGCTTTTTTGAGATTATTCCTACGCCCCTTCAAGAGCTAAGCCATTAGAGTGCCGGAGATAAGCGCCGGGTGGGGCATTCACTTTAAAAATGATCGTCTTTCCCGCCAGTTGTCCTCAATGATTGTCCATGCTGTTATGCCCGTTCGGGTATGCTCAGCATCATCATAAATGTTACTCGCATCACTAATTTGTAATGAATATTCCCTTTCATTTCCTTTTGAAATCTTTGTTCTTCATTTACTCTTTCAGCACACCTCCCGGCTGACGCGAAACCGAGTATTGATGATGAACAACACGATAAAAGAGATGCAGCTAAGATCAGCTAAAACCCATGTTATTGGCGTGGTCTGCGAGGGTTTAACTCACCCGCACACTTCAAAAATGCTGGATGAGTTAACCCGACAACTGAATGCACGCGGTTACTTAACGCTGTTATTAAATATCAACAGTCAGGATCATTATCCGATGATGCTGCGAAAGGCTGGGCAGTTGCCGGTCGATGGTTTGGTTTTCTTATCGAACCAGGTTGATGAGCCATCCATTAGCACAGCCGTTGCAAATTATCCCTTTCCGTTCATTCATCTTTGTCCCGCTACTACCGCCCCAGGTCTCAGCGCAGATGATTATGCAGCTGGAGCAGCATTGGGTCGTTTACTGCTGTCACAGGGCTACCAGCGCTTCGGTTATATGCAAAGCCAGGACGCTTCCTCAACTCTTCAGCAGCGTATGAAGGGGTATATCGCCAGCTTAGACGCTGCGGATAAATCATTGAATCAGAGGCTGATAGCCGACGGGCATAGCCGGGAGCGGGCTTATCAATCAATGCTGGCTTACCTGAAAAAAAGCCGGGCAGCAGAACGTATCGAAGCCTTGTTTTGTGAAAATGATTTGCTGGCGTTTGGCGCGATACAGGCCATTCGGGATTTTGGTCAGGCCACGCATATCGGTGTAGTGGGTTTTGGTGATGTGGATGAAGCTCGTTCATCAACCTGGCACTTAACCAGCTGGGCGCAGCGCTGTGACTTACTGGTTTCAGAAGCGCTAAACAGACTGCTGGATAATCGCGTTGCAGAAGAGGGGGCATGGCGCCAGGGTGAGCTACAAATCAGACATGCGCATCGAAGAAAGGAAACGCCAGGAGAGATGGCAACGTGCGGATGCACGGGCCGTCACTAGCAAATTTTAACGAACAATATCAGCAGAAAAGCCAGCCTAAGCGCCATCGACTGCGCTGATCTTTTACTGTGCAGCCCAGACGACAAACAGCGTATCACGACTGCGGCTGACCAACCGGGCCGCTGCCGCCAGGTGCGCCGGTAGGCTGTTGCCCGGATGGAGGCGGGGCATCGTGACCGTGATGGCGCGGTGCGCAGGCGGACAGGGTGGCGGCAATACCGATTGCGGCAAAAAAGAGAACGATAGGCTTCATGCAATTTTTCCTGTTACGTGATTTAACGGTTAAGTATAGAAAAGCGTGTCAAAAACACAGCAATCACTGGAAAGCACGCCGCAGTGAAACTCCTGGCAAGATAATTTGAGATGTCTCTCAACTTTGCATCAATAATCATGTGTTTTTACTGAGCGAAAGGTATGGTAGCGCCTCATCTTAAAGGAGTCGTTATGAATGGCATTTTGAAATTTGTCCGAGGCTGGTTGCTATTTTCACTGCTGTGGGGCGTGTTCATGTGGTTTATGTCATGGCAGGCACAGGGTAAAGAAATTGGCCTGGCTGTTGTGATGAGTTTGTATGCTGGTTTGATTTATCAGGCTTTGGTGACGATGATCGCGCGTTATAAGGCTCGCAGACAACAAGCTTAATTCAGACCTGCTGCCGGACAGCAGCAGGTCTGAAACGTTAGCCAAGATTTCCGGTCAGGCGACGGTGGAAATCAGTGCTCCGTACATCCAGCCCTTCAATTGTCACCTGTGCGCCATAACGCTGATAGCGATATTCAATTCCGTCTAACGCCGCGACACTTGAGGCATCCCAAATCTGCGCATGAGTCAAATCAATGATCACTTTCTTAGGATCATGGGCATAATCGAAATGTTCAAACAGATCGTTGCTACTGGCAAAGAACAGCGGGCCGCGCACCTGATAGCGCACCGACTCACCATCCTCACTGAGCTGACGTTCGGCATGGATCACATGGGCGATACGTCGGGCAAACAGCATGATGGCTACCACCACGCCCAGCGCCAGATTACCGGTCCAGACAGTCACCAGCACCGTCAATACCATGACCAGCGTTTCTGGCCAGGGCATACGCTTCAGCGTTGCGGGTTGCAGGCTGTGCCAGTTAACCGTTTTCACTGCCACCACCATCATAATACCCGCCAGCACTACCATCGGAATTTGCGCCATGATCTGGCTCAGCCCCGTTACCAGCAGCAATAAAACTAAACCAGCCGCTACCGTTGACACGCGACTACGCGCTTTGCCCAACTCAACGTTAACGATGGTTTGCCCAATCATTGCACAACCGGCAATGCCACCGTAGAAGCCCGCAAAAATATTGGCCACGCCTAATCCCCAGGATTCGCGACGTTTGCTGGATGGCGTATCGGTGATGTCATCCACCAGTTTTGCGGTCAGCAATGATTCCATCAGGCCAACGAAGGCGATACTCAACGCGGTTGGCCAGACAATTTGCAGCGTTTGCAAATTCAGTGGCACCAGGAAAGTGTTAAAACCTGGCAAACCGGCGCTCATGGGGCCTTCATCCCCCACGTTCGGTACGCGATAGTCCATCAACAATGCAACGGCGGTCACCACTACAATGGCGACCAGGGGCGAGGGGACGCTTTTCAGTATGCGAGGCAGGAGCAGGACGATTGCCAGAGTCGCGGCAAATAAAATCCACACCAGCGATGCCTGACCCCAGACGTGCGGCACTTGTGCAAAGAAAATAAGCACCCCAAGCGCATTAACAAAACCCAGCATGACCGAACGTGGGATATAACGCATCATGCGTGCCAGCCCAACGACACCAAATAAAATCTGGATCACGCCACCCATCACCACGGCGGGCAAAATATATTCGACGCCGTGCGCGTGCACCATGGGACCAATCACCAGCGCCACCGAACCCGCCGCTGCGGTAACCATTGCCGGGCGTCCGCCGAGAATCGATAACGTCAAACACAGCACCACAGACGCCACCAGACTGACTTTGGGATCAACGCCAGCAATTACGGAAAAGGAGATCACTTCCGGGATCAGCGCCAGTGCGGTAATCACACCAGCCAGGCACTCCCGGGTGAGCAGCGCAGGTGAATGCAATACGCGCTCCACACTCAGATCGCTGTCCACGCGTTGTGACGTAGCGACATCATTTGAATTAGTCATAAATTTGTGCAGGCTCTTTTATTTTTTAATCTCGCGCGAAAGGCGAGAAAGATCGGCTAAATCGTGAAGTGATAATGTTACCGGGCGGGGCGGGAAGATACCAGCAAAAGCAACATGGACTCCCTGTCGGGAGCCTGTGTCATACGGACAAATCGTCGGGTGTTTTATGTACAACCAGCTCAAGCAACTGACGATAAATGTCGAGCGAAACCACATCCGATTCCAGCTCAAGGCGATGAATCAACGTCGAAATAATCGTCTTATTACTGATGGGTCTACCGGATCGCAGAATTTCCGCAATAACAGTACCCAGTATTTCCATATCGCTGGCGGGTTTATTTGCAGCAATATTGAAATACTCGGCAATTTCTTTATCGGTTTGAGGTTGTACATTTTGCATAGATCAGCCTTTCAAAACAGCCCGGAATGATATTTCAGCTGTCAGGACATATTGACGTTAAAAAACTTCGCATGGACAGACGCGAAGAAGCCTAATTAATCCGCTATAACATTAAAAATAACCTCTGAGGGTGGAAATCCCTTGGCACCTTCAGATGTGACGCAAACGCATCATGCGTTACAGAGTCGTAATCGACTCACGGAGAATAAAGTTATACAAGGAGATCTTGTTTCGACAAGGTGAATTTTGATTAAATTGTGCTATTTTTTATTAAACAGAAGGTTATTGAGGAAATTCCCTCCTAAAACCTGTACAGGGCAGCTGCATATAGGGGGGAATGTTGTATCGAACGACAAAGAAAGGCGACCAGTTGACAACGGGCAGCGCGATCAGCTGAATAAATTCAGTTTGGCTGTTAATTTACGTAGCGTTTTTTTCTCACCGACAACAGCCAAACCCAGTAGCCGCCATTCAACGCTGGGCATCAGGCGTATCGCATTGCTGAATGCCAAATAATCCGTGGTGGTTTGACCCTGCTCGGGGAATACTACCACATCACATTTCATCTCTTCGCATTTTATTTGCAGTTGATTTAACTGTTCAATACTGGCTGCTAATACCGGAATGCCAACGGGAATTAAACCCGGATAATGACGCGCATTGACATCTTCTAAGGCTGCGCCCACCAGCGCAGGATGACGCTGACCCAGCGTTAACGCAATGACAGCGGCGGCATTAGTGGCTTTACCCGGCGGCAAGCTGGCATTCAAAATCATGGCACAACGAAGATCTTGCATAGTTTTCTCCTGACGCAAAAAGCGCATTATGACCCTCTGCTTAATCAGAGTCTGGAAGATTTGTGCAAGCCAGTTGATAGCGGGCAGGGGTGAGATGGCAGGCGCGCTTGAACCAGCGACCCAAATGACTTTGATCAGCAAAGCCGAGTTCAGCCGCGACATTAACCGGTGCACAACCTGCGGCAAGCTGGCGTCGCGCCTGGCAGAGCCGCCATTGCACCAGCCAGGCATGCGGCGGCAAACCCCAGTGTGTCTGAAACAGACGCGATAAACGAAAGCGATCAATATTCAGCGCCTGCGCCATAGTCTGCAATCCTGGGTTTTCTGTATGATGTGCTATCAGCCAGTCACGAGCCCGTTGCGCCAGCAAGACATCCTTATCAATCATATCGTTGCGATTACGCCACAGCGGATGTTGACCCAGTTGTAAAAACAGGCGATCCAGCGCCGCGTCTTTAATCATCTCAGGATGGTCATGCCACAGCGCTTCAAAGGCATGCCATACCGCGTAAGCTAATTGCTTATCATCGCGCAGGGTGGCCGCGAAACCGAGTTCATGCTGCTGTACGCCAGACTCAGTCAGGGGCGCTAATCGTTGTTTAACCTGCTGCGGCGAAAGATACAGCATGCGATAAGTAAAGCCCTGGGCATTAATGGCGTCGCCATCATGCAGTTCTTCTGGCTCTAACATGAATACCGTGCCAGGCCGGCTTTGATGCTGCTGACGTCGTGAGTGAAACTGCTGCACGCCTTGCTCGGTGACGCCAATTAAATAGCTGTCATGCCAGTGTGGATCATAAGCATGGCCGGTAAAATGCGCACGCAGGCTCTCTATTCCGCTCGGCTTGTCATGGCGCAGATCAAGCCAGTTTTGCGTAGTCTGTTTCATCTTACTCTCACCAGATTGGCAGCCTCTGGACATTCTGTCGTGATTCATTCACTTTTAACAGGACACGTTCTTTTCATCAGCGTTTAGCTTTGCGTATAATAACGCCATTATTTAATTAGATACCTAACCATTAGAGTGCTATTTTTTGACGCAGCATAACCAAACGTTTACCCGTTTACTTTATCTCACCGCGCATGCCTGGCGTATCGCTGTTGATCGTCATTTAAAAGACAGTGGTTTAAGCATGAGCAGCTGGATGGCAATCGGCATCATTGCCAGCGACCCTAACCCTCTGACACAGACTGAGCTGGCGCAATTACTGGGCCTGGAAGATGCCAGTATAGTACCGCTGGTTGATCGACTGGTGAAACAGGCATTACTGTCGCGCGTACAGCCATCTGAAGATCGTCGTAAGCGGCATTTGGTGTTGACTGAAAAAGGAAACCAGGCTTCTGCGGAAGTCAAAGCGCAGGCCGATATGCTGCGTGCCTCGCTGCTGTCTGACATTGATCCGCAAGCGTTAGCGGTGACGGAACGTGTATTACAACAATTGCTGACACGTCTGGGAACCATGTAATCGTGGCCCGGCGCAACCCCTATACCGCGCGTGAATGGCTGCCGCATGAAAAACCCATGCTGCCGGGGTCGCCGTCAACGCCGCTGCATTCGACACCCAAACGTATCGCCTTCGGCCTGATTGGCTTATTGATTTCACTTACCGGTGCGCTAAGTAACGCACTGGTTACCGCCAATCTTACCAACCTGCAAGGCACCTTTGCCGCTTATTCAAACGAAATTGCCTGGTTGCCGGCGGTATATGTGATGGGGAATATCTCCATTAACCTGCTGCTGGTGAAATTTCGCCAACAGTTTGGCCTGCGAACGTTCACCGAAGCGTTTTTGTTACTGTATGTGCTGGTGGCGTTCTTCCATCTTTTTGCCAACGATCTCAACTCAGCGATCATTGTACGCACCGCTCATGGCATGGTGGGCGCGGCGCTGAGCTCGCTGGGCATCTATTACCAGATCCAGGCGTGGCCTGCCAGACACCGCCTGAAAGCGCTGGTGATCGGGCTGACCGCGTCGCAGCTGGCCATCCCACTGGCGCGTTTGTTCTCCAGCGAACTTCTGCAACTGGAAGAATGGCGCGGGCTTTACTTATTTGAACTGGGTCTGGCAATGATTGCGCTGGGCTGCGTACTGATGTTGAAGTTGCCGCCCGGCGATCGCATCAAAGCCTTCGAGAAAATGGATTTTGTCACCTTCATCCTGCTGGCGCCGGGCATGGCATTGCTGTGCGGCGTATTATCGCTGGGTCGCATTGAATGGTGGTTTACCACACCGTGGCTGGGCGTCTGCACTGCCATTGCGTTAACGCTCATCGTCACCGCCATCGTCATTGAACACAACCGGCGCAATCCGTTAATCAACACCCGCTGGCTCAGTAGCGGCACGATGGTGCGGCTGGGTATCGTGATGATTATGATGCGTATTGTGTTAGCCGAACAAAACACGGGCGCCATCGGTTTTCTTCAGCAACTCGGCTTACTTAACGATCAGATGCGCGGTCTGGCGCTGGCGATTATTGCTGGGGTCATCGTTGGCATTATCGCCAGTGCGCTGACAATCAAACCAACGCAACTTAACTGGCCAATCGTGACGTCGCTGGTGGTGATGAGCATCGCCTCCCTGATGGATGCGCAATCCAGCCCGCTGACGCGTGGCAACAATATGTACTTCAGTCAGTTCCTGCTGGGTTTTGGCAGCGCCTTTTTCCTTGCTCCGGCGTTGTTAATCGGTATTGGCAGCGTGGTGACTCAGCCGAAAAACCTGGTTAGCTTTGTGGTGCTGTTTGGCATGAGTCAAAATCTTGGCGGTCTGATTGGTTCAGCAATTCTTGGGACTTTCCAGGTATGGCGCGAAAAATATCACTCCAGCCTGTTAGCTGACAGACTGTCACTGCTCGATCCGAATGTCACAGAACGTCTTAATCAATATAATGCGCTCTATAACAGTCTGGTGGGCGACAGCGTATTGCGCAGTGCGCAAAGCAGCAGTCAGCTACAGAGCGTGGCAACACTGCAGTCAAACGTGCTGGCTTATAACGACACCTATTTATTAACGGCAGCGCTGGCCTTAATGACCTTGATGTGGGTGCTGTGGCGTTTAACCCGCCGTCGTTATCTCGACTGGCGTCAGGCAAAACATAATATGCGTGAGCAGCAGCTCGCTGCCTTACAAGAACGAACGGAGCAACAATGAGTCAGCAGGATGAACTTCAGGCTGCAGAGCGCGATCGTGCAAACCGTCGCCGCATTCTTTCTATTGCCGCCGGAGGCGGTATTGTCGTGCTGGGGGTGCTGGTTATCCTCTATGCGTGGCAACTCTGGCCGTTTACCAGCTCGGTGCAAAGTACTGAGAACGCCTACGTACGGGGACAGGTGACATTTATCAGCCCGCAGGTCAGTGGTTATCTGACATCGGTTAATGTCATCGATCTGCAGCCAGTGAAAAAAGGCCAGCTGCTGATGACGATTGATGATCGCATTTATCGTCAGCGTGTGCATCAGGCGCAGGCACAGCTGGCGATGAAACAGGCCGCGCTGAGCAATAACCAACAGCAGCGCCGCAGCGCTGAGGCTACCATTCAAAGCAACAAGGCTGCCCTGGAAAATGCCAAAGCGCAGGCGCTGAAAAGCGGCTTTGACCTGAAACGTGTCGAAAACCTCACTGCCGACGGATCGCTTTCTGTGCGTGAGCGTGACGCCGCACGCGCCGCCAATGCGCAGGCGCAGGCGCAGGTGCGTCAGGCCGACGCGCAAATTGCGGTCGCGCAGCAGAACCTGCAAACGGTGATCGTCAATCGCGCCTCGCTGGAAGGCGATGTCGCCAGTGCCAGAGCAGCGCTGGAACTGGCCAACATCGATCTGGCTAATACGCGCATTATCGCGCCAGATGAGGGGCAGCTCGGTCAGTTATCGGTACGCAAAGGCACCTACGTCACTGCCGGAACGCGTCTTACTTCGGTGGTGCCCAACAATAAATGGATCATCGCCAATATGAAAGAGACGCAGCTGGCACGCATCCGGCCCGGCTTGCCTGTCAGTATTCGCGTAGATGCGCTCGACGGTAAACATTTTGATGGCCGCGTCGAATACATTTCTCCGGCCGCCGGATCAGAGTTCAGCGCCATCTCGCCGGACAACGCGACCGGTAACTTTGTGAAAATCGCCCAACGCATTCCGGTACGCATTCGTATTGATTCGAAAGATATGCATGAGCTGCGCCCTGGCATGTCAGTGGAAGTCAGCATCGATACCGACGCGCCAGTCAAAGACGAGGCGGCGCCATGATGCGTCGCAGCTTGCTGGTCAGTCTGCTGGCGATGGCGTTAACGGGATGTGCAACCAACGTCGAAAAAGCGCCATCTTCGCTGCTGATCCCGCCAGCGTGGCGCGATCAGGTTGGCCCTTCGGCTGCCGTTGAAGCCGAATGGTGGCGCGCTTTTGGCGATGACAACCTTAACCGGCTGGTGGCGCAGGCGTTGCGCAATAATCCCGATATTCTGATTGCCCGATCGCGCGTCGATCAATATCGCGCCCAGCTGCGTGCGGCCCAGGGTGATAACTTTCCGACCCTTAGCGCGGGTGTAGCCGCAACGCGTGAACGCGTAATGTCATCGGTGACCGGTCAACCGTATGAAACGGCCGTATTCCAGGGATTATTGCAGGCCAACTACGACGTGGATTTGTGGGGAGCACGCAGCAGCAGCATTGCCGCGTCGCAGGCCACGCTGGATGCACAACGTGCGGCGGCTTCCGCCGCGGAATTAACGATTGCCAGCTCGGTGGCCTCGGGTTATCTCACGCTGTGCGCACTGGACCAGCAATTGCGCGTCACCGAGGCAACGATGCAAACGCGTAGCAACTCGCTGAAACTGGCGCAACGTCAGTATGAAACGGGTTACACCTCGCGGCTGGAATGGATGCAGGCGGCATCGGAATATCAGACGGCAAAAGCCCAGATGCCACAGTTACAGCATCAAATTGCTCAGCAGGAGAATGCGCTCAGTATTCTGGTGGGAATGAATCCGCGTGAGATTGCGCGTCGACCTGAATTTAATCAGATCTCCCCGCAGCAAATGCCGAGCCTGCTGCCCTCACAGTTGCTTAACCGACGGCCCGATATTGTGCAGGCACAACGTCAGCTACTGGCTGCTGACGCCAGCCTGGCTTCTTCAAAAGCCAACCTGCTGCCGAACCTCAATTTAACCGCGACCGGAACCCTGCAAAGTTCGGTCTTGCATCAGCTGGTGGAGAATCCGTTCCGCCTGTGGAGCATTGGCGGCAGCGTGCTGGCGCCGCTTCTTAATCGCGAGGCGCTCACCGCACAGGTTGACGTCTCAATGGCAACGCGCAACCAGGCGCTTTACAGTTATGAAAAAGTGGTACGTAGTGCATTTTCAGAAGTGAATGATGCAATGGACGCTATTCGTCAGGGTGAAGCGCAACTGGAAGAATTGCAAAAACAGGAAAAATACGTGGCTGAAGCGCTGCGCATTGCCAGCAATCGTTATCAAAACGGTTATGCTTCCTATCTGGATGAACTTGATGCACAGCGCACCCTATTCAGTACCCAGCTCAACCTGGTAACGGTGAAAAATAATCTGCTACTGGCGCAAATCGATCTTTATCGCGCCCTGGGCGGCGGCTGGCAGAACAATTCAAAAAAACCATAACAGACGCTATTCCTGCGTAATGGGAAGAAAAGTCTGATCTGAAACGCAGACGCGTCTCAGGGGTGAGGCGAGTGATAACGAGATCGATCCGCACAGACAGAAGATGAATTTGCGGCCGAGCCAGTTTTTTCTGTTATGAACCAAGGGATCAGACGCCTGTCGATACCTGACCTAAACGTAAAAATAAGGCTGTATACCGGCCTTTAACCACGCACCATCCGTCATTCCCTTTTCATATTTCAGCTGACGTGTCTTTACAAAAGGTGTTATTATGCGCCGGTTTCACAGAATCTGAACGGAGAAGCGCACTATTATTAACAGTTGCGCAAGGCGAGTTGCGATTTTAACAGCCTGAAATGACAGGGGAATAAAAGAGAAAGCCATGAATAATAAATCAGTTTTGGTACTGGCTCTTACCGCCACATTATTAACCGGTTGCGCACGCACCGCGCCGATTCACAATGTGCATCAAACGCTGCCACAACGCTACACCGACAATCAAATGAAAACGGCCATCATTGAGGCCGGTATTGGTCGTAAATGGATAATGACGCCGGTAGCGCCAGGCATTATCAATGGTCGGCTGGCTCAGCGTGGGTACACCGCCAATATTCGTGTCAGCTACAACCCGCAGAGCTACAGCATTCAGTACCTGAGCAGTGAAAATCTGAAAGCCAAAGGTGGAAAAATCCACAGCAATTACAATCGCTGGGTTAATAATCTGGATCAGGATATTCAACTGCGTCTGGCGGCACAGAGCATTAAATAACGGCTATTCCGCCGCCTAAATCAGGCGGCGGAATACACGATAATAAAATAATTCATCTGTCTGCCAGCCAACCCAATGACCGGTTCTTGCCGTATCGCGGGTTAAACCAATAGCGTCCGCGTCAGAGACGGGCAGATATTTTCAGGGATGAGCCTTTGCTTGTATCGGGAAGATCGTTGACGCCCCACGGACGGCGATTCCAACAAGCTTATAAAAGAACACTGCTATGAAACTCGCTTATTCGTTAATTGACTGGCAGGCTCTGGCACCGGGGTTAGCCGAACGTGAGGCCTGGCAACGCTGGGCGCAACAGCCTGCAGTGATTGACAGCTCACAACAGATTGCTAAGCCGCAATACCTGCCAATGATGACTGCACGCCGTCTGAGCGCCGGTAGCCGTGCAGCGGTAGATGCTGGCCTGGCGTTACTGGCGCGTCAGCGGGTCGATGCGGTGGTCTTTACCAGCCGCCATGGCGAGCTGGCGCGTAATCTGCGCATTCTCATCACATTAGCTGAACAACAGACGCTGTCGCCGACTGATTTCGCGATGTCAGTGCACAACTCTGCCGTTGGCAGCCTGACCATTGCAGCAAAGCAGCCACTGGTTTCCACCTCGATTTGTGCCGGTAGCGATACTTTCCAGCAGGGCCTACTCGAAGTCAGCGCGCTGCTACAGGCCGGTTATCGGCAGGTGATGCTGGTTGACTTTGACGGCACCGTTCCTGACTATTATTTACCCTGGCTGCCCGAAACAGGCTGGAACGTGCCCTGTGCAGTGGCGTTGCTGCTTGCGGCAGGCGACCCGTTGCAATGCACGACGTCCGCGAAAACCGAGCCTGGCCTACAGCCAACGCCGCCACAAAGCCTCGTTTTTCTGCATAATCTGCTGGCGCCACGCAAAACGTTTACCGTCGTGGGCGAACGCCTCAACTGGCATTGGGAGAATGCATATGGCTGATTCTTCTCTGTCGCTGCGTCATGGCCGGCCTGGCTTCAACTATTACTGGCGATTATTTATGACCGCCATCAGCTTTACGCTGTTCAGCGTCGGCGGCCTGTTGCTGTCACTCACCTGGTTTAATCTGTTGCTACTGGTGCAGCACGACACCTATCGCCGCCGCCAGATTGCCCGCCGCAGCATTGCCAGGAGCTTTCGCTGCTTTCTGCGTTTCTGCCGCTTCGTTGGCGTTTACGATTACCGTATTGAAGGCGCAGAACAGCTACGAGGCGATCGCGGCTGCTTAATTGTCGCTAATCACCCCTCCCTGATCGATTATGTGATGATCGCATCAGTGCTGCCGGAAATGGATTGTCTGGTTAAAGCGGATTTGCAAAAAAATTTCTTTCTGCGTGGCGTGATTCGTGCCGCCGATTACCTGATTAACAGTGAAGCGGATACGCTGCTGCCGGACAGCCAGCAGCGGCTGGCGCGCGGCGAAACAATCCTCATCTTCCCGGAAGGAACACGCACCCGCTACGGCGAAGCGCTGAAACTGCAACGCGGCGCCGCGAATATCGCGGTGCGCGCGGGCTGCGATCTGCGCGTGGTTCATATTAGCTGTACCCAGCGTATGCTTGACAAGCAGAGCCGCTGGTATCAAATCCCGCCGGTAAAGCCTCTGTTTACCGTGCGCGTACATTCGCGGATCGACAGTACGTCGTTCTGTGAAAGCCACCAGGATGCGCAACCGTTGGCTGCGCGCCGTCTGACCCGCCATTTACAACAGGCGTTGGTTCCCCAGGATAAGCTGTAATGTGGAAAACGGTATGGACGTATTAATTAACGATATTAAACAGATGATCATCGACACGCTGAATCTGGAAGATGTCAGCCTGGATGACATCGAAACAGATGCCCCGTTGTTTGGCGAAGGCCTGGGACTGGATTCAATTGATGCGCTGGAGCTTGGGCTGGCGGTGAAAAATCGCTACGGCGTGGCGCTGTCTGCTGAGAGCGAGACCCTGCGGGCACATTTCTTCTCCGTTGCCTCTTTAGCGGCGTTCGTGAACCAACAACGCGCCTGATCGCAGAGAAATAAATCATGATGAACAAAGATGAAATTTATCAGGAAGTCGCTTCGCTGCTGACCAGCCTGTTTGAAATTAACGCTGACGATATTCGCCCTGATGCTCGTCTTTATGAGGATCTTGAACTCGACAGCATTGATGCCGTGGACATGGTGGTGCATTTGCAAAAGCGCACTGGCCGAAAAATTAAACCGGAAACCTTCCGCTCAGTGCGCACCGTGCAGGATGTGGTCGATGCGGTGGAACAGCTGATGCGCGAAGACGCCTGATTTCATCATGCATACCGCGTTGCGCTTGCTCAGTTTGCTTACGCTACTGGCCTGGCCGTTTCTGGTCTGGCTGGCACTGACGCAGCCGCACTGGCATGCGCTGTTCTGGTTACTTGCGGCACTGTTTGGCCTGCGCTGGTTAACGTTGCGTCGGCAAAAAACACCGTTCAGTCATGTAATGGGATGGCTGGCACTGCTCGGCACGCTGTTATGTATCAGCAGCCTGACGTTGCGCAGTCAGCATTTGTTACTGTGGTATCCGGTGGCGGTCAATCTGGCGATGCTGCTGATATTTGGCGCATCGCTATGGAGTCGTATGCCGCTGGTGGAACGGCTTGCGCGCCTGCGTGAACCCGCGTTACCGCTACAGGCCGTGCACTATACGCGACGCGTAACCCAGCTCTGGTGCCTGTTTTTTATCTTAAACGGTGGTATGGCGTTGTTCACCTGTTTGCGGGGAAACCTCCAGTTATGGACGCTGTGGAACGGCTGCATCAGTTATCTGTTGATGGGCGTATTGATGAGCGGCGAGTGGCTGGTACGTCAGCACATAAGGCGCAAAGTATGAAACCTGTTGCCGACTGGCTAAACGGCGAGCAACGCGAAGTCGCCTGGCGAGGCGAGCAATCACTGTTGCTGAACACGATGCGTCGTCAGGTGCTGGCGCTGAGTCGGACACTGCAAACCTTGCCCGGCACGCAATGGGCATTATGCTTTGACGACAGTTATCATTTCTGCGTCACGTTACTGGCAGCCTGGTACGCTGGAAAAGTCCCGGTGATCCCTGGCCACTGTCGCGCGGCGCAACTGAACGAGATGCGTGACGAGCTGGATGGCGTGATCAGCGATCTGCCACTGGATATTCAGTTGCCGCTACTGAAATGGAAGGGCGAGGAAGCCGAAGGCAAATTACCGGCCTTGCCTACAGATGCGACGCTGGTGCTGTTTACGTCAGGTTCAACTGGCGCGCCGCGTCGGGTGGTAAAATCGCTGGCGGTACTGGAACAGGAATCGCGTTGGCTGGCGGCGTTATGGGGTGAGCAGCTCGCGGATTGTCGCATTATCGCGTCGGTCAGCCATCAACATCTTTATGGCTTAACCTTTCGCATTATGTTGCCCATGGCGCTGGGCCGTCCGTTTGCGGCGCAGCAGGTATTTTACAGCGAACAGCTGGCAGAACAGTGGCAACAGGGTCGTCATGCCTTGATCAGCAGTCCGGCATTTTTACGCCGCCTTGATCATTCGCTCACCACCTCAGATTGCGCGCTGATTGTTTCCGCGGGTGGGACGCTGGCCTGGCAAGACGCGCAACGATCGCATCAGGCAATGAACTGCCCGGTGAATGAAATTTACGGCAGCACGGAAACCGGCGTCATTGCCTGGCGTCAGCGTATTGTCGATGAGGCAGCCTGGCAGCGTTTTCCCGGCGTCAGGTTGCAGCAGGTCGAGACGGATCGGTGGCAGGTTTATTCCGCCTTGATTGAAAATCAGGAGGGCTGGCGACTCGACGATCGTTTGCGGGTCGATGCAGAAGGCCACTTCCAGTTAGCGGGCCGTCATGACAGGTCAGTAAAAATCGAAGATAAACGCATTTCCCTGAGCGATATAGAGCGTCGTCTACTGGCGCTACCGGGCGTCACAGATGCCGCCGCGCTGGCAGTGACGCGTCACGGACGTCAGGCGATTGGGGTGGTACTGGTGCTAGATACGCCGCTTGATGATCAACAATTGCACCAGCAAAAAAAATGCTGGCGACAGCATTTGCAACCGTGCCTGGAGCCGGTGGCGCTGCCACGCTATTGGCGCGTAGTTGAGACCATTCCCGTTACCAGCCAAAGCAAGCGCGCCTGGCCGCAAATTGAGGAGCTTTTCCATGTTACCGGTTGAACGCAGCCGCCAGATACAGCACAACACGGTGACGCTTATGCTGCACGTCACGGCCGATCTGTTCTGGTTTCAGGGCCATTTTCCTGCTCTGCCTATTCTGCCTGGCGTCGCTCAACTTAACTGGGTGATGCATTACGGCGTGTCGCTGTTAGCGGCTGGTAAACAGTTTTCTGCGGTGGAAAACATCAAATTTCAGCAGCCGGTTCCGCCGGATTCGTTACTGCAACTGGTTATCGGCTGGGATGCAAGCACATCTCGCCTCGGTTTTCGCTACAGCCTGCTGCGTGATGGTGACGCTGTCAGCGCCAGCAGCGGAAAAATTCAGCTGTGTTAACGTCAAATTTTTCACCCTGCGTGGTGATCCCCTGTTACAACCACGGCGCGATGATGGCGTCAGTACTGGCGCGTCTGGCACCTTTCAATCTGGCGGTGATCATTGTTGATGACGGCAGCGATGCCGCCACACAGCGGCAACTTGACAGTCTGCAGGCTACACAAACCACCGTATTGCGCCTGGCAAAAAATCAGGGTAAAGGAGCGGCGGTAATACAGGGTTTGCGGGCGGCGGCGGCGCAGGGCTTTACCCATGCGATTCAGCTCGATGCCGACGGACAGCACCAGATTGAAGATTGCCCGGCCATGCTGGCAGAAGCGCAGCGCTATCCTGACTGTCTGATCTCTGGCCAGCCGCTTTACGACGACTCAATCCCTAAATCACGCTTGTATGGGCGCTACATCACCCATTTTTGGGTGTGGATCGAAACCCTGTCATTTTCGATCAAAGACAGCATGTGTGGTTTTCGTGTCTATCCGTTGCAGGCAACGCTGATGCTGTGCAACCAGCGCCCAGTTGGGCTGCGTATGGATTTTGATACCGAAATTATGGTGCGGCTTTACTGGCAAGGTACGCCAGCCCGCTTTCTCAGCACGCGCGTTACTTATCCTGAAACCGGTATTTCCCACTTCGACGCTCTGCATGACAACTTGCGCATTTCCTGGATGCACACGCGCTTATTTTTTGGCATGTTGCCACGTATTCCGCATTTATTAGCGATGCGTCGTCAGCAAAAGCACTGGTCCGGCGAGCCGGAACGACGCGGTCAGCTGGGCCTGCGCTTTATGCTGGCGATCTATCGCTATGGTGGCCGCTTGCCGTTTATGCTGCTGTTATGGCCGGTGGTGGCGATTTACTGGTTAACCGGGCGACGCGCACGCCAGGCCTCGCAACAGTGGCTAGCTCAGGTAAAAACGCAGGCGGCACAGCAACGCATTCGGCTGCCTGCGCCGCTTAACAGCTATCGTCATTTTCTGCGTTTTGCCGAAGCGATGCTGGATAAAGTCGCCAGCTGGCGTGGTGATCTGCGTTGGGGGCGTGATATTGAGTTTGCGGCAGGTGCAGAGGCGGTAATTCGAGCACCGGCCGGGCGGGGCAAACTGATCCTCGCCTCGCATCTGGGCGATATTGAAGCTTGCCGCGCCATGGCAAAGCAGGTTAACGGGCTGGTCATTAATGCGCTGGTGTTTACCGACAATGCGCAGCGTTTTCGTGCGGTACTGGAAACTATCGCGCCCGAGGCGGGCGTGAACCTGATCCCGGTCAGCGACATCGGCCCGGAGACCGCCATTTTGTTGCAGCAAAAACTGGATGCCGGTGAATGGGTGGCCATCGTTGGCGATCGCACAGCGATAAATCGCCAGCGCGGCGGCGAACGTCGCGTGGTATGGAGCGAATTTTTAGGCCGTCCGGCACCGTTCCCGCAAGGTCCTTTTGTCCTGGCAGCGGCGTTGCGCTGTCCGGTGCTGCTGATGTTTGCCTTACGTCAGCAAGGCAAATTACAGGTTTACTGCGAACCCTTCGCCGATCCGCTCCTGCTGCCACGTGGTCAGCGGAAGCAGGCGCTGCAAACAGCAGTCGATCATTATGCGCAGCGGCTGGCGTATTATGCGCTGCTGGCTCCGCTCGACTGGTTTAATTTTTTCGATTTCTGGACGTTGCCCGATGAACGGGAACGCCATAAGGAGTCCGATAATGCCTGATTGTTTGCCTGCCATTGAGGTTGCGCTAACGGTGTCCTTTCATGACTGCGATCCGATGGGCGTGGTATGGCATGGCAACTATTTTCGTTTTTTCGAAGTCGCCCGGGAAGCGCTGTTACGCAGCATCCATTATAGCTATAGCGAAATGACTGCCAGCGGTTATATCTGGCCGGTGGTGGATGCGCATGTTAAATATCGCCAGCCGCTGCGCTGTGAAGAAACTGTCTTCGTCAGCGCCGCTATCAGCGAGTATGAAAACCGCTTACGTATTGATTATCAGATCCGTAACGCCGCCGGAAAAATCACCACTAAAGCCCATACGGTGCAGGTCGCGGTAGAGCAGGAAACGGAAGCGTTGTGTTTTGTTTCGCCGGACATTTTGCTGGAACGTTTAGGGGTGAAAGGATGCTAAAAATTATTTTTACCGGTTTGCTGCTGTGGACCAGCGCCGCCAGTGCGGTTACGCTTGCGCAGTTGCAACAGCGTTTCGCCAGCCAACCGGTGATCCGCGCAAACTTTGTCCAGACGCGCACCATTTCTGGCATGAAGCAGCCGCTGGTGTCGCATGGCAATCTGCTTATTGCCCAGCAGCAGGGGCTTTGGTGGCATCAAAGCACACCGTTTGTTATGACGTTGCTGTTAGATGATAAACGTATGGTGCAAACGCTGAACAACCAGCCGCCGCAAATCGTGACCTCAGACAGTAATCCACAGATGTTCCAGTTCAATCATCTGCTGCGTGCGCTGTTTCAGGCCGATGAAAAAGTACTGAAAGAAAATTTTACCCTCGACTTTCAGGATAAAGGCAACAACCGCTGGACGCTGGGTCTGATCCCCAAAGCCGCACCGCTCAATAAAATCTTCAACCGTATCGATCTTGCCGGAAGCGAGTTTCTCGAACAGATCAATCTGGATGATAAGCAGGGCGATAAAACCCAGATTCAACTCAGCAATACGCGTATCCAGCCGCCGCAGCTAAGTGATGAGGAGCGCACGCGTTTTGCCGGGCCGTAACGATAAACTTTTCGCACTATTATGGTTAGTCATTTGCCTGGTGCTGGCGAGCGCGCTGGCGCTGTTGCTGCCACGCAGCCATCTCAATAGCAGCGTATTAGCGCTGTTGCCGCAGCAAAACCTTGGTGCGGCGCCCGCAGAGTTGCAGCAAGGTTTCATGCAGCGCCTGGATCGCCAAATGGTGTGGCTGGTGTCGTCGGGAAAAACCGACGATCCGCGCGTCGCTAACGCGTGGCTTGCACAGCTGCGCGCTTTGCCTGCGTTAAAGCAGGTACAAGGCAAGATGGACGACAGTCAGCAGCAAGAGTGGGGCCGCTTTGCCTGGCAACATCGTAACGGCCTGATTGACGATGCCACGCGCGCCCGGCTGCAAAACGATGGTAATGCACAGGCGGATTGGCTGCTGGGCCAGCTATTTTCTGCCTTCGCGGGCGTAGGCAGCAAAGAGTGGCAAAACGATCCGCTGATGCTGGTACGTGGTTCGCAGCTGGCGCTACAGCAAAATGCTGACCGTATGATGCTGCATAACGGCTGGCTCACCACGCTGGATAAAAACGGCCAACGCTGGTATTTCCTGCATGGCGAGTTGGCAAATAACGCCTTTAGCATTCAGCAAAGCCATCAATTAGTCACGCAGCTACAACAGCGGGAAAAAGCGCTGAAAAGCCGCTGGCCGCAGGCGCAGTTGCTGACGCGTGGCACGGTGTTATTCAGCGATGATGCCAGCCAGCGTGCACAGCATGATGTCGAAACGCTCGGCAGTATAACGTTAGGCGGGGTGCTATTACTGGTACTGCTGGTGTTTCGATCTCTGCGGCCGCTGCTGTTGATTATCGCTTCAGTCGCGACTGGCGCGATAGCCGGTACGGTGATGACGCTGCTGTTTTTTGGTGAACTGCATCTGATGACGCTGGTGATGAGCCTGAGCATTGTCGGCATTTCCGCTGACTACGCGCTCTATTACCTGACCGAACGTATGGTGCATGGCGAGCATGTCACACCATGGCAAAGCCTGCGTAAGGTGCGCGGCACGCTGCTGCTGGCATTAGCCACTACCGCCATTGCCTGGTTATTGATGTTGCTGGCGCCGTTTCCCGGTTTGCGCCAGTTGGCGGTGTTTGCCGCCAGCGGTTTAACCGCCTCCTGTTTAACGGTTATTTTCCTCTATCCCTGGCTGGTACGCGGTTTGCCGGTTCGCCCGGTGCCGCTGATGGTGCAACTCGCACGCTGGCTGGCGGCTTGGCGTCGACGCAAAGCCCTGCGCATCGGCCTGCCGCTGGCAATGGCGATCTACGCGCTGAGCGGCATTATCCAACTCAGGGTTGATGATGATATTGCCCATCTGCAAAGTGCGCCAGGGCATCTGCTTCAGCAGGATCGCCAACTGGCGGCGCTGACCGGGCAACGCGCCGATCAAACCTGGTTTGTGGTGTGGGGCGAGAATGCTCAACAGACGCTGCAACGTCTGGCGCAGCTGGCACCCGATTTAAAACAGGCACAGCAGCAAGGCCAGTTACAAACTTACCGGTTACTGCCGCTGCGCTCACTGCAACAGCAGCAGCAGGACGTGCAAACATTACACCAGGCGGTGCCGCACATCATGGCGCGGCTGCAACAGGCGGGAATCACCTTGCCGACACCCAGCCTGCAACCGATGCCAGTCACGCCGGCTATGTGGCTGGCCAGCCCGTTGAGCGAAGGCTGGCGGCTGCTGTGGTTGAGCCTACCCGATGGACGCAGTGGCGTGCTGGTGCCAGCCAGCGGGATAAAAGACAGCGCGGCGTTAACGGCCCTGGCGCAAAAACATCCAGGCGTGAGTTGGGTTGATCGCAAAGCTAGTTACGATACGCTTTTTAGCTTCTGGCGTTCTCTGCTGAGCGGTTTACTGGCGCTGGCGTTAGCATTTATCGCCCTGAGTTATGTGCTGCGTTTGGGGCTGAAAGCGGGTCTGCGTAGTGTGCTACCGTCGTTGCTGTCGCTGGCTACCGCGCTGGCAACCCTGGGCTGGTTGGGCGCATCACTGAATCTGTTTGCGCTGCTGGCGTTGATTCTGGTGCTCGGCATTGGTATCAACTACACCTTGTTTTTCAGCAATCCCCAGGGTACGCCGCTGACCTCATTGCTGGCTGTCTCCATGGCGATGATAACCACACTATTAACGCTGGGTATGCTGGTGTTCAGCAGCACTAGCGCCATCGCCAGCTTTGGCACAGTGCTGTGCAGCGGCATCTTTAGCGCCTTTCTGCTGTCGCCGCTGGCGATGCGGCCTGCCAAATCGAGGAAAAAAGGATGATTCGTATCGCCATAATGATGCTCAGTCTGCTTCTTCTGAGCGCCTGTGCCAGCCACGCGCCAGACGACACGCAACCTACCGCCTGGCTGAAACCGGGTGTGCAGATAACGCTGCCACCGCCGGGCATCACCCCCGCGTTTCAACAGCAGCAGCTGTTAACCGGTCAGGTCAAGGGGCAAAGCCAGTCATTACTGGTGTTGCTGAGCGCGGATGCGCAAAAAATTGAGCTGGCGGGCTTATCCTCGGTGGGTATACGTCTGTTTCGCGTCAGCTACGACGCCAGTGGGATACATACGCAACAGATGATGCCGCTGCCGCATATGCCGCCAGCCAGCCAGGTTCTGGCCGATATTATGTTGAGCCACTGGCCGCTTGCGGTATGGCAAAAGCAGTTGCCGCCGGGCTGGACGCTGCAAGACACAGGGCTGAAGCGCGTGCTGAAAGATGCTGATCACCGGGTAATAACCGAAATCGATTACCTGCAACGTAACGGTCAGCGTGAGCCGATCAGCATTCAGCAGCATGCGTTTGGTTATCGGATTCACATTCAACATCTGGACGCATCATGATTTATATCTCCGCGATCGGCATGCTGAACGCACTTGGTAACAATAATCAGCAGGTTGCCGCTAACCTGCGCAACGGTCTTGCACCCGGCATGCGCGAACGTAAAGGCTGGCTGACATCAGGCAAAACCTGCTGGCTTGGCGCCGTCGAAGGGGCGCTGCCTGCACTACCGCCCGCGCTGGCCGCGCATGATACCCGTAATAACCGGTTGCTGCTGGCGGCGCTGGAACAGGTTCGACCCGTGCTGGATGCGGCGATCAAAAGATATGGCACCGATCGCATCGCGGTCGTGATGGGGACCAGCACCTCCGGCATTGCCGAAGGAGAGGCGCAGATCCGCGGCGATGGGCAACATTATGATTACCGTATGCAGGAGCTGGGCGATCCGTCGCGTTTTCTGGCGCAATACCTGCAACTCAACGGCCCAGCCTACACTATTTCTACCGCCTGCTCCTCCAGCGCCCGCGCATTAATCAGCGGGGAGCGCTTAATTGCCGCAGGCTTAGCGGACGTCGCGCTGGTTGGCGGCGCGGATTCGCTGAGCCGCATGCCGATCAACGGGTTCGCCAGCCTGGAGTCGCTTTCGGAACGTCGTTGTGCGCCCTTTAGCCGCGAACGTGACGGCATTTCCATTGGTGAAGGTGGCGCGCTCATGCTGCTTACGCGTGAACCGCAGCGGCTGGCGCTGCTGGGCGTGGGGGAATCGTCCGATGCCTGGCATATGTCTGCTCCCCACCCGCAAGGCGAGGGTGCGGAAAAGGCGATGCGCATGGCGCTGCAACAGGCGGGGTTAACGCCGCAGGATATCGGTTACATCAACCTGCATGGCACCGCCACCCCCCTGAATGATCAAATGGAGGCGGCGGTTATTCATCGTCTGTTTGGCTGCACTGTGCCCTGTAGTTCGACGAAACATCTTACCGGGCATATGCTCGGCGCAGCGGGCGTATGCGAGGCGGCGCTCAGCGCGTTACTTCTCAGCGAAGATTTAGCACTGCCTGCGCAAGATTTTTCTGACACGACCTATGACAAGCGTTTGCCGGAATGCGGCCTGCTGTTGCAGTCACAGCCGCTGCGCCGTCCGGTGATTGCCTCGAACTCGTTCGCTTTCGGCGGCAATAATAGCTGTTTGATTCTGGGGCGTTGTGATGACCATTAATAGCTGTGCAGCAGATTTTCTGCCGCATAAAACGCCGATGGTGCTGGTCGAACGGGTGATTGCAGTTAATGACGACAGCGTGCATTGCCAGGTTTCTACCGCAAAAGAGGGATGTCTGGCGCCGTTTCTTACCACACAAGGCGAACTGCCTGCGTGGTTTGGCGTTGAAATCATGGCCCAAACCGTTGGCGTTTGGTCTGGCTGGCAGGCAAAGCGGGCCGGTAGCACGCTTATTCTGCCTGGCATGTTGCTGGGCGGGCGCGGTTGGCGGGCAACGCAATCTACTTTTCCGGCGAACGCCACGCTGGATATTACGATACGGCTGCTGATGCGCGATGATCGCATGGGCAGCTTTGAAGGTGAGATTTATCATGGCGAGCGGCTGCTGGCCAGTGGACGTCTGAACACTTACCAACCGAATAAAGAAGAATTACAGCAACTGATGTCACAAGGAAATCAGCCATGACAGGTTCCGTATTGGTAACGGGTGCGAGTAAAGGTATTGGCCGCGCTATCGCGCTACGTCTGGCACAGGACGGGTTTGAACTGGTGGTGCATTACAACCGCGATCGCGCAGGTGCAGAGCAAACCTTGCAGCAAATAGTGGAAAACCACGGTCGCGGACGCGTGCTGGGCTTTGACGTTGCCAGTCGCGCCGCCACACGCAACGCCTTAGAGACTGATATGGCGCAGCATGGGGCTTATTACGGTGTAATCAGCAATGCAGGTATTACGCGTGACGGCGCATTTCCGGCCTTGACCGAATCGGAATGGGACGACGTTATTCATACCAATCTCGACAGCTTTTATAATGTGATCCATCCCTGTGTGATGCCGATGATTAGCCTGCGGCGTGGCGGCCGTATTATTACGCTGTCATCGGTATCCGGCATGATGGGTAATCGCGGCCAGGTGAATTACAGCGCGGCAAAGGCGGGCATTATAGGGGCCACCAAAGCGCTGGCAATAGAACTGGCGAAGCGCAAAATCACCGTTAACTGCATCGCCCCAGGCCTGATCGATACCGGCATGGATGGGCTGGAGCCGCAGGTAATTGAAGAGGCACTCAAGATTATCCCAATGAAGCGCATGGGCGCGGCAGAGGAAGTGGCAGGGCTAGCCAGCTATTTAATGTCTGATATTGCAGGTTATGTCACGCGTCAGGTCATTTCGATTAATGGAGGCATGCTGTGATTCAGCGCGTAGTGGTCACGGGGATGGGCGGCGTGACCGCTTTTGGTGAGCAATGGCAGCAGGTAGCTAATCGCATTCGTGCCGGTAAAAATGCCGTGCGCGTTATGCCGGAATGGCAGGTTTATGCGGGGCTGCACACGCTACTGGGGGCGCCGATTGATGACTTCACGTTGCCCGCTCACTATACGCGCAAACGCATTCGCGCCATGGGACGCGTTTCGTTGCTGGCTACCCGCGCTACGGAGCTGGCATTAGAGCAGGCCGGTTTGATCGATCATCCGGTGCTGACGAATGGCGAAACCGGTATCGCCTACGGCTCCTCTACGGGCAGCACCGGGCCGGTAAGCGAGTTCGCCACCATGCTGACCGAAAAGCACACCAATAACATCACCGGCACGACTTATGTGCAGATGATGCCGCATACCACCGCGGTGAATGCTGGTCTGTTTTTTGGCTTACGTGGCCGCGTGATCCCCACCTCCAGCGCCTGTACGTCGGGCAGCCAGGCAATTGGCTATGCGTGGGAAGCGATTCGTCACGGTTATCAGACGGTGATGGTGGCGGGCGGGGCAGAAGAGTTGTGTCCGTCCGAATCCGCGGTATTCGATACGCTGTTTGCCACCAGCCAGCGCAACGATGCGCCTCACACCACGCCCGCGCCTTTCGACCACAACCGTGATGGGCTGGTGATTGGCGAAGGCGCCGGCAGTTTGATTCTTGAATCGCTGGAACATGCGCAGGCGCGGGGGGCAACCATTTATGCCGAACTGGTAGGGTTTCATACGAACTGTGATGCGGCACATATCACGCAACCGCAGCGCGAAACCATGCAAATTTGCATTGAGCGTGCGCTGGAAAGCGCCGGGCTGACGGCCTCACACATTGGCTACGTCAATGCGCACGGCACGGCAACCGATCGGGGAGATATTGCGGAAAGCCTGGCAACCGCCGCGGTATTTGGCACGCAGACGCCGGTTTCATCGCTGAAATCCTATTTCGGCCATACGCTGGGGGCTTGCGGCGCACTGGAAGCCTGGATAAGTATCCAGATGATGCGCGAAGGCTGGTTTGCACCAACGCTGAACCTTACGCAACCCGCTCAGGCGTGCGGCGAACTGGACTATATTATTGGCGAGCCACGCCTACTGGAAACCGACTATATCCAGAGCAATAATTTTGCCTTTGGTGGCATTAATACCTCGCTGATCTTCAAACGCTGGCGCGACGCCTGATTTATCGCGCTGCTGCGGCAGCGCATCCTCTTTTACTGTCCTTCCTGTATTTGCCTGAGCAAACTGTAAATTCTGCACTTTAGCGTGCGATTTTTCTTGCATTAAGCTTTATGCTGCGCATAATCGCAAACCGCAATAATAATGATTCTCAGTATATTTACCATTAGGGAACGACAATGCGCCAATTCCTTTCGACGCCAGGATTTAAACCGACACTGCTCGCGATTTTCGTCAGTGCCGGGTGTTTGCCAGCGATGGCGGCCACGACCACCACGCCAGCCACCCCCCGTGCTGCCAGCGATGCCGCGGCGGCTAAGCAAAGCGACCAGACCATGACCGTCGTCGCGACACCGGAAGACGACTTTAAACCTGGCGGCAATGATTTGGTGCCAGCTTATCTTGATGGGCAAGTTGCTCATGGTGGTCGTCTCGGTATGCTCGGCGAGCAAAAAGCGATGGATGTGCCGTTCAACATCATCGGTTTTACCTCGAAAATGATTCAGGATCAGCAGGCACACACCATTGCCGACGTAGTGAAGAACGATGCGGGCGTACAGAACGTGCAGGGTTACGGTAACTTTGCGGAGACTTATCGCATCCGTGGGTTCGATTTAGATGGCGATGATATGACCTTCGGCGGGCTGTCGGGTATCGTGCCGCGACAGGTGATGGATGCATCACTGATTGACCGTGTCGAAATTTTTAAAGGTGCGAACGGTCTGCTGAATGGTGCGGCAACGACTGGCGTCGGCGGGATGATTAACCTTGAGCCGAAACATGCTGACGATGTGCCATTAACGCGTGTTGGCGTAGATTACACGTCTGATTCGCAGATTGGCACCAGCGCAGATATTGGTCGTCGCTTTGGTGATAACAATCAGTTTGGCGTTCGACTGAATGCAGTACATCGTGAAGGTGAAACCGGCGTTGATGGTGAGAAGAAGCGCACCACCGCAGTAGCAATCGGCCTGGACTACCGTGGCGACCGTCTGCGCACGTCGCTGGATCTTGGCTATCAGAAAAAGACTTTCCATGACGCACGTCTTGGCGTAAATGTCAGCGGGGTCGATTTTATTCCTTCGGTTCCTTCAAACAGTCATAACTACAGCCAGAAATGGGTTTTCAGCAATATCGAAACCGAATATGGCATGGCGAAAGCTGAGTATGACCTGAATAACTACTGGACCGTTTATGGTGGAGTGGGAGGACAGCACTCACATGAGCTGGGTGATTACGCCTCGCCAACCCTGACTGATGCTAATGGCGATGCGACCATTGGCCGCCTCGATACCAATCGCATTATCAATAATTTCAGTGGACTGGCCGGTATTCGCGGTAGCTTCGATACAGGTTTTGTTTCGCACAAGGTCAACTTCGGCTATTCGGCAGTGACCTCGCGTAATAACACCGCCTGGCGCATGGCATACGGGGACAATGTTGAAAACACCAATATTTATAACACCAGCAATCTGCCTAATCCGACCAACAACCTGAGCGGCGGTCACTATAGCGATCCACTGACGTCGGGTCGTACCCGTACGCAGGGCTATCTGCTGAGCGATACGCTGGGCGTGCTAGATGATAGCGTGCTGCTGACCGTGGGTGCACGTCATCAGAAAGTGGTAGTACGTAACTACAGTAATGCGACCGGGGCGGAAGACGTTTCTACGCGTTATACCGACAGCCGCTGGATGCCGACTTACGGCATTGTTTATAAGCCGTGGCAGTCCATTTCGCTGTATGCCAACCATACGGAATCACTGCAACCAGGGGATGCTGCGCCGAACACCGCAACTAACTACGGTGCAACCACCGGTATCGCGCACTCCAGACAGAACGAAGTGGGCATTAAAGCGGATTTCGACCGTGTGGGTGGGTCACTGGCTCTGTTTGAAATCAAGAAACCGGCGGGCATCCTAAACAGTAACAACTATTACAGCATGAGCGGCGAGCAGCGTAACCGCGGTATCGAGCTGAACGTGTTTGGCGAGCCGGTGTTGGGCTTCCGTTTGAACGGTAGCGCGACCTGGATCGATCCAAATATGACCAAAACCGAAGACGGCGCTTACGACGGTAAAGATGCGATCGGCGTTCCACGTTACAACTATGTGTTAAGCGCCGAGTACGACATTAAGCAGCTGGAAGGTCTGACTGCAACCGCCCTGTTGAACCACTCCGGTTCGCAGTGGGCAGATTCGGCGAATACGAAAAAGATCGACAGCTTTACTACCCTCGATCTTGGCGTACGCTACCGTACTAAAGTTAACCAGAACGATATGGTATGGCGTGTTGGCGTGGATAACGTGACCAATGAGAAGTACTGGTCAAACATAGACGGTACGGGCACCTACCTTTATCAGGGCGAAGGTCGCACCCTAAAAGTTGGCGTTACTTACGACTTCTAATCCTGTGCCGGGGCGCATTACGCGCCCCGTTTTTTGGGTTGCGAATAATTCTGAACAATCTGCCCGATTCATCTACACTGTAGCGCGCCGTGCCTTAACGGACTTATCCCATTTTGTAGAGAATTCATGTCAGCACCTTTACCACCCGATAAACACGACGAGCCTTTGCGCCAGACGTTAGACGATGCACAGTTCGCCATTGTGGTGCTTGCAGTGACGTCGGTTACGCTTATAATCTTCGTCCTGATGGTGACGCTCTGGATGGGCTAAAAGAGTCAGCCATGAAAAGGACATCAACAGGAGAGGGCGATGGAATCCAGAGATGACAAACTGGTTGCAATTATTGGCCTGCTGGCCGCATGTCTGATTGGCGTCACATTTCTGTTTACCATGACCTGGCTTACTGATGTTCGCCATCCCACCGATCCTTCTCTTGACGTGCAATCCTGCTATCCACAATCCGAAACGCCACCGTCTCAGCACTCCTGATCGCGCTTTTGATATTTGATTTGTTGACTACGCAACGCCAGCGCCAGCGCTTCGTGCAGGGTGCGATTGCCATTAGGATCGCCTAAGCCCAGCAGGGGACCAGGCGAACGTCGGTCGTCTGCCCAGGCGGGACACTCCACCACCGGATAAAGCGACACGCCTTCAATGGCGATGCCGTTTTCCAGCGCTACCGCGATATTTTCACTGACTTCTTGCAGCCAGGGCGCGCACATATTACCTTCCGCGCCGGTTTCCGCCAGTAACATGGGACGTTGATAACGCTGCCAGCATTGCGCTAACAGCGTATGCAGCGGCACACGCGACGAGTGTCCGGCTTCCATTGGCCGATCGGGGAAAAACCAGTGATTGTCAGGGTAGTAATTCAAGCCAGGAATATCGAGGCAGTCTTCGCTGCCGCCTAATTCTTTATCGAGCCGGCCTGCAAGCATGTCCCAGGCTTCGAACTGCGCCTGATGCTGGGCATCGGCATAGGGCTTGCTGTCCGGGTTATCAGGATGGGTGGCGATCTGCACCAGCGGATCGGTCAAGACAAAGCGGGCGTCGGGATAGACCTCGCGAATAGCATGGATCGCCGCCAGCGATGCCCGTACCAGCTGCCGCTTAAGCTCTTTGCCGCGGTTTGCCACATGCGGATTAAACCAGGCCACATCGGCTCCGGCCCACGACCAAAATGAGATTTGATTAATCGGGGTGAAGAACGGGCGCACAACGCCTTGATCATACATCAGTTGCGCCATTGCGCGCGCGAAGCGTTCGAAATGCTCAACGAATTCTGCTTTCCAGATATTAAGGTGCTGAGGATAGCCAAAGTGCGCCAGCTCCCAGATGAGCTCAAGATTGTGGCGCCGCGCCGCGGTAATCATGGGCAGAAATGTCTCCCAGTCATACTTATTGGCCGTTTTCTCGATCAAATGCCAGCGTGCGCCATCACGAGCGGTTAAAATATGTTGTTCAACCAGTGCGGCATAATCTTTATCTAACAACATGTCGTGGCCGCTGGAGATCACCATATCCAACCGTTTTCCTGGCGTGCGACAGGCGGTAGAGCAGGGAAAACTGCCCTGAAAGAAACTGCGAAATAACCGGGGATGGTAGCGCTGCGGGGCATCGGTAACGGATTGTTGAGACATTTTCCTCTCCTGTCAGGCGATTGCCGTTCACAGATGGTTCGGCTAAGTCTAGACCAAAAATTTCGCCGGACCGCTGAGCAAAGTCGGAACGCTCGCATAGCGTGTCAACCCGGGCCGGTGAATAATAAAATTAACTGAATCATCCAGGGAATCGTCATGACCGAAGCTTTTGACTTACATCCGTCCCGTTCACACCTTACCTGGCTGGAACAGCGGCTTGTGACACGGAGCGCGCAATACGCCGAATTCAGCGGCATTTATCCGCTCAGTGACGGGCTGGAGGCCTTCGCTGCCCGCTATACGTTGATTGAAAAGGCTGAACGCTCACTCGATATTCAGTATTACATCTGGCAAAACGATATGTCGGGCCGGTTACTGTTTAGCGCATTGCTGGATGCCGCCGAACGCGGCGTGCAGGTACGTTTGCTGCTGGATGACAACAATACGCCGGGCCTGGATGAGACCCTGGCGCAGCTCGATCGTCATCCCAACATCACCGTGCGGCTTTTTAATCCGTTCTCTTTTCGCACCTTGCGTGCGCTGGGTTATCTGACTGATTTCGCCCGCCTTAACCGCCGCATGCATAATAAAAGCTTCACCGTTGATGGCATCACGACGCTGGTTGGCGGACGTAATGTGGGCGATGAATATTTCGGTACTGGCAACGAACCTCTGTTTGCAGATTTGGATGTGATGGCCGTCGGGCCGGTCGTTGAGGAGGTCGCGAAAGATTTTGCAGACTATTGGAACAGCAAGCCAGTCTCGCCGCTGAAAAAGGTGCTGGAGGAAACGGACGATGACAAAAGCGCGGTGCGCTTGCCGGACGCGTGGCGTCACAGCGAAGCGGTGCAAATTTATCTTCAGCGGCTGGATACCTCGGATTTTGTCAGTCAACTTGAACGAGGCAAACTGGAATTAACCTGGGCGAAAACGCGCTTGCTGAGTGACGATCCACGGAAAGGGTTGGGTAAAGCCAGGCGCAAAAGCCTGCTGCCGCAGCGCATGCTGGAGGTGATTGGCACGCCACAACGCCAGTTCGACATCATTTCGGCCTATTTTGTGCCAACCCGTGCGGGCGTCGCACAGCTGCTGACGCTGAAACGTAAAGGGGTGAAAATTGCCATCCTGACCAATTCACTGGCAGCGAATGACGTATCAATTGTGCATGCCGGTTACGCCAAATAGCGGAAAAAACTGCTGCGTCACGGCATTGCGTTGTATGAGCTAAAGCCGCAGGCGGCTTTGCAGGATGCGCCGCATGATCGGGGTTTGACGGGTAACTCCGGCTCAAGTTTGCACGCCAAGACGTTTTCGGTTGATCAACGAATGTTGTTCATTGGCTCGTTTAATTTTGATCCGCGCTCAGCGGAGCTTAATACTGAAATGGGCCTGGTGATTGAAAGCGAAGCGCTGGCGAAGCAAACGCATCAGCGTTTTAGCCAATCCATGCGCGATCGTGCCTGGACATTACGGCTGGACAAATGGGGCAGGGTAAACTGGCTGGAATATCCTGGCGAGCCGCAGGAAGTAGTGCATAAACATGAACCGGGCTGTTCGTGGTGGCAACGATTGCAGGTGCGACTGGTGTGGCGCTTGCCCATTGAGTGGCTGTTATAAGAAAAAGCGATCCACTGCGGGATCGCTTTTTTTGTTACTTGTTTTGCGGTTTGCCGGAAAACAGAAAGCGCAGCAGTGGAATGCGCAGGTGGATCTCATACAGCAGAAAAGCCAGGCCAAACACCATCAGCAGACCAATGAAAAAGCCCAGCGTGTCATTGTGAATATGCGGGGTAACGTAAATCCCATACAGGAGTGTTAATGGGTGGTGAACCAGATAGATAAACAGTGAGGCATTAACCAGATACATAATACGCGGCGAATGCGAGTTCAGCAGCTTGTGGCCGAAGCAGAAGCAGACGTTGAGCATGCACAACCCCATCAGGGTAGAGATCAGCGCATCCAGCTCATATAACCACCCTTCACCACTGCTCATCCGTTGATTGACACAGTAAAGAACAAACACCGCAATCGCGCCAAAGCACATCACCGGATTAAAACGCACAAATAATTGCTTTAGCGTCTGATGCTTCCATGTCAGCGCGCCCAGCATGAAGAAGGGCAGATAAAACAGCGTTTGCATGACCACAATGCTGAACAAACCATCCATTAACCAGGCAGGCTGGAACATAAAGATTACGCGGCGGAACATACACCACAGCAAGGCCCAGGCCATGACCGCCAGCGTCAGCGTACCCCAGCCGACACGTTGATAATCAATAAGGCGTTTTTGATCGCGTAGCCAGCGAAAAGTGAGCATACCCAGCGTGGTCAGCACCACTAATACCAACAAAAACCAAAGGTGAGAGATCAGTTCCCACATCAGGTTATTAAATTTCTCATAGGGAGAAAAATGCTCCCAGTTGGCGAGTTTGGGCGTCCACGCTTTTAGCATGAAAAATTGCGGCAGGGTGATCAGTGGAATGGCTGTCAGCAACGGGATACCGACACGCTCCAGCCGCACTTTCAAAAAACGCTGCGGCTGATAGCGCAAATAGAGCATGTAGGAAAAATAGCCAGAGATAACAAAAAATACCTGCATTCGGAAGGCGTGAATAAAATCATTCAACAGCGTCAGCCATAATGAAGCTTCGGTACTATTTACTGCCCATTTTTGTGTGGAATAAATCAGGGAAACGTGAAATGGCACCCCCAATAACATCAAATATGCCCGAATAGAGTCGAGAAAATATTCACGTTCAGGTTTTACTGTACTCATAAAGTTCCAGTTCGTTAGTACGTTGCGGCCGGTTTCGCCCTGAAACCGGAGTATGCCGGAGTGAAATTCTACCTGCGTTAAACAAGGTATACTATCAGTCAAATCTGTATCGTTTAATTGTCCTAAAAGCATCTGTCGGGCTGATGAACGCAGGGAACATTCTTTCGCATAAGCTGTCGGAAAACCGAATAATCCTTTAAGATAAACGGGTTTGATTTAAGCACACGAAAGGGGGAGATGTGCTGACTAAAGAGAAAAATAAAGCAGGACTGATGAAGGTACGCTGGATAGGTGCCGCAGTTCTGCTGGCGCTATACGCCAATAACAGCTGGGCGTTTAGCATCGATGATGTGGCCAAACAAGCCAAAGCGTTAGCAGGGAAAAGCTTCGAAGCGCCTAAAAGCAATTTACCCTCTCAATTTCGTGAAATGAAATTTGATGATTACCAGCAGATCCAGTTTAACCACGACAAAGCGTATTGGGGTAAATTGCGTACGCCGTTCAAGCTGGAATTTTATCACCAGGGTATGTATTTCGATACGCCGGTGCAAATTAATGAAGTCACCGCCAGCTCGGTGCGCGAAATCAAATACAGTCCCGATTATTTTAATTTCGGTAATGTGAAACATGATGCCGACTCGGTTAAAAACCTGGGTTTTGCCGGTTTTAAAGTTCTCTATCCTTTGAATACCCCAGGGAAAGATGACGAGATCAGCAGTTTTCTCGGCGCCAGCTATTTCCGCGTTATTGGTGCGGGTCAGGTTTATGGTTTGTCGGCGCGCGGTCTGGCGATCGATACCGCGCTGCCTTCCGGCGAAGAGTTTCCACGCTTTAAGTCGTTCTGGATTGAACGTCCAAAGCCGCAGGATAAGCAGTTAGTGATTTATGCCTTGCTGGATTCGCCTCGCGCAGCGGGTGCTTATCGCTTTGTGATCCATCCGGGCAAAGAGTCTACCGTTGACGTGCAGTCGAAGGTTTATCTGCGCGATAAAGTGGGCAAACTCGGCATCGCGCCGCTGACCAGTATGTTCCTGTTTGGGACGAATCAGCCCTCGCCCGTCAATAATTTCCGCCCTGCGCTGCACGACTCGGATGGCCTGTCCATCCATAACGGCAACGGCGAATGGATTTGGCGTCCGCTGAATAATCCGCGTCATCTGGCGGTGAGCACTTACACTATTGAAAGCCCGAAAGGTTTCGGTCTGCTGCAACGTAGCCGTGACTTCAGCGCTTATCAGGATCTCGACGATCGTTACGATCTGCGTCCAAGCGGCTGGGTTGAACCGTTAGGCGACTGGGGTAAAGGCCGGGTGGAACTGGTTGAAATCCCTACAGCGGATGAAACCAACGACAATATCGTAGCCTTCTGGACCCCAGAACATCTGCCTGATCCGGGCAAAGAGATGAACTTTAAATACCGGTTGCACTTCACGCGTGACGAAAGTCAGCTGCATTCCGACGACACGGCATGGGTAAAAGATACCCTGCGTTCAGCGGGCGATGTGAAGCAGTCTAACCTGGTGCGTCAACCGGATGGCAGTATCGCCTTTACAATCGATTTCGTGGGTAAAGCGATGAGTCAGATGCCGGAAAACAGCCAGGTTGCGCCGCAGGTCAGTGTGGGGAAAAACGCAGATGTCGTTGAACAGAGCGTGCGCTACAACCCGGTCACGAAAGGCTGGCGTCTGGTGTTGCGTCTGCGAGTGAAAGATAACAAGCAGCCAACCGAAATGCGTGCGGCGCTGGTTAGCGGCGACAAAACATTGACGGAAACCTGGAGCTATCAGCTACCTGCCAATGAATAAATTGACTTTTACACCTCAAAATTATGTGGAATCCCTGCCGCTGGATGCGGCAGGAAAAGCCCGTTTAAGCGCGTCGCTGCAAAATGCCGGCGCGTTTCACTTCATACACGAATCACTGGGCCAGGATGTGGCTGCCAGCGATCGTCCCGATGATGCGCCGCTGAAATCCGTTTCGTCGCGCGTGAAAATGGCCTGGCCAGAGTCACTCGCCGATGGTCAGCAGCTTGGCAAAGATTATCTCGATCGCACCACACTGAAGGCAATGCCGAAAGTAACGCGCTCGCTGATGTTTCCCGAAGCCTGGCGTACAAACCCGCTGGTTCGTGCCTGGTCTTCGCTGCGTGGACAAAAATCCGTGCCGCGCTATGCAAATGCCGATGAGCAACGCGCGGAAGAGAAGTGGCGTCATGTCGGTTCGATGCGTCGCTACACCTTGCTGATTCTGACTATCTTCCAGACTGTTGTCGCCACCTGGTACATGAAAACCATTCTGCCGTATCAGGGCTGGACGCTGCTTGATCCGATGGAAATGATCAACCAGAACTGGCAGCAATCGGTAATGCAGATTCTGCCTTACGTGCTGCAAACGGGCATTCTCTTCCTGTTCGCCATCTTGTTCTGTTGGGTTTCTGCCGGTTTCTGGACTGCCTTAATGGGCTTCTTGCAGCTGCTGATTGGGCGCGACAAATACAGTATTTCCTACTCAACGGTAGGCGATGAGCCGCTCAACCCCGAACATCGTACTGCGCTGATCATGCCTATCTGTAATGAGGATGTTGAGCGCGTATTCGCCGGTTTGCGGGCGACCTGGGAATCGGTCGTTCGCACCGGCAACGCCGAGCACTTTGATGTTTACATTCTGAGTGACAGCTACGATGCCGATATTGCCATTGCTGAGCAGAAAGCCTGGATGGAGCTGGTACGTGACGTTGGAGGCGCCGGAAAAATTTTCTATCGCCGCCGTCGCCGTCGCGTGAAACGTAAAAGCGGTAATATTGACGACTTTTGTCGCCGCTGGGGCAGCAACTACAGCTATATGGTGGTGCTGGACGCCGACAGCGTTATGAGCGGCGAATGTCTTACCGGTCTGGTACGTATGATGGATGCGAACCCTAACGCCGGTATTATCCAGTCGTCGCCAAAAGCATCGGGTATGGACACGCTCTATGCGCGCTGCCAACAGTTTGCTACCCGGGTCTACGGTCCGCTGTTTACCGCCGGTTTGCACTTCTGGCAGTTGGGTGAATCGCATTACTGGGGCCACAACGCCATCATTCGCGTGAAGCCATTTATCGAACATTGCGCGTTAGCCCCGTTACCGGGAGAAGGTTCGTTTGCCGGGTCGATTTTGTCGCATGACTTCGTTGAAGCAGCGCTGATGCGCCGTGCCGGATGGGGGGTGTGGATTGCTTACGACCTGCCGGGTTCCTATGAAGAATTGCCGCCAAACCTGTTAGATGAACTGAAGCGTGACCGCCGTTGGTGCCACGGAAACCTGATGAATTTCCGTCTGTTCCTGGTGAAAGGGATGCATCCGGTTCACCGCGCGGTCTTCCTGACCGGGGTGATGTCTTACCTGTCTGCACCGCTGTGGTTCTTGTTCCTGGCGCTGTCTACCGCCTTGCAGGTGGTGCATACGCTGATGGAGCCAACCTACTTCCTGCAACCACGGCAACTCTTCCCGGTGTGGCCGCAATGGCGTCCTGAACTGGCGATTGCGCTGTTCTCGACCACGCTGGTGCTGTTATTCCTGCCGAAGTTACTGAGCGTGGTATTGATTTGGTGCAAAGGCGCAAAACCTTACGGTGGCGCATTCCGCCTGTTCCTGTCACTGTTGCTGGAAATGCTGTTCTCGGTACTGCTGGCCCCCGTCCGTATGCTGTTCCACACCGTGTTTGTGGTCAGCGCTTTTCTCGGCTGGGAGGTAGTATGGAATTCACCGCAGCGTGATGACGATGCTACGCCGTGGAGCGAAGCCTTCAAACGTCACGGTTCACAGATGGCGTTGGGGATTGTCTGGGCAGCAGGCATGGGTTGGCTGGATCTCAACTTCCTGTGGTGGTTGTCACCGATCGTGTTCTCACTGATTCTGTCGCCGTTTGTCTCGGTGATGTCGAGTCGTACAACGCTGGGTATTAAGAGTAAAAATGCCAAATTATTCCTGATTCCAGAAGAATACGAACCGCCGAAAGAGCTGCTGGATACTGATTTGTATCTGAAACTCAACCGTGAACGCGTGCTGGAAAATGGCTTTATGCATGCGCTATTCCATCCGGCATTTAACGCGCTGGCAACAGCGCTGGCAACGTCCCGTCATAAGCAAAGCCAGCTGCTGGAACATGCCCGCGATCGCCGCGTTGAGCATGCGTTAAGCGATGCGCCAGAAAAACTGAATCGTGAGCAGCGCTTGCAGCTGATTAGCGATCCCGTTGTGCTGGCACGCGTCCATACGCGTTTATGGGAAAACGGTGAGAAGTATCATCAGTGGGTTGAAAGCTATCAAAAGCTGAAACTGAATCCGCAGGCGTTGCTACAAAACGGCTAAATCAAACAAGCGGCAGAGATGCCGCTTTTTTTTGTCTGAAATTTGAAAAGACGGCAACTTAACGTGAACTTTACATTATACCGTGAAAAACCGGGTGTAACTTCTGTTCGCGGCTGGCTAAAATAACGTCAGTCCATTGTGAGTAAAAGTTGTGAATCGTTTCTTAAAATTAAGTGCGTTAACCGTGTCGATCGTATTTCTAAGCGGTTGCGGCAGCATTATTAGTCGTACCGTGCCCGGTCAGGGACACGGTAATCAATATTATCCCGGCGTACAGTGGGATATGCGCGACAGCGCCTGGCGTGTATTGACCATTATCGACCTGCCGCTGTCGCTGGTACTGGATACATTATTGTTGCCTGTCGATGCCAGCCACGGGCCTTACGAGTAGCTGCGATCCGAATCGCTATTATCGTCTTCCCATTCTTCTGCCGCTGCTTCGCCTTCTTCCGAGTCCAGCGGCGGTTCCAGTTGAAATTCCCCTTCGTCCCACTCATGTAGCGTATTTTCTGCCAGCCATTCCTGACGTAATTCGATTTCGTCGAAGTCACTCTCAAAGATGGCTTGCGCCGCTTCACCGCTGCGAAATGGCAGGCACTCGCCAGCTTCACCTTCTTCTTCAAAGAATTCAGCCTGCCACATAATATCGCCGTCCTGCATGACGTATTTCTGCAGGCCAAACTGGCTTACCGAGGCATCCGCTTCGTCAACTTCAGGGTGACTGGCGAGATATTCTTCACGTGCTGCCTCAATGGCTTCTTCCAGCGTTGAATATAATGACATACCTTTTCTCCTTGCTTAGTCATGTTTAATTAGCAAGGATAGTCGAATAATAAGAGCGGTAAACCGAAGGCAATGAAAAAAATTAATTCATTTTTGTAAACATGAATCAGCAGTTTACGGTATCGCTAAAGATCTGGATGCTATCAAAGAGACCGTTAAAGCGGCTGTGAAAGCAATGTCTGTGAATATTGCACGCTATCCCAGGGTGTTACAGGGTCTGCTCTGTGCCTGGCGGACGGATGTCTGGTGAGAATAAGAGCCAGAAACCACCAAAGAAAATAAGGAATATCTTAACCCACTTTAAATAAATGAAGAGAATCCCTGATGAAGGCATGATTTATTGTTTTTTAGATGATTTAAATATCAAAAAATTATTCAGGTGGCGGTTAGCATTTTGCTTTTCAGACCTGACGATTACCAATGTTGCATGTTTCCTGAAAGCAGGATTGAGTCGATTTATAAAAACAGCACAGGGAAGATAATTTTAACTCTCTGACATCACGGCATCCGGTCTGTTATGGCTTTAATGACACGCAGCTAAAGTAATCCTCTTTTTAACCCTTCATCTTTATCGGGATTTTTAGAGAATATCACCTGATAACTTATGCAGGTATATTCCCGGTAGAGTCGGGTGGAAATGCGTTCATTCCTTTAGCGGGTGGACTGTTCCATAACATCAGAAAAGGCAGAGTGGTGTCGGGAAGCGAATAAGCTAAGCGGCGAGAAAACCAGTCATTCCCGCCGAATGTAGCTTCACTGCATTTTTTGTGGAAAATGTAATACCGGGCGCACGGATTCGTGAATTACTGGCGCTGAATAGCGAATGCAGCATTTTATACAAGGTTTAACCTTTTTGAAGTTTATTCTGGCGATCGATAACGCCTGATTCAAATTATACAGAGTGCCAATGAAAACTACCTCTTCCTTGTCTGGCATGCGCTCGCACTCTTTCCGATGTAAATAGTGATAACCTTCCTGAACCGGGCTGATTGTCACGTAATAGTAGATACCTTTATTCATATTATATTCCTGCAGGATATTTGCTGTGGGTAACCTTTTTAATTTTTTAGACACGCAGTTAATTAGCTAACTGTCACGGTTGAAACTACCGGTAAAGAATGGGTTATTCAAATTCCATAAGAATATATAAAATCCATAAAATAAATGAAAAAGTAATATGTGGTCTTCTGTTTAAGACAATGCCTTGTAAAATAAGTTAATTTTTTTACACTGATAAGCGCTAGCAAAGAATTAAACATCATTAAATAGGAATATGCCTGGAAAAGAAGAAAATCAGATCCATTTAAAGAAAATGCGATACATTAATTTCTAATGCGTAAGAAGCGTATAAACGGGGCGATGGCGGTTTCTGGTTAAAAATAGTTAAGAGATCATTAACCGGGTTTGAAAATGCCTGCATTATAGATGAGTAAATATAAACTATTTTCCCTTGTTCTCTGAGTCAGACTCCAGTTAATACTGGCCTGTATAAAGCAACAATAGAAAAGAAGAAACCAGGGAAAATAGTGGACCGGTTTTATGAGACGGAAGGGGTGTCATTTCCCCTTCCTTATCTGTTAGCCATTAATAACGCGGCGGTTCGTTTTCCGGTCTGGTTTTGAAACGACGATGCAGCCACATATATTGCTCTGGCGCTAATAAAACGCCTTCTTCTACCACTTTATTCATATGCATTGCGGTATCAGCATCACTTTCAAGGGAAAATTGTTCGCTGACATCCGGCAGAATCATTAATTCATAACCTCGTCCTTCGGGCAAACGGCGCGGAACAAAAGGGATCACCGCAGGTTTACTGGTACGTATCAACATATGTGTACCCACCGTAGTCGCGGCATTCTCAACAGCAAAAAAAGGTACGAACACGCTGCTACGTGGACCATAGTCATGGTCTGGTGCGTACCAGATAATATCACCGCCTTTCAGGGCCCGAATCATGCCCTTGAGATCTTTTCGATCCAGCATACTTTTATTTGAACGCATGCGGCCATGTACCTGTAACCAGTCAATAAGCTTATTGTCATTTGGACGATAAACCCCAATGCCGGGATTATGAATGCCAAACATACGGGCACCAATTTCTAATGTCAGAAAATGCATACCAATTAATAGCACGCCACGATGCGTGTCGCGTGCCTGCTGGATGTGCTCAAGCCCAGACGGCTTATGCCATTTGTTGATACGCCAGTCTGGCCAAAACCACGCCATCCCGGTTTCGATTAATCCCATTCCAACCGATTCAAAATTATGCTTTACCATCGCTTCACGATCGTTTACGGGCATCTGCGGGAAGCAGAGTTCCAGATTTCGCCGTGCAATATTGACGCGACGCTTCATAAATCGCATGCCAATACGACCCATTCCACAACCTAAAACATAGAGAAGCGGATAAGGAAGTAGCACTAAAATGTAAAGAAAAATAACCCCCAGCCAGGTTAACCAGTAGCGGGGATGAAGAAGTTCACGCGAAAATTGAGGCAATTGGGTCATGTGGATGTCATTATCCTGCGTCACGCACCTTATGGTGCCGTTATCTCGTTGATTTTTCCTATTGTGCCAGTTTTTGCGTTGGGCTGAAATATTACGAGCAGTTGTAGCACGCTGCTAAGCATTGCAGACGAAACACACATTTGTCATGAATTGAGATCAATTTTCCGTATGCTCTTTGCATCCTGAGGATTTCAGGTATCATGTGCGCGCTAAATTTCTTCTATTGATGACAGGAACGAACACCATGCCAGTGTTACACAACCTTGTTTCCAATAAAGAGCTGAAGGCGCGTATGTTGGCTGAAACCGAACCGCGCACCACTGTCTCTTTCTATAAGTACTTCCATATTGCCGATCCAAAAGCCTTTCGTGATGCGCTTTATCAGGGGTTAACCGGACTTAACGTTTTTGGTCGCGTTTATGTTGCCCATGAAGGGATTAATGCACAGATCAGCGTGCCTGCCAGCCTGTATGAAAAGATGAAGTCATTCCTTTACGGTTTTGACGCTGCCTTGAATAACCTGCGTATGAACGTGGCGCTGGACGACGATGGCAAATCTTTTTGGGTGCTGCGACTGAAAGTACGTGACCGTATTGTAGCGGATGGTATTGAAGATCCTACTTTCGATGCCAGCAACGTCGGCAGCTACTTAAAAGCGGCTGATGTGAACGCCATGCTGGACGATCCTGACGCCGTATTTGTCGATATGCGTAACCACTACGAATATGAAGTCGGACATTTTGACAACGCGATGGAAGTGCCTGCTGACACCTTCCGCGATCAGTTGCCGATGGCTATTGATATGTTGCAGGATCAAAAAGATAAGAAAATTGTCATGTACTGCACCGGCGGTATTCGCTGTGAAAAGGCCAGTGCGTGGATGCGTCATAACGGCTTCGAAGATGTTTATCATATCGAAGGCGGTATCATCGAATATGCCCGCCGTGCACGTGAGCAAGGCTTACCGGTACGTTTCAAAGGTAAGAACTTTGTTTTTGACGAACGTATGGGAGAGCGCATTTCAGATGATGTGCTGTCACATTGTCATCAATGTGGAGCATCCTGTGATACGCATGTGAATTGCGTAAACGACGGCTGCCATTTGCTGTTTATTCAGTGTCCGGGCTGTGCAGTAAAGTATGAAAACTGCTGTAGCCCGCTATGTCAGGAAGAAGCAAAACTCTCGCCTGAAGAGCAGCGCGCACGTCGTGCCGGTCGTGAAAATGGCAATAAAGTGTTCAATAAGTCGCGTGGACTGCTGAACATGACCATTCCAGCGCCGTTTAAGGAATAATCCAGACCGCCTGGAGGCTCACTTCAGGCGGTCATATTTTTCCCGATGAGCGTCTTCAACCCCGGTCAATAGCTGAAATTTTTGTGAGGCTGGGTCCAGATTGTGGCTAATATTGAAAACTCTCCACGCCATTTTGCCTTTCGCTTCACGCTCTAGCCGCTCCATAGATCTTTGCCTTTACCCAACAGATACACTTCCAGCGTTAGCCGCCTGCAGTCACCATTTAAGGTAAAATTTATAAATTATTAAGCCTATTTTGCGGCATTTTATTGAGCAACGCTGGCGTAATTAACTGAGCGGTAAATAAACCAGGATAAAAATTAACGTTACGGACGAAAGCAGCCCGAAAAAAGCAAAGCGGGGTTTTTAAATACGTCAGTTAATGTTAAACGGCGACCGTAATTTTAAGGTCGCCTGCGGGTTACGAAGAAAAACGCGACAGTGAAAAGGGCGTGAGATCAAATGAGAAGGGCTTATTCTGGGCAAATTCAGCGGCTAATTCACCTAAAACGCTGGCAAATTTAAAACCGTGCCCGCTTAAGCCGGTCATCACTAAGCGATTCTGATCGCCAGGTAAGGTATCAATAATAAAATCTTCATCGGGACTGAAATCATAACTACAGGCTTCACCGTGCAGGCAAACGCCAACGCCCGGCAAAAACTGACGTAAGAATCCAAATGCTTCGCTGCCATCCGCCGCTACGCTGCCGAAAGGTTTGCGATCGCCCGGTTGTTGCATTGGCTGCCCGCCATCGTGGCGCCCGACTTTTAATGCATTATTATCGGCAGGAAAACCGTAGAACTGACTACCGTTTTCCATCTCAACGGTAAAGCCGGGAAACTGATTGTTTTCACTGTAACGCCCATCAGCCTGATACCAGGCGAAAACTTTACGTGTTGGCGTCACCGGTAAACCTGGGATCAGTGTGCTTACCCATGTCCCTGCGCTGATTAATATTTTGCGTGAACGGAACGTGCCGTCCAGCGTCGTGACCTGCTGTAAATCACCGTCATAACCTATCTCGCTGACTGGACAATTAAATAATTGCGCGCAGCCCGCTTGTTCAGCCAGATGAATATAGCTACGCACCGCTTGCTCGCATTTTAAATAACCCGATTGAGGTTCAAACACGCCGAGATACCCATCGGGTACGTTTAACTGCGGCCAGCGCTTACGCACTTCATCAGCCTGCATCACCTGAACATTCAGTTGCCAGGTTTTGGCACTCTCGATCACGTTATTAATAAAATCCGATTGCAGAGGGGCCAGGTTAAGTACACCGCTCCGGTGCATAATGCGTTCACCTGCCTGCTGTTCCAGCTCGTCCCAAAGCGTTTGCGCCCTCAGCACCAGCGGCACATAGCGCTCGCCTTCACCATACGCGTGGCGAATCAGGCGACTATCGCCGTGATGCGTGCCCTGGTTGTGCGGTGGATGGCTGCTGTCGATCATCAATACCGACAAGCCGGCTTGCGTTGCGTAAAACCCTGCCGCTGCGCCAATAGAGCCGCTACCCACCACAATAAGATCATAAATCATTGAGACGAAACTCCTGAAAAGGTCACACGATCAAAAGCATACCAGAAACAGAAACGAAAAAGGCACCCCGTGGGGCGCCTCTTGATGTGGCAGGAATTAATGTTTCTTAAGGAGTCGTTCTACCTGCTCGGCAGATTCTATCTTGGCGATGCCCGCTTCAAGGATAGAAATGAACTGCCTTGCCACATCCGTTGTCAGCCAGTAAGTAGGGCCAACGTCTGCTTCTTCTTCTTTTTGCTCTTGCGATGAGAGCGAGTGCAGGCGGATCATCATGGCATCGTAGCTGTCAACGGTACTGATGTCCCAACCCACCAGTGAATGGGTCTGAATCACATCTTTATTTCTGTCCATTATAACCTCCTTATTACTCGTTAAACGAAGTGCTTGATGAGGTTCAATGCGGCTTTTTTATTCCAGTAGCGGAACAATTATAACAGTAAAATAGCCTTTTACTGACTAAAAATTGCGTGAAGCGCCGGTGACTCGGACAATTACTTTAAAAAAGCATGAAAGAGAAAAATAAAATGCCTGATGAAACAGGCATTTTAAAGCATAAATTAAAATGTCAAAGCGGCTGTTTTATAAATTGCAAAATGACATAAGGCTGTCATTAAGCCAGCGTTTCAGGTGTTGGCCCACCGTTGCGTTTTTGTAACGTCTCCACCAGTCGGGCAAAGTGCTGCTGCAGTTGTTCATCATGATTTTGATTTTGCGCTTCCAGTGACAGATTATGCACCAGTAGCTGACTGGCGCGATCGTCCAGGCAGAAAATCAGGCTGGAGAAAGCATTTTCCAGCACGGTCAGGCGACGTTGCTGCTCGCCAATGAGCGTCAACAGCTCACCAAACGTCATCGCCTCTTCCGGTTTTTCAGTATTCATGTTGTCGCACCTCCTGTTAAGCATGACGAGCGCAAGGATAGGGGATTGATCAATCAGAGTCTAGTTGCAGGAAGGGGTTATGGCGAGAGCGGAAAAACAGAAAAAAACCGGGCGGCGAAGCCCGGCGAAAAACAGCACAGTGGCGGTTAATCGGTCATAAACCAGTCATCAGCGCTTTCCCAGGTTTGCTGCAAAATATCGCTGATTTGGTCACGTGTCTCTTTGCCGCCACCTAATACGCTAAGTTGACCGGTAGAGGCATAACGCACCTTGATGTGATGAACAGCATCAGGGAATTGCTCATCAATGCGGCGTGCAAGCTCCTGGCTTAGGGCATCCAGTGCGCCAGGAGGAAGAGGTTGGGTTCTGGCAACGGTAATGTCGATACGCATAAAGGCCTCCAGAAAATATACTGTATATATTTGCAGTAACAACCCTCTGGAGGCAAGCGATATTACACTTTAACGCGCCAGTTTAACGTTTCACCGGCCAGGAAAGGAATCAGGGTATGTGCGCCCATTTCGATTTTAGTTTCTACTGTCCACGGCTCACGTACCAGTGTAAGGGTGCCTTCATTAAGCGGCAGGCCATAAAAGCGTGGTCCATTCTCAGAACAAAAAGCTTCAAAATGCTGCAAGGCATCCAGTTCTTCAAAAACGGTGGCGTAAGCAGACAGCGATGTCGGAGCATTAAATACACCGGCACAACCGCAGCTGGCTTCTTTTAAATGCTGTAAATGTGGCGCGGTGTCAGTACCAAGGAAAAAGCGTGGATGACCGCTGGCAACGACTTTACGCAGAGCATCCTGATGCACGTTGCGCTTTAAAATCGGCAGGCAATAAAGATGTGGACGAATACCGCCTACCAGCATGTGATTGCGGTTGAACATCAAATGCTGAGGTGTAAGGGTTGCGCCAAGCTTTTCATCAGCCGCTTCGACATATTCCGCCGCCTCTTTAGTGGTGATGTGTTCCATTACCACTTTTAATTCAGGGAACTGCTTACGCAGCGGCTCCATTACCGTTTCGATAAAGCGCGCTTCGCGATCAAAAATATCAATATGCGCATCGGTTACTTCGCCATGAACCAGCAGCGGCATAGCCAGTTTCTGCATACGCTCCAGCACGCTGGCGATTGAGGCGATATTCGTCACGCCGTGACTGGAGTTGGTGGTGGCATGCGCTGGATACAGTTTGGCAGCGGTGAATAAACCTGCTGTAAAACCGCGCTCGATCTCATCCGGGTCCAGCGAATCGGTTAAATAGCAGGTCATTAAAGGGGTAAAAACATGATCGGCGGGTAATGCCGCCAGAATGCGGTCGCGATAAGCTTCCGCTGCCGCCACGCTGGTGACTGGCGGCACCAGATTTGGCATCACGATGGCACGAGCATTTACCGCGCTGGTATAAGGCAAGACGGTGTTGAGCATCTCGTCATCACGCAGATGGATATGCCAGTCGTCTGGGCGGCGGATGGTAAGTTGCTGAGGTTGTGCAGTCATCAATGAGGCTCCGGCAGTAAGGAAACGAAAGGCACGTTTAGGCCGGGGTCTAAGCATAAGGTTTCAGGCAACCGTTTGCACCTGGTTTTTGCGCAGAAGAAAAGAAAACCGCGCCAGGCGGCGCGGTGTAGTGATTAATGGGTGAAGGGAATAATGAGCTGGCCAGGTTTCACTTCAAGTCCTTTGGCAAACTTTTTCGCCAGCGACTCAGCTTTGCTACGGTCTTCACTCAGTATATAAGCGGGTTTCTGATCGAAATAGCTTTTCAGCGACTGGTTCAGATACGGTGTCAGGGTTTTCATGACGGATGCCATTTTTTCCGGTTGCACCTGCGCGTCCACAATTTCAAGATCGCGCAGGTAGATTGCGCCTTGGTGTTGATCGAAATACGGTTGCGCTTTCATTTTCAGCTGCATATCGGCCTGCTGCGGTCCAAAAAGCGAACTCACATTAATTTTTGCCTCACCCGATAGCGTGATTTTCCCCGGTTCTTCACGGCCGATTTGGCTGCTGAGGTTGTTCAGAACAATATGCGCATTAATCAGGCCGGCAACGCCGACATCTTTTGCGTAGTTATTGTGTTTTTGTAGCGCCTGGTTAATTTCCTGCTCGCTAATAGTGTACTGCGTAAGTTGATTACAGCCGCTCAACATTACGGCTAAAAACAGAGCGATAAGCCCCGAAACGACCTTCTTCATGCCATCCTCATCCAGATTATCAGTGCGCGAAAGCAACGCATAGCGTGCCTGAATGCAGAGCGAGTGTCACCAGGGAAGGGATGAGAAACGCTGTCACGCTTCTCATCAGGTCAGATTTAGCGGGCAATAGAAGAGAGCAAATTAACCTGGGTTTGTTTAGCCATATTATCGCGGTAATCGGCGACACGGCTGGGCCATTCAATACCGCTGACCAGCGTCAGGGAGCGCAACAGCGGGAACAGATTAATATCATCGTCCGATAATTCACCATTAACCGCATTGGGTTTAACAATCAGCTTGTCCAGCTGGCGTAAATCATCACTGACATTTTTGATAAAGCCTGGGGCATGGCGCTTAAGCTCTTCAAAGTCGCCTGTACTGGCCTGCTTTTTAGCGCGGAAATATTCACGCGCTTCCGGCGTTGCGAACTCAGCAAAAGGCGCTTCAGCAATGCGTGGTAACAGCAGTTTATTCACATAGCCATTAATATGACGAAGCCAGTCACTAATTGCTGGGTTTGTTTTGCCAGTAATCAGCGGTTCGCCATCCTGCTTATCAATAAAGCGCACAATATCCATACTCTCCGGCATCGCGCTTCCATCTTGTTTTTGCAGGATCGGCGCCATTTTCTGGCCAACCAGTTTATCCGGCGTCGTTTCGTCATCGTTAAGCATCACAATGAGTTCAACGGGGATATTTTTCAGGCCGAAAATCATGCGTGCTTTGACGCAGAAAGGGCAATGGTCATAGATATATAGCTTCATCCCGATCTCCTTTGTTTAACAGAGCGAAAATGATTCGCTCTGTTTTCGGACTTGCGGGAAGTATGGAAGAGATTAGCGTAGGGGGCAAACCCGGCTGCCTGCGATGGGGGATTGCTACCCCAACACGAACAGCAGCTCCAGGCCGCGTTTACGGTGTTAAATCAAGGTGTTTGCGGCTGGATCAGTCGTAACGTTTTACCGCAGCCCAGGCGGCGGTTATAGTGAAGTGAAACGTTAAATGCTTATCCTTTTCAGCCACGTCTTTCAGGAGTCCAGATGTTTAGCTATCGTTCTGCCGCGCCAAAGGTGCGATTGGCCACCGATCGGTTGGTGGTACGTCTGATACACGAACGCGACGCGTGGCGATTAGCGGATTATTACGCGGAAAACCGCACCTTTCTCAAGCCGTGGGAACCAGTACGTGATGAAAGTCATTGCTACCCTTCGGGCTGGCAAGCCCGTCTCGGGCTTATTACCGATATGCACAAACAAGGGTCGGCCTTCTATTTTATTTTGATGGATGTTGATGAAACGGAAGTCCGTGGCGTGGCGAATTTCAGCAACGTGCTGCGCGGTTCATTTCATGCCTGCTATCTTGGCTATTCGCTTGGCGAGAAATGGCAAGGGCAGGGTTTCATGTTTGAAGCATTGCAGGCCGCCATTCGCTATATGCAGCGTCAACAACATATTCATCGCATCATGGCCAATTACATGCCGCACAATCAGCGTAGCGGCAATTTACTGGCTCGGCTGGGCTTTGAAAAAGAGGGGTATGCCAAAGACTATTTATTGATTGACGGGCGTTGGCAAGACCATGTGCTGACGGCGCTAACCAGCAAGGAATGGACGCCAGATCGGCGTGGATAATAATGAGGAATTATATATGAAGATGGCTTTATCCGCGCCAGCGCTGCGCGTGTTGGGTTGCCTGATGGAGAAACAGGTAACGACGCCAGAACAGTATCCTCTTTCTCTGAATGGTGTCGTCACCGCCTGTAATCAAAAGTCTAACCGCGAGCCGGTGATGAATCTCTCCGAGGGCGAGGTGCAGGAACAGCTCGATCAACTGGTAAAAAAACATCTGGTCACCTCGAATAACGGCTTTGGTCAGCGCGTTGCGAAATATGAGCAGCGCTTCTGTAATTCAGCCTTTGGTCAGCTGCAATTAAACAGCGCTGAAGTCGCGATTTTGACCTTACTGTTTCTGCGTGGTGCGCAAACGCCTGGGGAATTGCGTACCCGTAGTGGTCGCCTGCACGAGTTTGCTGATGTTTCCGAGGTAGAACACACGCTGGAACGGTTAACTGAGCGCGAAGAGGGCGCGATGGTGCTGCGTTTGTCACGCGAGCCCGGCAAGCGCGAAAATCGTTTTATGCATCTGTTTGGTGGTGAAATGACAGAAGCTCAGCCTGACACAGAAACCGATAATGATTTAGCCGCGCGCGTCGCCACGCTGGAGCGACGCGTCAATGACTTGCAGGCGCAGTTAGCGCAATTGCTGCAACAGGAACAGTAAGAAGAGGTTGGGCACTGGCGAAGAGCCATTAAGCGGGGATTGGGTAAATCCGTCTGCCGGGGCGAGCACAGACGGGGCTGGACGCGGATCGGGCTTCTCTCCCATCAGACGAAAGGCTGAATGATTTGCGGCCGCCTGTCTGGCAATGTCTTTTAGCGCCGCATGATTTTAGCGGGGCGGCACCGTGCTTTATTAGCGGGGGATAAAATCAGACGATGCCTGAAGCGAGTGGGGAACACGCCCTGCTGGCGCAGCCCGTGATGATAAAGTGTACTAGCTCAGACCTGATCTGACAGTTACCGGTTATTTATACAGGTGTCTGTCAGATTAAATCTGGTTCAGATTCTTTTCTGCCCAGACCCGTTTTCCATCAAGTAACGTGGCCATTGGCGT
>NZ_JASUAZ010000017.1:0-76723 GCF_030283135.1 Mixta mediterraneensis | reverse complement strand
TCGCCTGCTGTCGGTGGCAGGGCCTCATTCTGTCCGCAAACAGGTGAGATCCGCCTGAATTACGGCGGGTAAGGGGAAAGTGTAACCTTACCCTGTCCATGCACCAACGCTGTTGAACACCGTATTGTGAAATAGGGGAGAAGTCAAAGATTATATCATCAACCGCCAGCGCCAGTCGCTGATACCACCTGACAGGCGTTATTGTAAATTTGCAGAGAGAGTTTGTATTATGCCCTTTCATGTTGGAAACAGATGTTTTCCTGCCACAATCAGCGACAGCCGAATTAACCACATAGCCCGCTCTGATACACCGTCTGAGATGAGCGTATGGGAAAAAATTAAGGAGTTTTTCTGCACGACGCATAAATCTGAAGCACTGGAGTGTATCCGGACGATTTGTCACCCACCGACCGGAACGACGCGGGAGGATGTGGTCAACCGATTTGAACAGCTCAGGAGGCTCGCATATTCCGGATTCGCGGAGAACATTCAGTCCGGCCGACACGGGGATAATCACTTCAGTATCCTGGACGAAAACAGCCGGGAGATACTGTCAGTCACTCTCGATGATGCAGGAAAATATACCGTGAAATGTCAGGGGCACCAAACCATGACCCATGATGCCAACGGGTTGCTGTATAAGATGATGCAGCAACCTAGAACATCAAACGGCACTTATTGTGCTCCGGAAGGAAAAGAGACGGTATTCGTCATCGATATTTATGCTAAAGAGGAAAACAAAAATCTGCCTCGTTCACCCACTGACCTCCGTCAACAAAATGCGGAAAGCTCAGATACACCATGTCGACAAGTAGTACCCTCCCAGAGCAGTGATTCACCACACACCACTATTGAGATACCAGAGTCAGTATTAAATACGGCTGCCCATAGTGAAGCTTCGGAGTCCTGGCAGGCATTCTTTCAACGTCATGTCAAAAATACCGGAGCAATACTTACGCGTAATGCTGTTTCTGTCGGTATGCCCACCGCTGCACGTGAATATGTAAGGAGAGCTGCGCTTCCTGCCTTGTTCGAAACGCTTCCTCAGGCTGCGCAAGTGAGTTTAGCGGGGGTGAGCATTGCAATGCCTGCTGTTTTACAGTTGGCAGCAATAGCACGAGATATTAAAGAAGGAACACAAACGCCAGAGACTCTGCGTTCGCGACTCGCCAATATCGCCCTAGTTGTAGGAACAGGAACGGCATTAGCAGCGACCGGTGGACTTGCCGTCGCGGCAAATGCGTTGATCGCGGCGGTATTTGTCTATGTACCCTTACGAGACTTCTCTCAGTATTTTTTACAGTTACAGGACAATAATGAAGGCCCCCTGAATATAAAGGCAACCGCGTTCTCCGCCGCTGTCTATGCGGGAAATCAGATTGCGGTTGATCAAGGAATGGACATGCTTTCTGATGCTCTTGAGCCTGCTATGGGGAAATTAGCTGCGAATATTGTTAGTCGGGCACTGGTTAATATTGGCGGTGAAACACTGGATGAATTAACGAGTCGTAGTGCTAATGCCTATGTATCCCATAATCCTGAACTTAAAATTGGTATTGATTTTCGACCGAAAGATGAAATAACCCGGAAAACCGCCTTAGATCAGGTATGCAATACATTAGCAAGTCGCGCATCCTTATTTAGCGCCTCATTTTCAGGAGCTTATGCCGCCCCCGTTCAGGGCATACTTAATAGTATGGTCGTTGGGGGAATTCTAGGGGCGGGTTACACACCTTTTGTGTATAGCCATGCGCAATCCGAAGTATACGCAGATGGCGGCCACGGTGAACCAGTTCTCACAACAGTACGGATTGGGTGACCGCAAGGATTCCTTAACTTTTGGCAATAAGCCTGAAAGTTATAACTATGCTTATTTATATAACCGTATTTCAGGCTCAATAAACGAGCGTTTGATGAGAGTCACCGCCAGCATTGGGAGTAAGCGTCACATTTAGACCGTCTGTGCAGCAGGCTCCGGTTTCGGGAAAATAGTGTCCATCATTTTTAATGGACACTATCGCGTGAAACACCGGACATGGCTTCTCGAGGTACTTCGCCTCCACTTTGGCCTAATGGGAGCGAAGCTGCTGTGTAACCACATCCCGATCAACGGTTATCTGATAGGCACAAACGAGTATGAAGGCCATCATGTCTTTGATATCTGGTACCGTAACACCTCAGAAGTGAAACCCACAGCCATTACCGGAGACATGCACAGCATCAATAAAGCCAACTTTGCGATCCTGCACTGGTTTGGGCTTCGCTTTGAACCTCATTTCACCGACCTGAACAAGCAGTTGAAGGAGCTGTATTGTACCAGGGAGCCATCGGCCTATAAAAAATGTCTGATTCAGCCAGTTGGGCAGATTAATCAGGACCTTATCATCCGCGAAAAAAATAATCTCGATCGTATTGTCGCTACGCTGGGACTGAAGGAGATGACGCAGGGAACGCTGATGCGCAAGCTATGTACGTACACAACAGCCAACCCGACAAGACAGGCTATATTTGAATATGATCGGCTGGTTCGTAGCATTTATACACTGAAGTATCTGCGTGATCCGCAACTGGAACGCAATATCCGCCGCTCCCAGAACCGGATTGAATCTTATCACCAGCTACGCGCCGCAGTATCCAAAGTCGGCGGAAAGAAAGAGTTGAGCGGGAAAAATGACCTTGAAACGGAAGTCAGTAACCAGTGCGGGCGGTTGATCTCCAACGCGATCGTTTACTACAACTCTGCAATCTTGTCGCGATTACTGGAGCGTCTGGAAGCGGAAGGCAACACTAAAGGTATTGAAGCGCTGACCCGGATATCACCGGTGGCCTGGCAGCACATTTTGTTGAACGGGCATTACACCTTTCATAGTAGCAATGAAATCATAGACCTGGATGCACTGGTTGCTGGGCTGAAACTGGGGTAACGGAAATTTCGGCGGTTCCGGCGTGGAACCCCAGGAAGGGAAGTGCAGGAATACATCGCATAAATTCACCTGTATTAACATACGTAAAATCAGGCTGTCGTGACGGCGGAATCCTTCGGGCAAGACACGGCAGCACCGGTGCAGCTTTAAAGCACCAGTCTGATGATTGGGTTTTTATCGGCTCCGGGCCGGGGAGTCAGAATTTATTCTGGCTCAGCGGGCCGGATGGCAAGCGAAGCGCGGCAGTAAGGGTCTATCGCACCATTAAAAGACTTTAAAAAGCACCACTAAAGAGCTATCCTTGAATCAAATCACGCAACAGGAGCCACCATGACTTATCAAATCCTGACAAATATCGCAGCCAGCATCACCGATCTGAAACGCAATCCGATGGGCACCGTCGCGGAGGGGGAAGGTAATGCCGTCGCTATCCTTAACCGTAATGAACCGGCATTTTACTGTGTTCCCCCGGAGCTTTATGCTTATTACCGCGACCTTGCCGAGGATGCGCAGCTTAACGCGGTTGCAGACGAACGCATGGAAAATCCGGATATCGTGAGCGTAAACCTCAATGACTTATAAACTTTCATTTGACAGACGCGCCCTGAAGGAATGGGAAAAGCTGGGTCATACCATTCGTGAGCAGTTCAAAAAAAAACTGGCCGAGCGGTTGCATGACCCGCATATCCCATCGGCCAGACTGAGCGGAAGAACTAACCGGTATAAAATTAAACTGCGTTCATCCGGCTACAGGCTGGTTTATGAGGTTATCGACGATCAAATCCTTCTGCTGGTTGTCGCCGTAGGCAAGCGAAACGACAGCGAGGTATATCATCAGGCCGACATGCGCTGAGCGGGTTAAAACCCTGGTGCAAAATCGGTTGCCACAAGAAGGAACTGTGAGGCTAAATCCTCCTGGGAGTGGAAACCATACGCCAGCGGCTGATAAGCCTCCGTGCGGGGGTTCACCAGAAAAAGCGCGGGGTAATGGGTAATATGCATAGCCTCCGTCTGTCCGTTGTCAGGCCGTGACCCCGGCAGTTCCGGCACAATTTTGCCATCCACTGACACATAGATAAGATTGATGCCGTACTCCATGACGAACGAGCGCACAACCACGCCCATCAGCACATCCACCGGCTCTTTCCCCCGGTAGAAATAAATGAATCGCCACAGGTTTAACAGACATCTCAGAGTCATTTAAAATGGCTTAAAGAGAGGTGCACATGAGCAGTAAGCGTTATCCTGAAGAGTTTAAAATTGAAGCAGTCAAACAGGTTGTTGATCGTGGCCATTCTGTTTCCAGTGTCGCAAAACGTCTCGATATCACTACCCACAGTCTTTATGCCTGGATAAAGAAATACGGGCCGGACTCTTCCATCAACAAAGAGCAGTCAGATGCTCAGGCCGAGATCCGCCGACTCCAGAAGGAGCTGAAGCGGGTTACTGACGAACGGGACATATTAAAAAAAGCCGCGGCGTACTTCGCAAAGCTGTCCGACTGAGGTACGCCTTTATCCGTGACAACTCCTGTTGTTGGCCCGTTCGTCTGCTCTGTCGGGTGCTGAATGTTCATCCGAGTGGGTTTTACACCTGGCTTCAGCAGCCGCATTCACCACGGCTTCAGGCAGATCTCAGACTGACTGGACAAATCAAACAGTTCTGGCTGGAGTCCGGTTGCGTTTATGGCTATCGCAAGATCCATCTCGACCTGCGAGATAGCGGGCAACAATGTGGGATTAACCGGGTCTGGCGGCTGATGAAGCGTGCCGGGATAAAGGCTCAGGTCGGGTATCGAAGCCCGCGAGCGCGTAAAGGTGAAGCCAGTATCGTGACACCCAACAGGCTACAGCGACAGTTCAACCCGGAAGCGCCGGATGAACGTTGGGTAACGGACATAACTTACATCCGAACCCACGAAGGCTGGCTGTATCTGGCCGTAGTTGTTGACCTGTTCTCGCGCAAAGTTATCGGCTGGTCAATGCAACCCCGGATGACAAAAGATATTGTTCTGAATGCGATTTTGATGGCTGTGTGGCGACGTAATCCCCAAAAACAGGTGCTGGTTCATTCTGACCAGGGTAGTCAGTACACAAGCCATGAGTGGCAGTCGTTCCTGAAATCACACGATCTGGAGGGCAGTATGAGCCGTCGTGGTAACTGTCACGACAACGCAGTTGCAGAAAGCTTTTTCCAGCTACTGAAGCGTGAACGGATAAAGAAAAAGATCTACGGAACACGGGAAGAAGCACGCAGCGATATTTTTGATTACATCGAAATGTTTTATAACAGTAAGCGTCGGCATGGTTCGAGTGATCAGATGCCACCGACTGAATATGAAAAACAATATTATCAACGGCTCGGAAGTGTCTAGATTATCCGTGGCGATTCAGTTTTTAGTTTTACGCTTGAATCACAACTCTTACGTTGTCTTTTACGTCCGGTTAGTTGCGGAACTAAACTTTCTTTACCCATAGGGGGGACTGGAGGAAGATATGTCAGAAAGACCCGATAAAGATGATCCGCTGCCTGAAGACAATCAGGTTCCCGGCGACGTTGAATATGTCCCTGGCGACGATGAAGAACTGCCCGTGGACACGGAGCTTCCAGACAATGACGTGCCGGATCGTTAAATTAAGCTGAGCTGCCTGCGGGCGGCTCTTTTAATTTTGAGATACGCTGATCGATGAAATCGTATTGGATATTTAGCTTCACGCCGGGGCGTGCAGAAGCTAAGGTGTAGCCTCAAAAGAATTAAAGGGAAACGTAATGGTTAACGATTATTTTGGACTGCCTGCTGCCGGGATGACACAAGAGCAACATAAACGCACGGTGGCCGTCGCGGCTGCGTTAGCTGTAGCGAAAGAATCTGTCAGCGCGGCAACGTCTGCTAACGGGTCGAAGGCTGCATGGGATTTGCAAGCGGTAGCAAATGAAATTGCTAATCTTGCCGATGCGATCCAGGATGCGCTTGAGGTAGATGAAACGAAATAAGCTGAGCGTGAAGCTCGAAAATTGACATAAAACCAAATGCCTGGTTAGCGATGCAACCAGGCATTTGCCAGCCACTAAAATAGCGTATTTTCATCGGTTTTTGCTGCTGACCTTTCATCGTTTAATGTTTTTACCGGGTCGGGTGAACTCAACCATCTGTCGAATTTCTGGTAGGTTTCAACAAATGTTTTGAAGTAGCCGCTGGCACTGGAAATGTTTTCCTTACGGTCCATAAAAGCCATCGTTAGTTTAAATGCATCTTGATTATCGAATTTCATCAGCTCTTTCTCCTGTGCCTGGTCATTCTCAGAGCTTAGCCTGCGCTTTTCATGCCTGCATCCCTCTAAGCAGATTTATGTCATCAGCAAACCTGTAGTCTCGAAACGCTGAGTCGCTGCATTCCCGATCAGCCAAAAGGAGGTTTTGACGGTGCCAGTTACCTCACCGGGCCGAACTGAACACCGCCAGATTATCTGGCGGTTTTAATAACAGAATTAAGGCATTTATTCCTGATTTTTATCGTCTTGTTTCACCCGTGCAGGTTCGCTTTCGATGCTGTGTTTAAAGGGCTTGAGTAGCTGAATATCGAGAATAACGTAGGCCATGGTACTGATAAACAGAGAAATCACACTGCCAAAAACACCGCTGGTGGTGAAAGTCAGATAGTTATAAATAATAAGCCAGGTCAGACAAATAAAGTAAGCCAGGGAGATATAAATTAGCGGAATAGAGTAATTACTCGTTCCTGCGCCTTGAGCATGCGTTAATTTGAATAAATTACCTGAAGAATATTTTTCTAATATATGAATGCTTCTTTCCCAGTTCATCTGTTTGCGCGCGCTGGCTCGGGTGAGAAACAAGAACAGGATAGAGACAAAGAAACCTGAGAAAGCAATCAGCACAGGTATGGCTTGCAATGCATACTCAATACTTTTATGACCGGAACTACCAGACGGCATATCAAGGGTGAGGGAAGCTCCAAGCGCGGTGTAAAGTGACAGAAAAGTAATAAAAAACAGGATACATTGCTTCCAGCTGGTATCGATTTCACTCTTCCTTTGCTTTATCGCGATGAGCAGGGAGTGATTAATCCTGGCGGTCTGGCTGGAATCAGAGTCGATTACTGTCATCTCGTCGCTTAGTAATTCGCGCATAAACTGCGCATCTTCTGGGTGTATGTTAATCCGTGTCATGTTTAACTTCTCAATATCAAATTTCTCATATATTAATCGGCTCAAAGACAAATGACATATGTTTCGATAATAAATTATTATTCTGGCCAGCCACCGCTATACCGCGCAAATAAACTCCGTTAAGTGAAGAGGGATTATTAATGTGCGGGCGGCGAGTTGCATAGCCTTTGCCTGAAAATGCACTCTCTGACAGTGCCTTTTAAGTCTAAAACAGCGGGATAACTGAGCCAGAATGAGTCCCTTGCTTTCCAGATGGGAACTTTTAACCTTTCACGTAATGCTTCGTTAATTTCGCCGAAAAAGAGGCCCTTAAGGGAAGGGAAAAAGTTACTTATGTGAGGCTGTCAAAAAAGGAGATTTAATAGACGAAATTATCATTTAGAGCGAATTAATTAACATTTCGCCATCCTTTAGCCATATTTCGTTAACAAAATTAAACGTAAAGCGGTAATATCCGTGATCTGCATCACCTTTTAAAACCTTCTCTGTTTTTAACCAGGACGACCCATGAAGCACGAATTAGAGCCAATAGATGCACATTTGCCCAAAAATGGAACCGGTTCCAGTCGGCGCGAATTCATCTTCGCCGTTGCCGGCTTAGCGTTGACCGGTGTCGTTGCCGCCATGCCGGGTATAACTTTTGCCGCTAACGTAGCTAATGCCAGCGACCCGGTGAAAGCTTTTATTCGGGTGTCACAAGCGATTACAGAACATAAGCAAATCGATAGCGTATTGGCTGCGCGTTTCCTTGAGGCATTTGCTCAGCGAGATCCCCTGTTTGATAAGCGGATTTCGCAACTAAACCACTTAGCCGTAGCGGGGATTAATGCGCAACAGTTCCTGGATAAAGCGACTCAGGCGGGGTTGCATGACTTTCTCTATGACATCGTGACTGCCTGGTATACCGGCACGATAGGGGATGATTATCATGGAACTCTGATTGCCTACAAACAGGCCCTGATGTACCAAACCGTACAGGACGGATTAATTGTCCCAACGTATTGCGGCAACGGCTCTATCTGGTGGACCGCTCCTGTTCCTGCTGAAAATGTTGATTTTCTCGCCAGTCTCTAATCCATTAAGAAAAATTAAAATGAACAAACAACCCGTGTTTACTGCTCAGGGCGATGCCTCAGCAGATATTGTTATTGTGGGCTCAGGTATTGTCGGCGGTATGATGGCCAATGAGTTAGCCAGTCAGGGTTACTCTGTACTGGTACTTGAAGCGGGCTTACGCATTGATCGTGCTCAGGCAGTAGAAAACTGGCGCAATATGCCCTTTGCTAACCGCGCAGGCTCTGACTTTCAGGGACTGTATCCGCAGTCAAAATTTGCTCCCGCACCGCTTTATTTCCCACGTAACAATTACGTTAACGTCACGGGACCAAACGCATCGAGTTTTCAGCAGGGTTATTTGCGCACCGTAGGCGGGACAACCTGGCACTGGGCCGCCTCCTGCTGGCGTCATCATCCAAGTGATTTTGTCATGCAATCAAAATATGGCGTAGGCCGCGACTGGCCCATCCAGTATGACGAGCTGGAACCGTGGTATTGCAAAGCCGAGAACGAAATTGGCGTAGCAGGACCGAATGATCCTGCCAGACAATCACCTGCTGAACGTTTTGCTCACGGCGATAATTACTTCGCCAGCGTGGTGAATCCTCACGGTTATAACCTGGTGCCTATCCCGCAAGGACGCAGTACGCGTCCCTGGGAAGGGCGGCCCACCTGTTGTGGGAACAATAACTGCCAACCAATTTGCCCGATCGGCGCTATGTATAATGGTATTCATCACGTTGAGCGCGCCGAACGGGCTGGAGCGGTAGTGTTAGCCGAAGCGGTGGTCTACAAAATGGACACCGATGATAATAATCGCATCACCGCCGTCCACTGGCTGGATAATACTGGCGCTTCGCATAAAGCTACCGCAAAAGCATTTGCATTAGCCTGTAACGGCATTGAAACCCCACGTTTGCTGCTGCTGGCAGCGAATGCTGCTAATCCAAACGGTATTGCCAACGGTTCCGATATGGTGGGGCGGAATATGATGGATCACTCCGGCTTCCATTGCTCATTTTTAACTGAAGAACCTGTTTGGTTAGGGCGCGGCCCTGCACAGAGCAGCTGCATGGTGGGCTATCGCGACGGCGATTTCCGTCGCGATTATTCAGCTAACAAGGTCATTCTTAATAATATTTCTCGCGTAGTCACCGCCACGCAGCAGGCACTGGCAAAAGGGTTAGTGGGCAAAGCGCTGGATGAAGAAATTCGTTATCGCGCCGTTCATAGTGTTGATCTTTCTATCAGTCTTGAGCCGCTGCCAGACCCAGAAAATCGCTTAACCCTGAGTAAAACGCGTAAAGACCCGCATGGATTACCGTGCCCGGACATTTATTACGATGTTGGCGACTACGTACGTAAAGGTGCCGAAGCGTCACACGCGCAACTTGAGAATATCGGCAAATTATTTAACGGCAAAGAATTCAAGATTAGTCAGGGTTTAAACGCCAATAATCATATTATGGGCGGCGTAATCATGGGGAAAAGCGGCAAAGATTCGGTGGTAGATGGTAACTGTCGCGCTTTTGATCACGAAAACCTGTGGCTACCAGGCGGTGGCGCAATTCCTTCGGCAAGCGTCGTAAACAGTACGCTGACCATGGCGGCATTAGGTTTAAAAGCGGCTCACGACATTGGTCTGCGCATGAAGGAGTTCGCATGAAGCATTTTGTAATGGCCTCCCTGGCTGCCCTGTTTACATTCGGCGTGCAGGCTGAAACACCCGATGCCGATCTTTTGCACAAAGGTGAACAGGTAGCGATTGCTTCGGACTGTCAGGCGTGCCATACCGCACCGGGGAGTAAATCGGCGTTCAGTGGCGGATACGGTATCGCTTCACCGATGGGAACGATCTATTCCACTAACATCACTCCTTCAGCCACGGGAATTGGCAATTACAGCGAGGCTGAATTTTCTAATGCCGTTCGGCTGGGTAAGCGCGCCGATGGGGCCAGCCTTTATCCCGCTATGCCTTATACCTCCTATAGCAAAATGACTGATGAGGATGTGCATGCGCTGTATTTCTACTTTATGCGGGGGGTTAAACCGATTGATCAGGCTAATCAACAGACCGATCTGCCGTTCCCGTTTAATTTGCGCTTCAGCATGGTTTTTTGGAATTTACTGTTTGCAGATAAAGGCGCTTATCAAAACGATAACAGCCAGAGTCCCGAGTGGAATCGCGGTAATTATTTGGTGAACGGTCTCGCGCATTGCAATACCTGCCACACGCCGCGTGGCGTATTGATGCAGGAAAAAAGCGATCAGCCTTTAGCGGGAGGCCCGCTTGGCAGCTGGTATGCGCCGAACATTACCTCTGATCCGATTAGCGGCATTGGTGGCTGGAGCAATCAGGAGCTGGTGCAGTATTTAAAAACTGGTCGTGCTGAAGGTAAAAACCAGGCGGCGGGCGGTATGGCGGAAGCGGTAGAAAACAGCCTTCAATATCTTCCTGAAAGCGATTTAAACGCTATTGCGGTCTATCTGAAAAGTACGGCACCTATTCGTGAAAGTGGGGAAACGCAGCCAGCATATCAACATGGTCAACCTATGGATGTTGAGAACAGCATACGTGGGCGCAATCCTAATAATGCTAATCACACTTTAAGCAATGGAGAGGTATTGTTTAGCGGTAATTGCGCCAGTTGCCATCAGCCGGATGGTGCAGGCAGCGCAAATCAGGCTTATCCATCGCTTTTCCATAATACGGCAACCGGCATGCGCAACCCTGATAACCTGATTGCCGCCATCCTGTTCGGCGTTCAGCGGAAAACTGCAGCGGGTGAAGTGCTTATGCCAGGCTTTAGCTCCCCGTCGTATGTCGATAAGTTAACCGATCAACAAGTGGCTGAAATCAGTAATTTTGTGCTGCACAATTATGGAAATGCTGATGTCAGGGTGACAGCGTGGGATGTGGCTTGGGTACGCAAAGGTGGTCATCCGCCGTTGCTGGCGCAGGCACAGCCCTGGATTTTACCTGGGATCATTGCCGCAATCGTTGTGCTTCTGGTGATTATCGCATTGTGGCGCAGGAAGCGACGTCGTAACGCTTTATAAGTTAAATGAAACTTTCATGCCTCATTCTGTTGAGGCATGAAAATATCATAGCGTCATCAGGATGCCAGACGGGCAGGCAATTCCGCTTCGGCCTGCAAAACACTCACGCAATGCTCCACGATCTGCTTAAGCGAAGGCGCGATATTTACCGGTATGACATCGCTTTCTTCTAAGCCTGGCGCTTCTAGTGCCGCGAACTGACTTTGAAGAAGCGCCTCCGGCATAAAATGGCCTTGCCTGCGCTTCATACGTTCGAGCACGCATGCATAATCACCGTTGAGCCAAATAAAACGTAAGTTCTGACTGCCGGTACGTAGTTGCTCACGATAACGTCTCTTTAATGCGGAACATACCAGCACGCTAGTTTCGCTTTTCTGTTCAAGGCTAAAAATGACATCGGATAATCGCTCCAGCCACGGCAAACGGTCATCATCATTTAATGCCTGTCCTGAACCCATTTTTACAATATTATGCCGGGGATGAAGATCATCCCCGTCAATAAATTTAGCGTTCATTGCATTCGCCAGCGCCATGCCGACGCTTGATTTACCGGTGCCGGAAACACCCATTACGATAATGCATTGTCCTGCCATCTCGGTTCTCCTTCATGCTCTTAGACTGCTGCTAACATGCCACCATCGACAAATAACAAATGGCCATTAACAAAATCAGAGGCTTTTGAAGAGAGGAAAACGGCTGCGCCAACCAGCTCTTCAGGATTGCCCCAGCGAGCCGCAGGGGTACGTTTGCACAGCCATTCGGTAAATTCATGGTTATCAACCAGTGCCTGCGTCATTGGCGTTTCGAAGTAACCCGGCGCGATACCATTTACCTGGATATTATGACGTGCCAGCTCAACGCACATGCCACGTGTCAGCATTTTCACTGCACCTTTCGCTGCCGCGTAAGGCGTAATGGTGTCGCGGCCTAGTTCACTTTGCATGGAACAAATATTGACGATTTTACCTTCTTTTCTTGCCACCATTCTTTTCGCTACGCATTGCGAAACCACAAATACGCCCGTTTGATTCGTAGCAATAATATCGTTCCATTCAGACAGCGGAAATTCTGTAAAGGGATAACGGCGCTGAATGCCTGCATTATTGAATAACACATCAATCGGTCCGATATTATCTTCAATCTGCGCGATGGCTTGTTCTACAGCGTGGGCATCGGCTACGTCAAACAATGCAATATGGGCAGTGAATCCCTCGTCACGTAATTTCATTACCGCATTTTCAGCGCGTTCGGCATTTGTGCCATTAATGATGATCTCGGCACCTTGCTGAGCTAAACCGTGCGCCATAACAAATCCAATGCCTTGCGCCGAACCGGTCAGCAAAATGCGTTTACCTTCCAGACTGAAAAGTGTATTCATCGAAAACCCGCTCTGTTTGCGAAATTGATAGCGCTATCTCACGATCTTACGCCTGCCAAAACTGTGACTGAGATCACTTTAAAAGATGTTACAAAAGTCAGTTACTTTTGCTGTGAGACATCACGTATTTTACGGTTAAATCACCGCCTAAAGCCGCTATCAGGGATTCTACAAATCTGCTTATCCAGACATACTGTGTAGATGGGATGGGTGCTCAACGGACATAATGAATGAAAATGCAACGCATCACGTTACACGATATTGCGACGCTGGCGGGAGTAACAAAAATGACGGTAAGCCGGTATTTACGTACGCCGGAAAAAGTTAAAGCTGAAACTGCTGCACGCATTGCCAGCGTTATTGAAGAAGTTGGCTACCAACCCGATGCGGACAACGCTGCAATGGTAAGTCATACTTTGCCGCGCATTGGTGTATTAATTCCCTCCTTTCATAATCAGATATTTGCTGACTTATTGGCTGGCATCGAATCTGTTACCTCTGAACAAGGCTTTCAGACGCTGGTCGTGAATTATGATTACGACAGTCAGCGTGAAGAGGAACAAATCGCGACCGTTTTGGCCTTCAACGTTAAAGCATTATTGTGAACTGAATCAGTGCATACCGTTCGCGCCGAAAAATACTTAAAAGCAGCCAATATTCCAGTGGCAGAAGTCATGGGTTTGAGCCAGACGCCAGGGCGAATCAACGTCGGGTTTGATAATTACCGCGCCGGTTTCGATATGACCAATATGCTGATTGGCAGCGGTAAACGAAGGGTTATTTATTTCGGATCGATGTCGGATATTCGCGATGAACAGCGTTACGCGGGTTATCAGGCTGCCATGGCCGCTGCTGCTTTATCGGAAGGTCGCATTGTGCCGAATAAAGTATCCTCGGTTTCAATCGGTACTGGCATGATGACGCTGGCACGACAAATGTACCCTGATATGGACGCTATCCTTTGTACTAACGACGACCTGGCGGTTGGCGTGTTACAGGAGTGCCGGGGAGCAGGCATTAGCGTGCCTGAAAAAATGGCGATTGCAGGTTTTCACGGTCTGGAAATTGGGCAAGTAACCACGCCAAAGCTGGCTAGCGTTATTACACCGCGCTTTGAAATGGGAAAGGTAGCCACAGAAATTCTGATTAAAAAGCTTCGCCGCCAGCCGACAATAGAGCAGGTCGATCTGCATTATCGTTTGTCGATGGGTGCCACGATTTAGCTTTCTGCAACTTCATGAATAGTCAGGAAGATCACGCCTTAGGTAACACAGTTTAGTAACACGCTTTGACGTGATGCTGGTCACAAAAAAATGCTCAGGATTGCCTTTAATAAGAGTCATCTGCGGAATGCAACTGTTATGAGGATTGCTGATGACTTCTACCCCTTCACAAACTGTTTTATTAATTGCACCTGTTGTCGAGTCGTTGTCAGAAAAGCTCGCCGCCCATTTTGAAGTTCATCGGCTTTATGAACAGGCTGAACCTTTGGCCTGGCTTGGTAAGCACGGCAGTTCAGTTCGCGCAGTCGTGACACGCGGCGATGTCGGTGTCAGTAATGCAGTGCTAGAACTGCTGCCTGCACTAGGGTTAATCGCAATTTTTGGCGTTGGCACGGATGGCGTCGATCTAAACTTTACTCGCCAGCACAACATCGCCGTCACCATTACCTCAGGGGTATTAACCAGTGATGTTGCAGATATGGCGTTGGGCCTGATATTAAGTGGCGCACGCAATTTAGTCGCAGGCGATAAGTTTGTGCGAGAAGGGCAATGGCTTAACCACTCTCCGACATTGGGCAACCGGGTCAGTGGTAAACGTATTGGTATTGTTGGTATGGGCAATATTGGCCGCGCTATCGCTAAACGTGCCGTGGCGTTTGATATGGCGGTAAGTTACGTTAGCCGAAGCGCCAAACCGGACCTGCCTTATGTGTGCCGGGATGATCTCATTTCCCTGGCACAAGACAGTGATTTCCTGGTTATTGCTGCTTCGGGGGGTGATGATACTCGCCGGCTGATTGACGCCGCTGTTTTATCGGCGATGCCGCAACATGCATGGCTGATTAATATTGCACGTGGATCTTTAGTTGACGAACAAGCGTTAATCGCTGCGTTACAAAGTAACGCAATTGCCGGTGCTGCAATGGATGTTTATGAGGCTGAGCCGCACGTTCCCGCTGAATTAATCGCCCTTGAGAATGTGGTGTTACAACCCCATGTCGGCAGCGCAACGCATGAAACCCGACAGAAAATGCGTGACGTAGTCTTTGCGAATGTCGACGCCTTTTTTAAGCAGCAAACCTTACCTAACGCAATTTAACCTTCCCTTATCAGCCTAAACGATGTGCTTCTGGCCATCGTTAAGGCCACGTATTGCATGAAATAGAGGGCATAACATGAACAATAAGATACCCGGAACGCGCTGGATGCGTGTAATAGCCCCGATTTTGATCACCTGTATTATCTCGTTTATGGATCGCGTCAATATCAGTTTTGCCTTACCTGGCGGGATGGAGCAGGATCTCGCTATTACCAGCCAGATGGCGGGTATTGCTAGTGGCATCTTCTTTATTGGGTATCTTTTTTTACAGGTGCCAGGTGGACGCATTGCGGTTAATGGTAGCGGTAAACGCTTCATTGCCTGGTCATTAATCGCGTGGATGGTGGTGTCGATCGCCACTGGCTTTGTTACTAATCACTATCAGCTGCTGGCGCTACGTTTTGTGCTGGGGATTTCCGAAGGCGGAATGCTGCCAGTGGTGTTAACGATGGTCAGCAACTGGTTCCCGGAAAAAGAACTCGGTCGTGCCAACGCGTTTGTTATGATGTTTGCACCGCTTGGTGGGATGTTAACCGCACCGATCTCCGGCATGATCATTAATATGGCTGACTGGCGCTGGCTATTTATCATTGAAGGTTTACTGTCCGCAGCGGTGTTACTGGTATGGTGGTTAGTGATCAGCGATCGACCTGAAGATGCCCGTTGGCTGCCCCAGCGTGAGCGGGAGTATCTGGTTCGAGAGCTAAGCCGTGAACGCCATGCTCGTCTGTCTAAACAGCCAGTTAGCAAAGCGCCTCTCAAAGATGTGTTTCGTAATAAAGGCTTAATGAAATTAGTCGCACTGAATTTCTTCTATCAGACCGGTGATTACGGCTACACCTTGTGGTTACCCAGCATTTTAAAAAACCTGACCGGTGCAAATATGGCAAATGTGGGGTTACTGGCGATATTACCGTTTATCGCCACGATGATCGGCATTTACCTTATCTCGCTATTTAGCGATCGCACTGGTAAGCGTCGTCTGTGGGTGATGATTTCATTATTTTGTTTTGCTGCCGCACTATTGGCATCGGTAATATTGCGCGATCATATGGTGGCAGCTTATATCGCGTTAGTGATATGTGGATTTTTCCTTAAGGCGGCAACCAGCCCATTTTGGTCAATTCCTGGCCGTATTGCATCACCGGAAGTAGCCGGTAGCGCACGTGGCGTGATCAACGGGTTAGGCAATCTGGGTGGATTTTGTGGCCCTTACCTGGTGGGGATAATGATCTATCTTTACGGACAAAACGTGGCGGTCTGCGCTTTAGCCGCTTCGTTAGTCATTGCCGGACTGATCAGTATCTCTCTGCCGGCTTCTTGTGACTTGCATGAATCATCTCAGCGTGAAAAGCAGGGTCGGCATCAACCGCATCAGGTCTGATTGAGATAGCAGAAATTGCCGGTATTACGCATTTTTATTCGTACTAAGCGAGGATCTTTTAGGTTTGAGGTAAAAGGCCCCGGCTTTCGCCTGGGCCTCTGACCGCCATGTACACGCTGCGTATCTGACGCTGCCGAACGTCGGTCATTTAAAAACGGCAATGATACTGTTGGTCACGAAGCAGGGGGATAGGGCTGCTGGCAGGATGAAGATTCCCGCGTGTTTCGGCGATGTATTGCCGGATTAGATCGCCGAGTAATCGCCTGTACCGTCTGGCCATGGCGTTAACAAATCGAAACCGTTTTCTGTTACTGCCACGGTATGTTCCCACTGTGCGGAAAGTGAGCGATCTTTTGCCACTACCGTCCAGCCATCTGAAAGCAAACTGGTTCCGGCTTTACCGGCATTGATCATCGGTTCGATGGTGAAAATCATACCCGCTTTAAGCGGCATCCCTTCTCCAGGCGAGCCATAATGCAGAATTTGTGGATCGTCGTGATAGATTTCGCCAACACCGTGACCACAATATTCCCGGACTACGGAAAAACCTGCATTTTCAGCCACGCGCTGAATAGCTGCGCCTATATCGCCTAACGTGGCGCCAGGACGCACGGTTTTAATGCCTGCGATCATGGATTGATAAGTGATTTCAACCAGACGTTTTGCGCGTACAGAAGGTTGCCCAACAAAATACATCCGGCTGGTATCGCCATACCAACCGTCCTTAATGACTGCGACGTCGATGTTAACAATATCGCCCTCCTTCAGTTTTTTCGCTGCCGGTATGCCATGGCAAACGACGTGATTAACTGAAATACAGCTTGTCCGGGTATAACCGTGATAACCAATATTGGCAGGTGTAACGTTTAGTTCATTAACGATGAAATCGTGACAGATGTCGTCAAGCTCTTCCGTTGTGACGCCGGGCCGAACGTGCGGAGCGATCATTGCCAACACCTGAGCCGCGGCATGTCCGGCGGCTCGAGCCAGTTCGATTTCCTGCATGGTATGAATTCTTACCGAACTCATTATTCATTTCCTTGTGAAATAGAATTGTCGTGAACAATCAGGTTACGAATATCTGACCCGCCGTTCAGCTCAACACGAATAAGCTTTTGTGCCAGCTCATGCTGGTTAAGCTGCGGATATAATTCAGCCAACATGCCCAGCTTTAACCAATGTTCAGCCTGAGAATTAATGGAGCGGCTCATTGCCTGACTGGCGATGCGCAGATTTTCATGCATCAGATCGGAAATTTTTACGATACCCATATCAATCCTATATAAAACGCATATGTTTTATATATTGTCACAGGGGCAGAAAAAGTTCAAAAGCAACAGGCGACAAGCCACTTAAATAACCGTCCTAACCATTAAGGCAAACATAGTAGGGTGGGGAAGTCTGAGACGTTATCTGGAAAAACCGGGTATAACTACGTGGTTAATTTATTTCGGTAATAAAAGAACGATGGATTCAGTCATGTACTGAATTTCGTAGGCAAAAAATCGTTCGGAAAAAGTTTAATTTTCAGTAGCATAAAGTCAGGCGAACAAAAAATTCATGGATTACCCGGCACGTTGAAATCAGTACCAAAGCGGATGTCGTTAATCTCTGAATAATTTAATGGAAGTAATCTATCAATCGCGTGATGACACGCAAACGGTTTAACCGATCAATAGACTGTTTTAAATAAAAAAGCGCCTTTTTACCGGCGCTTTTTTAGTCATGTCTGTCAGAACGTCATAGTCAGACCGGCATAATATGCCCGACCCGGTTCGTTATAGGTTGAAGCGCCTTCAGCTTCACGATAAACACGTTTGTCTAACAGATTACTGATACCGGCGTTAGCCCGCAGATTTTTGGTGATGTCGTAATTGAAGTTCAGGCCAAGAACAGAATAGGCACCCACTTCTTTTGTCGATAATGAATTCGCTTCAGTACGGGATTCGGCGTGTTCACGTGGCTTCTGACGACCATACATTGTCCAGTTCAGGTTACTGGAAAAGTTCTGCGTAACCTGCCAGTCCAGCATAGTATTGATGGTATATTCAGGAATGATGGAAAGCGGATTGCCGGTATCTTTATCTTTCGACTGAAGCATGTAGGTTGCGTTGGTGCGCCATTCCAGCACGTCACGGATAACCGGAATGGTCATATTTCCTTCGAAACCTTCAACTACCGCTTTGCCGCCGTTGCTCCATTGCAGAATATTATTACCATTCGAGGCGTAACCTAGCACTTCGGTGCCCGCAACAATTTTATTTTTATAATCATTGCGGAACCAGGTAATACCGGCGACGTAGCCATCATTAGCAAATTCAATGCCTAATTCCTTATTAACACTGACTTCCGGGTCGAGATCTTTATTACCCAACAGATAGCAACTACCGGAGACAATGCCGACTGGACATCCGTTGCCACGCGTTGAAAGTAGATAACCTTCAGTAGACTGATAAAGGTTAGGGGCCTTGAACGCACGAGCGATACCGGCTTTCACGGTGAAATAATCGCCTAAACCTTGCGAGATATTCAGGCTTGGGCTCCAGTTAGCACCAAAGCTGTCGTGATAATCGAAACGCAATCCGGGAATAATTTCCGTGTTGTCGGTGGCGGCAATATTGTCTTCAAAATAAAGTGAGCTGATGGTGGCAGAGTGGGTGCTGCTACGCGAAGAACCATCACCGCTAACATCGCCGATAACCACGCCGGAGGCATTCGTTGCCTGCATGGATGCCGGATCGTCTAGTTCATCACGATTCCACTCAGCACCAAGCGTAACGGTTTGATCACGCAGGAATTCTAATGGGAAACTTACCTCACCGCCTGCACGATAACTTTCAAAACGGCTGGTGGAGTAAGTATTGCTGTTGATGCGACCCTCTCCGCTACCTGTTGTACCTTCCAGCAAGCGCGTGTTGTTTGTTTTTTCATAATTGAAGGTCAGTTTCGACTGGCCCCAGTCCCAGATTCCGTTATGCGCCAGGCCATAACTCTGGCGATAAAGACGGTTGGTTTCATCGCCTTCAAGTGATTCAATCAGCGCATTTCCTGCGCCATTACTGTATTGCGTATCACCGGCGTAAATGTTGCCCTGACGGCTATAGCCATAAGTAAAATCAATGACTTGTAATGGATTGATTTTCCAGGAAATCACACTATTTATATCTTTATTACGTACGCCTTCCCGACCCGCAGCCGCTGACCCATTTTCTGCCGTGTTGATGTTGAAAGCATCAGCATCGGTTTTATTAATGTTGCCATATAAACGCATAGTTAACGCTTCGCCCGCTAACGGACCACTCAGATTAAAGTTAGCGCGTTTAGTCGCACCTTCCTTGTCATCCTCTGGCTGGTTCGTATAAAGCGATAACGATCCATGCCAGTCATTCGTCGGACGTTTAGTAATAATATTCACTACGCCGCCTGCCGCACCAGAACCGTAGCGTGCCGCAGCAGGACCGCGAATAACTTCGATACGTTCAACCATCTCCGGCGGAACCCAGTTGCTGTCGCCGCGCGAATCGCGCTCACCACGCCAGCTATAACGCACCGAATTACGTGAAGTCGCAGGTACGCCATCAATCAGAATTAGAGTGTTTTCCGGACCCATGCCACGAATATCGATCTGGCGATTATTACCGCGGCTACCGTTGGCCGTATTGCCGGTGAGATTGACGCCAGGCATTTTACGAATGATGTCTGAGAGGTCATTAACAGGAGGACTTTTCTCAATATCCTGCGCCGTAATCGTTGAAACACCCGGCTGCTGTTTTAGTTCCTGTTCAGCGGTGACTAACATGGTTTCATCATCAGCCAGCTTTTCAGTTTCTTCTTCATTAGCACCGTAAGCAGAAGTACTTAACAGTCCAGCCAGCAAAAGCGCGACGGGACGCTTTTGGACACGTATAGTTACATTCACTTGAGAAAACTCCCTGTTTAATTAACGTTTGTAAGCAAATGCATATGATAATGATAATGCTTATCATTGTATATACGATTGGGAAACTTTTACCTACGTCAACCGTGAGTCGGTGAATGAGTAAAAACCCTGCATAATGTGATGATTTTTTTGGATAAACTATGTAAGTGAATAGAGTAAAATGGGTGTGAACAGGTCATTGTGACGGCAGACCTGCTCATGCTGGAGCCTACAGTTTGATGTTGGTGAAATGTGTTTCCTGAATCGTTAAATTTTCTGTAACTGGCTACTTAAAAAAGGGATGTTCAATACAGTGTTAACTTCACTGCGCGTGATGCGCCTAACGGCATATTTAAACAAGTATCGCGTTAAATGATTTGCAGACTACACGGTTTAGGGGCGGAATTTTTTTCGGCACGCGATTTATGACGCACCGCACGTTCCAGCTTATTAGCGTTAAATATAGTCAGCAATGTCGCCAGGAAAATTATGGGTTATGCACTGGAAGGTAGCGATCGCGTATATAATTATTAGTGCAGATGCGTGAAGCACCGGAACGTTATTAAACATATTTGCAAGGATTCTCAGGCGTGAAAGCTGTATCTCACGGCAGCATCGTTTTGAAGATAGAAAAATTTTTGCTTAATGAAGCATCAATGATGCGTCTGACGGAATAATGCTAAAGAATTCAGCGATGTTTCTTTTCCCTGCATAAAACCCTTTTATATTAACCTGTTATATTCTGTTTTTAGAGCGTTTGGTAACGCATGGTTTTCTACACGCATATTATTAATTTAGCATGTAAAAATTTTCTAACAGCAGAAAGCGCTGAACATAATACCGTTGCGCTCATACCGGAAAAACGGCTGAGTGTCAGCGGGTGATCACGGATAGAATGCGGGCTACGTAGCGTATTATTTATGATATGCGCAACAGGATAAAACAGCGCGGCGCCCTGGATAAGCGCCGCGATAAAATTTAAATCATAAAATCGTCCAGTGAACCGCCCGCTTCCAGTGCTTTCTTGATGGGAGAAGGCGTGCGGCCCTGGCCGGTCCAGAATTTAGTTTCACCATTTTCGTCAGTATATTGATATTTAGCGGGACGTGGTGCTCTTTTGGTTTTAGTTTTCCCTTCAACCGAAACCAACCGGGATAAATCGGCAATATCGATGCCATCGTTTAACAGCATTTCTTTATATTTTGCGAGCTTATCGGCTTTTTCTCGTTCAGACGCAAGCGCCGCTTCTTCTTCTTCGCGACGTTCAGCGATCACCACCGAAAGCTTCTCAAGCATTTCATTTAGCGTATCAATATCAACGTCACGGGCCTGAACACGTAATGTACGTAGGTTATTCAACGCTTTTAACGCATCACTCATTGATTAATCCTTAAATTTAAAACGAATATACATAAAGCACGTCAGTTTACGGAAAATAGGTTGAGAAGGAAATATGTAGAAGGGGTGAAATGTGTTATTTGCTACGCCAGGCACAAATGTGATTTTTAAGCATTAGCATAAAAAGGCAAGATTTTAAAAATATGGCTCGCTGTAGTGCCGTTTAAATTATCGCCATATGGACAAAATATATTTTACCGCTTAAGACAGAACGGCAAAACTCCATACGAATGGTATACAGAAAATAACGCCACGCGGCCAGTAAACATGCAGTGCAACCTGTAGTTCTGCGTATGGGTGCTGCCGTAGTATCCATAAAATATGGACAGATTGTGCCACTAGCCCAGTGAGACAAGTAGAATGGTGCAATATTCATCTATTACCGCTAACCGAATCCTCACTGGTATCATGCCTGCTTTAAATAATGTGCGGACGGCTCAAAAATAATCAGCACGGTCTCAAATTTTAAAAAGTTAATAACGGTTTGTAATGAATGTTTATTTTTCCGGGAAAATTTTTTCTGGCTTATTTGAAATAGCGTTAACCCGAAGGGGTTATCTCTATAAATGCCTGCCTTGTTGAACGCCAGCAACGCTTCCACACATACAAATGCAAAGCTGGTGTGTGCTGTTTCTCACCGGTTTGCGCAGCGTTGTATATTCGTATTTAAGTAAAACCAGCAAAATCTTGTCGCTATCTTAATACCATTAAAACAATTTTCACGCTCCTGGTTTCAAAAAACACCTTAATTTGAAAAAAATCCTTCTTTATCAATCAGTTTTTGTCCATTAAGGTTTCGAGAAATTTTTCATGGGTTGTTAACAAATTCTTGCAATGATAATGACAATGCGTATATTTCTCATTTGCTTTACAAATAACATCACGCCAGCGCACTGAGGCACTCAGGGAAGGCATCTCTGAATAAATCAAGAAGCAGGGGGGCATATCAGGTTCTTCCGGCAGAAAGCGTGGCCGTGAACAGTGGCAGAAAATCAAAAATATAAATGAGGAACTACCGATGTCTTTCGATGTTAAGTGCGTCAGGGAAACTGCTGTGCACACGGCTGCGCTTGTGCAACATAACCCCCTGCGCCTCTCGCTACTGGCGGTTGTCATCGCGGCTTCTTTCTCTAACCCTGCGCGTGCGGCAGAAACCACGACATCAGCTGCGACAGATAATCAGACTATGCTGGTCAGTGCGTCAGAGGACAGCGGCGTTGCGGATACCACAAAGACTGATTACAGCGTGCCGGTAACCCGTGCGGGAACTAAATTGACTTCCACCTTGCGTGATATTCCGCAGTCGGTGAGCATCATCAGCCAGCAGCGCATGGAAGATCAGCAACTGCAATCGCTGGGGCAGGTGTTAAGCAATACCACAGGCATTCAGCAGAACGTTGCGGATATGGACAGACGCACTTATTACTCTCGCGGCTTCCTGATTGATAATTATATGGTTGACGGCATTCCGACCGTGTTTGCTTCGCGTTGGAATCTGGGAGACGCACAAAGCGATACGGCTTTATATGAGCGTATTGAAGTGGTTCGCGGGGCAACCGGCCTGATGACCGGTCCGGGGAATCCGTCTGCCGCTATTAACATGGTGAGGAAACACGCTGACAGTCGCGATTTTACCGGCAATATTTCCGCCAGTTATGGCAGCTGGGATAAACAACGTTATGTTGCCGACCTTTCGGCCCCGCTGAGCGCATCAGGCAATGTGCGTGGCCGATTGGTTGCTGGCTTCCAGGACAATAACAGCTTTATTGAGCGTTATGGTGCGAAAAAACAGTTTGTTTATGGTGTGGTTGATGCCGATCTGACCGACTCGACTACGTTGTCCGTTGGTTACGAATTTCAGAAGATTAATGCCGACAGCCCAATGTGGAACGGTGCGCCGCGTTGGTATACCGATGGCAGTCAGATCCATTCCCGGCGTGGTTTCAACACCGCACCTGACTGGACATACAACGATAAAGAAAGCAAAAAAATCTTTGTTAACCTGAAACAAAACTTTGATAACGGCTGGAACATCACGCTGAATGGTACCCATAACGAAATGACTATGGACAGCAAGATGATGTACGTCAGCGGTTATTTCGACAAGAACACTGGCATTGGCATAAATGAATATCCTGCTTCCTCCAATTATGATGCGGTAGGGGGCACCGGTTATAACACTGCAAAACGTAAAGTTGATGGCTTAGATGCCTTTTCCAGCGGTCCTTATGAGCTTTTTGGTCGTCAGCATGAATTAATGACCGGGATTAGTTATAACCGCCAGGAAAATAATTATTACAGTGCGTTCGAGAATATTTCTCCAGACATGCTGGGGAACTATAACAATTACACCGGTCAATTCCGTGAAACTGACTGGTCTCCACGTACGAAGAGCACTGACAGTAATATTACCCGTCAAAAATCGGCTTATCTCGCGACGCGCATTTCTCTGGCGGACCCACTGCATTTGATCCTGGGGGCCCGCTATACCAACTGGAATCGCACCACGATGACCGATGAGATGGAAAAGAACAACATCACACCTTACGGTGGGTTGATCTATGACATCAACCAAAACTGGTCGGCCTACGCCAGTTATACCTCGGTATTCCAGCCGCAGGATTATCGCGACAGCAATGGCAACTACCTTTCACCTGTGATCGGAAAAAACTATGAAGCAGGGATTAAATCTGATTGGTTTAACAGCCGTCTGACAACGTCTGTTTCTGTATTCCGCGCCGAACTGGATAACGTAGCGCAAAGTACAGGCCGTGTGATTGCAGGAACCACTGAAACGGCCTATATAGGGCAGAGCGGTACTGTCAGCCGTGGTATTGAGTTTGAAATCAATGGTGCGCTGACCGATAACTGGCAGATGACGTTCGGTGGGACGCGTTATATTGCTGAACAACGTGATGGAGAAACGGTCAACCCGCAACTTCCACGCACATCATTCAATCTGTTCACGAGCTATCGCCTGCCAATGGTGCAGGATCTGACCCTGGGCGGCGGCGTCAATTGGCAGACGCATGTCTGGCAGGATGTGGGCGCTCCAGCAGGTAACGGCACCTGGCGTGCGACTCAAGGCAGTTATGCTTTGGTTAATCTGTTCGCTCGCTACCAGGTTACGAAAAACCTGTCTTTGCAGGGCAATCTGAATAACCTGTTCGACAAAGAGTACGATACCAACGTTGGCACTAGCATCGTTTACGGCGAGCCGCGTAACTTTACGGTGACTGCAAGCTACAACTTCTAATTGCCGCTTAGCGAACGCCATGAAAACACGCCTCTTCGGAGGCGTTTTTATGAAGGTGCGTAAGACATTCTGCCACGCCAGATGCGATGTCCTCAGATAATCTGGCCCTGCATTTAAGGATTGCGGCTAACTCATTCAAATTATTGATCGATATTCCTGCTACGCTAACAGTAAGCAAAAAAAACGCATCAGGCTTTTACCGGGTACGGTTTATTAGTCAAAAGCAGTATGGTCGCTTCCGTTGTGCTCCCTCTTCGCCTGGCGATTTGCGCTACACTCTCCAGCGTTAACGATTTATTCTGCTTTACAATATTCTAAAAAAACAATCTGGCAGCTTACTTAACCTGGAAGAAGCATGAAAATCAGATTTCTTTCTGCCAACGAGCAAAAGCTGGCGGAGGTCCGCAAAATCCTTGAGCCTGTTGGGGTTGACGTTTTGCCTATCGCCCGCCGTATTGAAGAAATTCAAACCGAAAATGAGCTGGAACTGGTTCGCGACAAATTAACCAAAGCCTTTTCTATTATTGGCCGCCCGTTGTTTGTCGAGCACACCGGTTTATATCTGGACGGCTTAAATGGCTTACCGGCGGGACTAACGCGTATTTTCTGGAACCGCTTAGACGCCGAACGCTTTACTGCGCTGGTACAGGGTCTGGATAGTCAACAGGTTACGGCGAAAACCGTGCTGGGCTACTGCGATGGTCGCAAAATGTATCAGTTTTCTGGCGAACTTCGAGGCACTATCGCGCCGAAGCCCGCCGGTACACGCGGCTTCCAGTGGGACTGCGTTTTCATTCCTGAAGGTTGCGATCAAACTTTTGCAGAGATGGGCGAAAAGAAAAATGAGATCTCCATGCGGCGTATTGCGCTGGACCGCTTTGCCAACTTCTTGAAAACCGCTCGGGGAATGGCATGAAACCAGAACTGAAACGCGCCTATGACTCAGGAAAGCTGATACTTTTTGCCGGAGCCGGCATTTCTCGTAATCTTGGCTTGCCGGAGTGGCATGAGCTGATCGCCCATCTCGCCAACGAGTTAGGTTACGATCCTACAATTTTCAATACCTATGGCAACCACCTTTCGCTGGCGGAATACTATAAGCAGAAAAAGGGTTCGCTGGGACCGTTACGCAGCTGGATGGATCGTGAATGGCATCGACCCGATATTGACGTCCGAACATCTGAAATCCACACCGTGATCACTCAAGGCAACTTCTCGCGCATTTACACGACCAATTACGACCGCTGGCTGGAGGCCGCGCATGATGCACACGGTGTGCCTTATTCAAAGGTTGCCAACGCTGCTGATTTAGTGGCTTTGACGGAACATAAGCGACATATCATCAAACTTCATGGCGATTTTGATGACGATACTTCGATTGTACTGGATGAGAGCAGCTACTTTGAGCGGCTCTATTTTGACTCCCCGCTTGATATTAAGCTGACGCATGACGTGATGGGCAATTCGGTGCTGTTTGTTGGTTACAGCATCAGCGATTTCAATATTCGCTTGCTGTTTTACCGCCTGACTAAAATGTGGGGCCGCACCGGCCTGGCGACTGCGCGACCTAAATCCTATCTGTTCACCAATCGTAATAACCCGGTAGCAAAAGAGGTGCTGGGCCAGTGGGGTATTGAGATGATCGTGTCGGAGGAGGACGACCCGCGCAAAGCGCTAGCAAATTTTCTCGAAGAATTAATCGCTTAAGCCTGCTGATGTCTGTGCTGCTTACATTGTAATTCTCCAGTGAAAAACAGCGGCCGTCATGATATACTGTATATATTAACAGTATCGGAGGCGAGAAAATGACTGTCGAGACAAAATTTGTAGTAGTCAGAAAGGGTGAAGAGAAGATGACGTTTGCCAATAAGAAAGAGGCCGATGCTTACGACAAAATGCTCGATATGGCTGAAGCCTTTACCGACTGGCTGTTGCAGCATCAATCCGCGCTAGACGAAACGCAGGCTGAAACCCTTGGCCTGTTGCTTGCTGAGCAGAAAGATACCGTGCAGCATATTCTGCGAACCAGCAAGCTACCGGCAGCCACGTCCGCTACTGCGGTAGTGAAAGAAGAGGCTGACGCAACCGGCAACAAGAAAGTGCGCGCCGTTAAAGCAGCCTGATAATAAGGCGCCGGTAGCGATAATGCTTTCGGCGTTTTTGATTCCGATAGATTTCAGCGCATTTAAAGACCACAGCCGTTTATTCCATTTTAATTTGATACCGCGTGCTTCGTCCGCCGCCTGCCAGCTTAGAGAGACAACCTTTTTCCAGTAAATCGGTCAAGTGGCGCGTTGCTGTTGCTTTGCTCACTTTCGCGACTTTCTGGTACTGGCTGGCACTGATTCCCATCTCAAACCCTTGTTCGCCACCATCCAGCAAGCGGTTAAGGACTTTAACCTGCTCTTTACTCAATCCCACATTCTGATGATGTAGCCAGAACCGCGCTTTTTGTTGCGTGCGTTCAACACCGATCATCGCCTGTTGCAGACTTTCATCCAGAATATCGAGAAACCATACCAGCCAGCCGGTGATATCCAGATCGCCTTTCTGCGTTTGTTCAAGCACACGATAATAATCGGTGCGTTTAGCCAGTATTGCTGAGGACATGGCATAAAGCCGGATGCTTTGGCTGTCTGCCTGTGACAAAGCCAAATCGGTTAAGGCGCGCGTGATGCGTCCGTTTCCATCATCAAATGGATGGAGCGTCACAAACCATAAATGACAGATTGCCGCTCGTAGCAAAGGATCAAGTAAAACATCGCGCTGGCTCTGATTAAACCATGTGATGAACGCTTCAAGCTGTGTTTCCAGACCGGAACGCGGCGGAGCTTCAAAGTGTATGGTGGGGCGATCGATGCGGCCTGAAACAACCTGCATCGGTTCGTTACCGCGCAATGTACCGATGCTCAACGAGTGGATTGACCATTCATCAGCCGGAAATAACCAGTGATGCCATAGGCATAAGCGTTGTAATGTCAGCGGCTGGTCACGGTTATTAATTGCATCCAGCATCATCGCAGCCAACCCTTCGGAGCGATCGGATACCGGATAAGGTTGTTTTTCAGAAACGCCCAGACGCCGCGCCAGCGATGAACGCACTGACTGCGCATTGATGCGTTCTTCTTCAATCGCCGATGATGAAAGGATATTTGCCAGTAGCGTGTCCAGCGTTTGTGCTTCTTTGTCGGAATGCAGGCTGGCACGCCCCAGCAACATACCACGCACATGCTGAACCTGACGCAGCCGTGGCAAAAGCTGCGCATTTTGCCAGTAAAAGTGGGGCCAGTCGGCCTGTTGCCAGATCCATCGTATCGCCATTATGTGGCTTATCTCCTCTGTCCTCTGCATTGAGCCGAATAACCTGACTTATTCGGCTCATTATGTGAGTCAATTATAGGCAATTATTGGCTCATAAGTGAATAAGTAAAATGCAAAGAGGAATAAAGCAGACGGCTAAAGCCCGATTTTGGATGGGTGACGTGAGCTGCGCAAAATGACCGACACTAACAGAAAGGCGTTATCCAGCTAATCTTTGCTGAAAGCCGTATTTAAAACAGAAGAAGCTACCTCAGCGCTTCAGTAGCAGGCGGGTTCTGCGACAAGCGTAACAGAGGACGGGAAGGTACACTGAAATGACCTGACAGATAAAATTTCCCGTCCCTTAATCACAGCGGTAGTCAATTCTTCGCGTTAAGGTGCTGCTGAAGTTGCTGAATACCCCATAACGCCAACATATGATCTTCTTCTGAAGGTAAACCGCTAACGCTAACCGCGCCAAATACGACGCCAGCATCGTTTAACAGCGGAAAGGACCCGCCATGATCGGAGAAGGTATCCTGGGCAATCCAGTTTTGCTGAACCATTGGCTTGCCGTTTTGCACATTCATTAAACCGATGTACATTGAGGCATGACTAAAGCGCAACACTGAATTGCGTTTACGCTTCATCCATTCCAGATTGTCTGGGCTTGAACCCGGCAACGCAGCGAGAAACAGTGGCTGGCCAAAGGCATAAACTTCTATAGCAACCGGTAAGTTTTGTTCGCTGGCACGCTGTTGCAGGTTCTGGCCGAGCTGCCATGCCAGCTGAAAATCAAAAGTGGGTAAACGGCTTTCAGATTCTTGTTGTAGGATGAGTTGCGGCGTAAGGGTAGGGGACATTTTTTTCGCTCATGTTTGGATGGAATTATTGTTCCAATAAACATATCAATAAAATAAAATTACCGCACCCATTTATCGAAACAGCTTCCAGATTCAGTTTTTCGCTATCTTTCACTTCAAAACGCTTTGATTATTGCCTGGGAAGGTGACATAGCAGGCGTGAACATCACTGATGCTGCGTGCTGTTTTGCTTTTGCGTATTTATGGAAACGAAAAGCGCTGCCGGAAACAGCAGCGCTGAGGTGATTAGCCTGGATAGATGCCGCGATCTTTACGCGCCATTAAAATACGTTCACAGGCTACGATATAGGCTGCGGTGCGTAGTGAGCATTCTTTCTCTTTGGCTTTTTCCCAGACGTGAACCATTGCGTCGGTCATGATCTTATCCGAGCGCTGGTTGATTTCATCTTCGCTCCAAAAGAAGCTGGCCATATCCTGCACCCATTCAAAGTAGCTCACAGTGACGCCGCCTGCGTTGCATATCACATCCGGTACGACAATGATGCCACGCTTCGCCAGCATGTCATCCGCGTCAGGATAGGTTGGGCCGTTTGCACCTTCCAGCACCAGTTTGCAGCCCAGGGCTTCTGCACGTTCACGGGTAATCTGGCCTTCAAGTGCCGCCGGGATTAAGATGTCCATCTCAGTAGTCCAGAAGGCTTCTTTCTCGATTGGCTGGGCGCCTTCAAAACCCGCGATTTGCTTATGTTCAATCTGCCATTGCGTCAGCGCAGTCATGTCTATGCCATCGGCATTGAACAGCGTTGCGGTGTGATCCTGAATGACCACCCCGCGCGCACCTGCTTCATCAAATAAACGTGCCGCCTCGCTGCCGACATTACCAAATCCCTGAACCGCCACGCGTGCGCCTTTAATGGCAATCCCCGCACGGCGGGCTACTTCGCGTCCGGTAATAAATACGCCGCGACCGGTGGCTTTTTCACGTCCCAGCGAGCCACCAAGATGGATCGGTTTCCCCGTCACCACGCCGGTAACGGTGGTGCCGATGTTCATGGAATAGGTATCCATCATCCATGCCATAACTTTGCCGTTAGTGCCAACATCCGGCGCGGGAATGTCTTTTTGCGGCCCAATGATAACGCCGATTTCACTGGTATAACGACGGGTCAGGCGCTCCAGTTCGCCTTCCGATAACGTAAACGGATCGACACGAATGCCGCCTTTTGCACCGCCATACGGTAAATTCACTGCTGCGCATTTAATCGTCATCCATGCTGAAAGCGCCATCACCTCGTTGAGATCAACGTCGGGATGATAACGAATGCCCCCTTTACCCGGACCGCGTGAAAGGTTGTGCTGAACACGATACCCTTCAAAATGCCGGATAGATCCATCGTCCATCTGCAAAGGAATATCAACAATCAGGGCACGTTTAGGATGTCGCAATGTATCTATCCAACGTGAAAGATCGCCAAGGTAGGGCGTAACACGGTCAATTTGTTGCAGGTAGGTTGACCAGGCAGATGTGCTACTTTCAGACGCGTAAGATAACTTATCCATAGAAAAACCTTTCTTAATGAAGATATTTATTGTGTAGAGACGTGGATAGAGAGCGCAATCAACCGCGCCGACATAATTTATCACTGCTGAAAAAAATATGTATTGCTGCCGGGTGGTATGCCGTGCCGTCAGGATCATTAAGAAAAGAATTAAATGAATAATTATCTAAATATCTATGCAAATATTGCTGCATAAAACCGCTGAATTTTGCATAAAATATGCATAAACAAAGATTATTATTAATTTGTGAATATTTGAGGGTGTTCAAAAAGTGAAGGAATTGTTTATTCGCTGCATTGACTTTGTTGCACCAATGCGCTGCATTAGATAAGTTAAATTACGGATTAGTTTAACTAATGTTTATTTAAGTTTGCCAGAGTATGTTATGAGCCAGTAGGGGCGGTATAAATACTGAGTAATGGAGCGAACACCGCATTAACCGATCTTTCACTAAAGCAGTGCTTCCTTCATTAACTTTTACAAAATCATAACGCTATAAGCCAAATTTTAAGAGCATGCCGAAGCAGGCTGTACTTTTATCCTTTTTTAAAAGCGCTAAAATAGACAGTTCATATGTTACGGAGAAAGACAGTCATAATGCGTTATCGTTTTATACTCGCCGCTATCACGGCCGCCACTCTGTTGGCGGGATGCGCTAAGCATTCATCAGAAGATGCACCAAATGAATTCGCTGCTGGTCCAACACAAATCGATGTCTCACACATAATGACGCGCGCGGATGATGGCTCAAATGTCTACCTGACGGTTGACGGCAAGGACGCTGGCGAATTGCTTAACGGTGAAAGTAAATTGATCTATGTCCCGGCGGGTAAACACACCGTCGGCGGCTATGTCCCGACCCTGTTTGGCCTGGGGCGTGTCACTATTGCGCCAGTTGAAATCACAACTTCGCCGGAAAGCGTAAAAAAAGTAGCCTATTCGGTTACGCGTAATAAAGCTACCTTTGCCGAGAGCAACGGCGAGCAGGGCTAAGTAAATTTAAATTCGGCGCGTTGCGATGCGCCGGATTGAAGTCTTAGTGATGCTTCAGCACGGCTTATTCAGTGATGCCTATAGTGATTTGGCGGGCAGAGAGATGACATCTCCCTAAGACAACCGGAGGACGTTTTGTGCTGATTCTGCGCGATTTAGAAAATCGTTTTTTTAGGTTTTGAAAAAATTTGCAGAACTGGTTGTGGATCAGAGCGCAGCTAACAATGTTTGTGCCGTCAGCTCATCAGTAATCAAACCGGTGAGCAGCCCGCTGGCCAATACCGCACGGATAGCCGGGATTTTCGATATGCCTCCCGCCAGCGCAACAATCTCATCACGGCGGCGAATATCAAACGAAACAGCCAGCGTACGGGCGGTCAGACTGTTATGGATCATCTGCCCACGGGCATCAAAAAAATGACCGAGCAATTCTCCCACACCACCGGACGCTGAAATATCTCGAATTTCCGTCTCTTCTATCATGCCGGCTTCTACCAGCTGTGCGGCCGGCTCCACTGTTCCGATTCCCACCAGTTTCACTTCGCTTTGGGCCGCCATCGCAAATACTTCGCTGACGCCGCGTTGAGCCAGCAATACGTCGCGATCTTCTTCGGTATTAGCAAAAAAAGGCACTGGCATCATATACGCCTGCGCACCGGTTTTTTCGGCAATGCGGTGCATAACATCGTGTGGATTGAGGGCGTAATGACGCGTCAGGCATCCCAGCAACGAGACGAAGCGGATATGTTGCGCATCAAGCCGCGGTAACTGATGAATGGCGGCAGAGAGGGTCCGTCCATGCCCTAAACCCAGCGTAGTTGATTGCGCGGAACTGAGCAGGTTGCGCAGGTAATCTGCTCCAGCCATACCCAGCGCACGCACCGGCAATCCTGCTTCGCCCAGATCTGGAGCAACACGGCAAAAGCGCAGCCCGTGACGTTCACGCAGCTGGTTCTCCAGCTCCACACAAGCGACAATATCGCCGTCAATCGAAACTTTTACAGCGCCTTCTGCTACCACTCGCGCAATTAATCGATGGGTTTTAACCGAAGGCAGCCCAAGGCGCTTTGCTACGTCAGCCTGCGTATAACCGCCGACATAATGCAACCAGGCCGCGCGGATGGCGAGCGACTCATCGCTGTCAGTGGAAACGGGAGACTTCATAAAAAAATCAGATAGCCAGTGCGTGAATTTGGCTTACAGCGCGAGCGGCTTCTTTGCCTTTCTTCACGAAATGTTCGGTATAGAAATTGATGAACTCATCGGCTGGCTGGAAGTTATGTGGCGTCAGTGACACAGAAAAGACCGGCACGTTGGTGGTCAGCTGCGCCTGCATCAGTCCGCTTACGACTGCTTGTGCAACGAAGTCGTGACGGTAAATGCCGCCATCAACCACCAGCGCAGCACAGACAATGGCATCGAACTTACCCGTTTGCGCCAGCCGTTGAGCCAGCAGCGGCATTTCAAAAGCGCCCGGAACGTCCCACGTTTTAATCTCGAATGACGTTCCACGGCTTTCAAGTTCCTGCTCAAACCCAACCAGGGCCTGAAAAACGATTTCGCTGTGCCAGTTTGCTTTGATAAAGGCGACTTTCAACGGCTGCATGACTTACTCCAGTAAAAGTGACATAACGGGTTAGCGGACCAAATGGAGATCCTGTACCCCCGAATCAATATGATCGGCCCAGAAGGCAACGCTCTCGGCAATATCTGCGACCACCTGACTGTCGGTGGGCTCGCGTTCTTTAAAGCTTAACTCCAGGCAAATCTCATTATTCTGCGCACCGCCTTTAGCTAATGCTTCAAGTAGCGGAGCCGGTTGGATTCGACCGGCTGCATTATACTGTAATGTAAAGGGTCTGTGGCCGCCTTTATCCATCATACTTTGTTTTATATGGAGAATGGGTGAATAGCGCGGCACGGCTTCAGCCCAGGCATAGGGATCGTAGTCGCGCGGATCGTCAGACGTTACATCGCCGTGATCAATATCGGCCATCATCCACATTGGCAATGCCAAAGGCGCCTGGCTTAAGCGCTGTTGCAATGCCAGACTCGCCGGGATCGTTTCGCCGAATTCACGCCCTATGCTCATCGGTTCCCAAAATAAATACTCCAGGCCCGCCGATTTGGCGTGCTGGGCGACCTCTGCCCAGCAGTCAATTGCGATGACTATCAGCTCTTCACGTCGCGTGACGTCATTAAAATCTTTATAGGTAAAAATGGCGAACTGTGATCCTATCGCTTTGCCACCAAGTTCAGCCGTAATATCGGCAAAAGTTTTAAACCAGTTAATGTAATAGCGCCGCACATCCGCATCGGGATGCCCGAAATGATTCAGCCGGCCATAAGGCCCGGTCATACCAGAGGTGACACATACACCGGTTTCGCTCATCGCCTTTTTCATCCGGCGCGCCATTTGCGTAATCGTTGGCGCGGCCCAGGAAGGATTAATAAATTCATGCGTGAGCTGCAGGTCGCGAATGCGAATTTGCTGCGCGACGGTATAAATCAAATCTTCCGGATCAGCGAAGCGGTTAACCAGAGGATTAGTATTCAGAGAAAGCGTTAACGGCATGAGTCTCTCCTTATCCTGCGTGCGCGCGTAGAGGCTGAGGTGGTATGGTGACGAACGTGGCATCAAACCATTGCGTAAATGCCTGCTGCTGTTCTTCACTCAGATGTAATTTATGTTTGGTGCGCCGCCAAATCACATCTTCTGCCTGCTGTGCCCACTCTTTCTCAACCAGATAACGGACTTCGATTTCATATAGAAGGCCGCCAAAGTGACGTCCTAAATCAGCCAGTTCACTGGCATTTCCTAAAAGCTGCATTAAGCGGGCACCGTACAGACGTGCATAATGTTTACGTAGCGGCTGAGGAAGCCAGGGATACTGGGATTTAACCTGCTGCAGAAAACTGTAGAAGTCGGCGTTAGCGATTTCGCCGCCGGGCAAGGTGGCGCTGCGCGTCCAGTCTGGTCCCATCGTTGGGAAGAAAGGCGCCAGCTTTTGCAGCGCGTGTTCGGCCAGTTTGCGGAATGTGGTAATTTTACCGCCAAATACGTGGAGCAGCGGGGCGTTTTGCTGATCGTCGAGATCAAACACATAGTCGCGCGTCACCGCCGACGGGTTGCCTTTACCGTCATCAAACAGCGGTCGTACGCCGGAAAAACGGGTTATGACATCGCCCGGCGTAAGTTTCACTTTGAAATAACGGTTAACCACATCAATAAGGTATTGCTGTTCGCTATCATCAGCGGTCACCGCTTCGGCTTTGCCTTCCCACGGAATATCCGTGGTGCCGATCAGCGCTTTGTCGCCTTCATACGGATTGATAAAAATGACGCGCTTATCCTTGTTCTGTACCAAATATGCCTGCTGACCTTCCCAGAACTTAGGCACAATAATGTGCGAACCCTTCACCAGACGCACGCTGCGGTTGCTGCGGGTATGGGTCACCTGGTTAACGATGTCCAACACCCAGGGTCCGGCTGCATTGACCAACACGCGCGCTAACACGGTACGCTGCTCTCCGCTGGCTTCATCTTGCAACGTAATTTCCCACTTGCCGTCTTTTCTGGTTGCAGCAAGGCAGCGCGTGCGCAGTAAAATGGTTGCGCCGCGTTCGGCGGCATCCAGGGCGTTGAGCGTGACCAGACGCGCATCATCTACCCAGCAATCTGAATATTCGAAGCCTTTTTGATACTGATCCAGCAACGGCGCACCCTCCGGATCACGCGCTAAATTTAACGAGCGCGTACCCGGCAATTTCTGGCGACCGCCAAGATGGTCATACAGAAACAAGCCGAGCCGGACCAGCCAGGCAGGGCGATCAATCGGGCTGTGCGGCAATACAAAGCGCATCGGCCAAATAATGTGCGGCGCGGAATTAAGCAGCACTTCACGTTCAATAAGCGCTTCACGTACTAAGCGGAATTCGTAATATTCAAGATAACGCAGCCCCCCGTGCACCAGCTTGCCAGAGCGCGACGAAGTGCCTTGCGCCAGATCGTCTTTCTCACACATCATTACCGTTAATCCGCGACCCGCCGCATCGCGGGCAATGCCCGCGCCATTAATGCCGCCACCGATAACAAATAAATCCAGAATATTTTCACTCATTATTGACTCCTGTATGGACGAACCCGGTTCGACCAAAAACACATTCAGCCCGCGAATGACTGTTTCAGTTGATGCCAGACAGACGGCAGATCGTTGCGGATTTGTTGATAGCTGGAGAATAAGTGTTGATAGCGTGCAACCAGTTCGGATGGCGGCGCTTCAGGGGTATCGAGTAAAGGCGTTACCCAGGTTTCAACACAGCGCTGCATGGTTGGATAAGCACCAATGGCGACAGCCGCCATCATCGCAGCACCCGCTGCGCCCGCTTCTTCACGGCGGCTACTCCGTACCGACACGCCAACGCAGGCAGACAATATTTGCCGAAGCTGGACTGAACGAATGGCACCGCCAGTAAGCCGTAGCTCACCGGGCATTGCGCCACCCATCGCCTGATAACAGTCGCGTGCTGCCATACCAATGCCTTCAACCACCGCACGAACCATATCGCCAAACTGATGGTTGTAACTCAACCCGACAAAGCTGGCGCGGGCTTCAGCATTCACAAACGGGCCGCGTTCACCGGCTTCTGAAATATAAGGGTGATAAAGCAAGCTACCGGGTTGCGCTTCACTCAACCAACGGCCAATATGCTCCACCAGTCGGGCGTGATCGGTTTCACAGCCAAAACTTTTGAGCAGTTCGCTTGCCACATTGAGTAACCAGTCAAGATTCAATGTTGAGGCCATATTGGACTGTACCTGGGTGACAAAACCCGGCCACGGCAGCGGAATAATGTAGCCGGTCTGAGCAGGATTGAGCCAGACGTCCTCAATCGCCGCCGCACGCAGGTGTACGCCCGTTGAACCGACAATCGAACACGCCGTATTGGCCTCGCCGGTATGCACGCCTGCGCCTAGCGCGGTCATTGCCATATCGACATAACCCAGACAGACTGGCGTACCCGCCCGTAAGCCGGTTAAGGCTGCTGCTTCAGGCGTGAGCGGATGCGTGATTTGGCTTCCATCAATAATTTCAGGTAGCAAATGGAGGCGATGTTCCAGTTCAAGTGAAGCAATCACGGTGTCGTCATAACGCTGATGGCGAAAGTTACCAAACGTGTAGCTGGCTTCAGAGGGATCCGTGGCGCGCACCCCCGTCAGATTCAGGTACAGCCAGTCTTTGCAGTGCAGCGCGACTTCGCAACTGTCCAGCAGTCCATGATAATGACGATCCTTATGGGCAAGCTGTGAACTTTGCTGGCAAGTAGTCAGACCGGTTCCGGTTGCTTCAAAGCGGGCGCGGGCAAGCTCAGACTGATTCAGGCGTTCAACCGTCGGTGCCGCACGCGCATCCAGCCAAATCCAGGCATCGCCAACGGGCTGGTTATTGGCCCCGACCAGCCAGCTACCATCGCCCTGGGCGGTCACAGCAACGGCTACTACGCGTTCAGATAAATTATCGACGCGCTCGGCCAGCTTGCGGATTGCGGTCACCGCATCCTGCCAGGTTTGCGTCATGGATTGTTGTGCTGCGCCACCTTCGCCACGGTAATAACTGTTGCGTACTGAAGCGCAGTCAAGCTGCACGCCTTCAAGATCAAACGCTACCGCTTTAACCACAGAAGTGCCGGAATCCACACCCAGAATAATGTCGCGATTATCCATGCACGCCTCCTCGCCATTGCGGTAGCCCTTTACCGGTAAGAAAAAAGTTTTTCATTGCTATCCCGCTTTTTGCGTTCCTGAGAGGGAAACGCTGTTAACAACATGTGATGATTTTGATAATTAATTACATACACCACATCTCACTGAGATAACACTCAAATCGTATTATTTTTCGGTTTAAGGAATATATTTCAGTTGGTTTAGCGAGGATGATCACATTTCATCGCCGGTACAATGAAGGTTACCGAAATGGAGTTTGGTAAATAATGTTTATAACTCAATGGATTAATTTATATTCCCGGAATACGGCAGAAATAAGCGATCCAGATCTCTCTCTGCAAAAAAAACGTGGCTGGCTGTTGACAACTTAACCATATCAGCACAATTTTCTCCAGAGCAGTTATCATATTTATAACATTTAGGGCGGTTTATATCGCTTGTTAAACAGCCTGAGAGGTCAACGTTATGTCCGATGTCTCTACCCTTACGCGCCAGATTTCACGTCGCCGTTTACGGCGCTACACCTTCATTGGCATCGCTGTTATTGCGGTCATCGGTGCAATGGCACTGGATACCAAAGTGGTCAAAATAGGGTCTGCCAATGATGTGCAGGAGCAGGCTTTTTCACCGGACACGTATGGCAATAAAAACTTTCCTGATATTCAGAAAGATGTCATCTCACGTGCGGTTGACGCCAAAACGCTGGCTGAGGCAGTGCTGGCTAATCAGCAAGAGGCGGCGAAAAAATATGGCGTGGGTGCGCCGCTACCGGTATTGCCTGTCAAATTAGAAGGGGTAGTCGAACAGGGACAGATGGGCATTTACACGTTGAAAGTGGCGAATATGCCGCAAGAAATTCAGGTAAGAATGCAAACCGGGCCGGCGATTACCGGCACCGATTTACGTGATGCAACCGGCAAAATCCAGTTCGGCGATTTCACTAATCAGATCGAATATCAGAATGCGGGTTCTGCCATTAATCGCGCGATGAAAAAGGCGGTATTAGACAAAGTGGATCGTGATGCCTTACCCGGTAAAACGGTGCAGGTGGTTGGGGTATTTCGTTTGCTTAATCCCAAAAACTGGATGGTAACCCCGGTTAGTCTGGAGGTGAAATGAGCCAGTTCAAAGTTAATCCGGCGCTGTTAAAAGGTGAAGTGATCCTTGAAGCGCGGAACATCAGCAAAGTCTATGGCTCTACCCATGCGTTGAAAGAGGTCAATTTTGAAATTCGCCGTGGTGAAGTCACCACGCTGTTTGGTGAAAACGGCGCAGGCAAATCGACGCTGATGAAAATCCTTTCCGGGGTGATCAACCCTAGCGCAGGAGAGATTGTGCTGAATGGCGAGAACAAGGTGTTTCATTCCGCCACAGAAGCGCGCGATTGTGGCATCTCAATCATTCATCAGGAACTTAACCTTGCCCCAAACATGAACGTCCGCGACAACATCTTTATTGGCCGGGAAATTATGAAACCCGGCGGGGTAGATTACGCCGAAGAAGCGCGGATTACCCGCCATCTGATGGAGGCGCTTGAAGAAGAGATCGATCCGTTAACCCCCGTTGAAAATTTGCGTCTGGGTCAGCAGCAAATTGTTGAAATTGCACGCGCATTATCGGTGAACTCGCAAATTCTGATTATGGATGAGCCAACTTCTGCCTTGAGCGCAGCAGAAGTTGAAGTGCTGTTTCAGGTAATCCGCGACCTGACCAGTCAAGGCGTGGCGATTGTCTATATTTCGCATCATCTTGAAGAAGCGCTGGAAATTACCGACCGTGCGGTGGTGCTGCGTGATGGCGTAATGACGGCGTATGCCAAACGCGATGAAATCAATCTTGAATGGATTGTGCGCAACATGGTTGGCGACCACTTTGAGCTTGGCTCGCCACCCCAGGGCTACGAATTTGGACATACCACGCTGGAAGTCAAAGATCTGACCGTAAAAGGCGAGGCGGGTATCAAATTGGTGGACAACGTTTCTCTTAATGTTCGCGCCGGGGAAATCGTCTGCATTTACGGCTTAATGGGCGCAGGTCGCACTGAATTGATGGAATGCGTGGCGGGACGTTTACACCAGTCCAGCGGCAGCATTCTTTTAGAAAATGACGATGTTTCCAGCCTGTCAATTTCACAGCGTATCGCAGGGGGGTTGGCGCTGGTGCCTGAAGATCGCCAACGCGACGGTTTGGTCCAGACCATGACCGTCGGTGAAAACCTTTCTCTTGCCAGTATCAGCGACTTCGTACGTGGGCTGATACTTTCAACGCGTCGTGAAAAACAGCTCATCAACGACGGCATCCGCAACGTCACGGTGAAAACCGCCGGTGGTGAGGCCGCGATTGGTTCGCTTTCCGGTGGTAACCAACAGAAAGTGGTGATCGGCAAAATGCTCGCGACTCGTCCCAAAATCATTCTGTTGGATGAACCCAGCCGCGGTATTGATATTGGCGCTAAAGCCGAAGTGTTTCGTCTGCTGGCTGACAACGCCAAAAAGGGCTTAGCGGTGATCTATACCACTTCCGAAGTCGGCGAATGCCTGAGTATTGCCCATCGTATTGTGGTGATGAGCAAAGGGCGGATCTCAGCCATCTTCGATTCCAGCGTAACCAAAGAACGCATTATGGCCGCCTCGGGCGAATCTCTGGTGGCATGACGATGAAAAACGGAGCAAAAAACATGACAGACAGAAGCCAGACGCTGAGCGCAACGCCGCCCGTCGCCAAAAAAGCGAATGCGTCAAAAGGCATGAATGTGGCACACCTGCTGCTTGAAGGGCGCGCCTTCATCGCCTTATTGATTATTATCGCAACCTTTTCTTTTCTTTCACCAAACTATTTTACCGGTGCCAACTTTCTCACTATGGCGTCACATGTAGCCATTTTTGGCTTACCTGCCATTGGCATGTTGCTGGTTATTTTGAATGGCGGCATTGATCTTTCGGTTGGCTCAACGCTCGGCCTGGCAGGCGTTTTCGCGGGTTTTTTGATGCAAGGCATTAATCTGGAAGCGCTGGGCGTGGTGCTTTATCTGCCGGTGTGGGCGGTTGCCGTTCTAACGCTGGCAATGGGCGCGCTGGTGGGATTAGTGAACGGGATCCTGATCGCATGGTGTCGCGTACCGGCCTTTGTTGCCACCCTGGGTTCGCTGTATGTCGCACGCGGCGTTGCGCTGCTGATGACGAATGGCCTGACTTACAACAAATTGTCGGGCAGCGAAGCGCTGGGCAATACGGGATTCGACTGGCTGGGATTCAATCGTATTTTCAACATTCCGGTGGGTGTTCTGGTACTCGGTGTGGTTGCGCTGGCCTGTGGCTTCTTGCTCAGCCGTTCAGCTTTTGGCCGCTGGCTGTATGCCTCGGGCGGTAATGAACGCGCGGCGGATCTGTCCGGCGTGCCGGTTAAACGCATCAAGGTTAGCGTTTACGTGCTTTCGGGCATTTGCGCTGCGATGGCTGGGTTGGTGCTTTCTTCTCAGCTTACGTCAGCCGGTCCAACGGCGGGTACAACTTATGAACTGACGGCAATAGCTGCCGTGGTAATCGGTGGCGCAGCATTGACGGGAGGACGCGGCAATGTGCGCGGCACACTGCTCGGCGCATTCGTCATCGGTTTTCTCTCTGATGGTCTGGTGATTATCGGTGTTTCTGCTTACTGGCAGACGGTATTTACTGGCGCGGTCATTGTGCTGGCCGTGTTGCTTAACACGCTGCAATACGGTCGGCGCGGACGATAAATTTCGCTCCCTGCGCGGGAGTGAACCCGTAAACCTGTACCCCCAATAATAACGGAGCAACAATATGTTCATTAACAGCAAGCGTTTCATTCTGGCCGCCGCCGCCGCTGCAACAGTATTTGCAACACCCACCTGGGCAGATAATGGCTTGATGACCATTATCGTTAACGATCCTTCCAACCCTTACTGGCTGGCCGAAGGGCAGGTTGCCCAGAAAGCGGCGGAAAAGCTGGGCTACAGCGCCAAAGTTAGCGCCCATAAGGGGGATACCAATACTGAGAGCCAGCTAATTGATACTGCGATCACCAATAAGTCTAAAGCTATCATTCTGGATCCGGCGAACGCCGACGGTTCTATCGGCTCGGTTAAAAAAGCTATTGCTGCTCACATTCCGGTATTTGTGATCAATGCCGAGCTAAACCAAAGTGGCCTGGCAAAAGCGCAGTTAGTGTCTAATAACGCACAAGGTGCAGCTGTAGGTGCGATGGAATGGGTAAAACAGGTCGGTGACAGCGCCAATTATGTTGAGCTGGTTGGCCCGCCTTCAGATAACAATGCCGCTACGCGTGCCAACGGTTTTGAAACGGTATTGTCACAATATCCAAATCTGAAAAAGGTTGGTAAAGAAGTGGCGAACTGGGATCGGACGCAAGGCTTTAACAAAATGCAATCGCTGTTACAGGCCAATCCCAATATCAAAGGAGTGATCAGCGGTAACGACGAAATGGCGCTAGGTGCTATCGCCGCCCTGAAAGAAGCGGGCAAACTGAATCAGGTAAAAGTTGGCGGTTTTGATGGCTCCCCGGATGCGGTGGATGCTGTGAAAGCCGGTACGCTGGCCTATACCGTGATGCAGCCGGTCGCGCAGTTTGCGCAGAAAGCGGTTGAGCAGGCTGACAGCTTCCTCAAAACGGGTAAAACCGGTGCACCCGCAGAGAAACAATTATTTGACTGCGTGTTGATTACCAAAGAAAACGCCAACAAGTTTGTTTCACCTTTTGTTTTATCTGAGTAATTGTGCGAACGATGTTATTGGGCGCTGCGGCGCCCTTTTTTTATCGCGCATCACTATTTGCTAAATAGTCGTTTCGGCGGTGTAATTAGCACCGAAATAGCATTTTTCTCTCGTAATCTCGGATGATATATGGCGCAAAACCTGCAAGAAAATTCTCTCGGCGTATTCATGGCAGAAACTTTACCGAGTGACAGCCGACAGGCGCGGCAGCTGGCGCGACGCCAGTTGATTGCAGAGGCCGTAATGGCAGAAGGTGCGATCCGCATTGAAGATATTACTGAGCGCTTCGGTATTAGCCTGATGACCGCCCACCGCGACATTGATGAAATGGTGGAGCGTGGATTACTGCATAAATCACGCGGCGTGGTTTCTGCTACACCTACCAGCCTGGTGGAATCCAGCGATATTTATCGCGCAACGCGGCAGCTGGAGGAAAAACAAGCGATAGCGGAGATAGCAGCAAGTTATCTGGAAACCGGGCAGGCCATCTTTCTGGATGATTCCACCACTGTCCTGCAAATGGCACGTCTTCTTCCCGCCAAAGCGCCTTTAACCGTTATCACTAATTCGCTGACGCTGATGAGCGAATTAAAAAATGTGCGCGATATTACCCTGCTGGGTCTGGGTGGCCAGTTTCATAACTGGTGTAATGCCTTTATGGGCCGCATGACGCGCAATGAAATTGCCAGTCTGCGCGCCGATATGTTTTTCGTCAGCATGTCCGCAATCATTGACGACACCGTGTTCCACCAGTCGGCAGAAACGGTCGAAACTAAACGCGCAATGTTTGACGCTGCGCAGAAACGTATATTAATGATGGATAACACCAAATTTGAACGTCGGGCGCTGCATAGCTTTGCCCATCTTAATGAATTCGATGCCGTAATTGTTAACCAGGGTACAGCGGTTCCCGTTTTACATCGCCTGCAGGACTTAGGAGTTAATGTCGTCGTTGCGCCAATGAAATTGCCCGGCGTGAGTAGATCAATGAATGACTTTTAGTCATCATCTTTTCGCAGGCGAAGGACACAACAGGCAGAGCTGACAGCAAGATGCACGCCCCTGGTAATGTTTTTTGCGCGTAACCGTTCCGGGTTACGAAATTGATTAAAATAAATACTGGATATTTGAACAGGTATTTGTATACTATTTCTACTGCCCGCTGGGTATTAGTGTGAGTAAGTAGATGGTGATGCCTATGATGATGTCGACAGAAAACCTCAATTCGCTGAATCAATCGATCACGATGAGCAGCCGTGAAATTGCCAAAATGACCGGCATTACTCATGGTGAGGTGAAGCGTTTGATCAAAAGCCTGGAAGCTGCGCAACGTCTTTCGCAGCCCATAAGCGTTAATGTTTATGAGCGGGAAGGGGAAATGCGTCAGGAATATTGCCTGAATAAACGGGACTCTTTACTGGCCGTTGCGCGACTTTCTCCAGGATTCACAGCAGAAGCGCTCGATCGCTGGCAGGATCGCGAGAAAAGTGCACATTTACCGGACTTTACTAATCCTGCCGCCGCCGCACGTGCCTGGGCGGAACAGTTTGAACAGCGTCTGGCAGCAGAACAGCAACTGGCGCTCTCTGCCCCAAAGGCTGAATTTTTTGACCGTTTTGTAGACGTTCAGGACGCGCTAGGCTTTCGTCAGCTTTGCAAAATGCTGAAGGCGAAGGAACCGGAATTCCGGCAATTTTTGCTGGAGCGTAACATCATGTATCGCGCTAATGGTGTACTGACACCGCAGCACTATCATTTGCAGGCGGGCTATTTCACTCTGCATTCCGGTATTGGTGAAAATCAGCACGCTTTTTCTCAGGCACGCTTCACCGCGAAAGGTGTTAAATGGGTTGCCAGTTTGTGGGCAGGGCATATCGCGTTACAGCCAAAAGGCGCGGCGGCTTAAAACAGATACGCAATTTCTTCTCTTTGAAAGAGATGTAAATGGTGAGTTTTTGCCTTCTGAGAAAGCCGATCTCATGACCGAAGCGACGATGCGGCTGTTTACCTGTAGCAATCGGGGCGCCGGAACATATTCTGGCGCGTTCGTTAACGAATGCAGGTCAGTAGGATCTGCGTTGCTGACTTTTTAAATTGCTGACAGATAAACGTGTTCTGCCGGGGAACAGATTGTTCCCGCTGGGCTGGTGACGTTCTCTGTCGTGTAACGCATAAAAAAGCAGCGCGCTCGCTGCACCCATTGATGAAACAGCATTAAAAAAACCTGAGCGCCAGCCAGGCCCGCCACTCAGGTTTGACTTATAAATACAGGGTTAGCTGTTATCGCATGACTCGCTTATTTATTTAACAGCGCTTCGTATTGCGCCTGAAACTGCGGGGCGTTCCATACGCCGTCAAAGAGGGTATAGGTGATATATCCCTTATTGAGCCAGCCGGCGTCAGTGTCGTTCAGAACCGGTGTCAGCGCAGCCGGGTTCATGGTCTGCTTTGCCTTGCCGTCTGCCAACAATTCATAGCCGATCTGCGGCGTGGGGAATACTTCGTTACCGATGTAGTGCACGCCCTTGATGTCTGTTTTTGCCAACGCCGGGTAATTAATGCTTAGGCCAGAACCTTTGGGCAGTACAGGTGTGCCCGCCTTGTGTTTAGCGTTGAGCTTATCGACCATACTGACAACGTAATCGACCGATTCTGGCCAGTATTTTTGGGTGCTCGGCCACTTATTTTTCATCTCATCTTCGGTAAGGATGTAACCGATGCTGGCCGCAATCGCCGGAAAGCCATAGCGTACAGCGCGTGCGGCGGCGCCGACGGTGCCGGAGTTTACCTGCGACATGCCAGTGTTGGGGCCGTCGTTAACCCCGGAGATAACCAAATCTGGCGCGGCGTCCTTCAATATCCCCCACAGGCCGAAATCAACGGCGTCGGCTGGCGTGCCGGGGAAGCAGTAACGTTTGCTGGCGACTTTTTTAACGTCGAAGAGCTTGCCGGTTTTAAAGGTAATGGCGGAGCCAATACCACTCTGATTAGTGGCCGGGGCCACCATCCAGACGTCATAGCCTTTAGCCGTCAACTTGTCTTGCAGCGAGGTGCTACCTGGCGATTCGCAGCCGTCGTCATTGACGATCAGAATCTTCAGCGGGGCCGATGCTGCCTGCGCGGTGAAGGCGAAGGCAGAAAGCAGGGCGGCGGCGAGTATTTTTGTTTTCATTGGTGCTCCTTGTGTGATGGTCAGGGCCTGATAGGCGCAAAAAAAACCTAAGACACTTGCACACAGCGCGGCTGCGACAAATATCTTAGGTTTTGCCTGCATTCAGTAACAATCCCAGGATGACAATGAAAATACGCCCAGTAATCGTTGTCGTCCAGAGAGACAGGCTATTTTCTGTGACAGAGCTCAATAAATAAAACAGAATTTTTATATTAAAAGGATAAATTAAATTATTTTTTTACGCCTTTCAGTTAATCGAATATTTATATATAAGTCTGTTTTTCGTTAAATATTTATATTCAGGTTTGATGCGCCATTTACGATATGAACACGATCACAGATATTAATTTCATGCCTAAAAAGTGAGTGTGATTTATCGGCGTTGATGATATTGTCGCCGTCACTGGATTGTTACTGTATATACAGGCAAAACCTACGTCATATATCGCGAACGGTTATCACCGCTCCCGAAAAAGGACGTGGGTTTTTTGTTTTGGTCGGCGGATAAAAAGGAGAATATAAATGAAAAACGGCTGACAGAGTTAATGGTTGTCGTAAATGCTGCAGCCTGTCCGGTAAAAATAAGACAGTAATATCTTTTGATGATGCGGTGACCATCTATTTCGCACTGTTAAAAGATGTTCTGTTTACTGTTCCCGACAGCGATCAGGTGTGGGCCAGTTTGCTGCTGATCCACGACAACGTACAGATAGCCAGGCTGTTTAGGCGAAGGAACCAGGGGCATGTCGGGTCGCTTCTATGCCAGCGCCGCCGCATAGCAGCAAGAAATCATGACCGTCATTTTAAAACAGGTGGAACGCGATGATCAGTTCCTCGGACTGGTCGGGATGTTCTTCGATGGCTTTGAAAGTGGTTTTAATAAGGTGATAACCAAAAATTAAATATTTTATTAAATTTGCTCGCTATAGGGTGCCGTAAATCGGTTCGCTGAAATGCGTCGAAGCAGGGAAAGGCATTCGACGACGAATAAAATAACATTCATTTCATTCCGTTTGGCCGCAGCTCGCTATTAACGCTCGCCGGTAAGAACGCGCTGTGGCTCTATGCTAGGGTAATATTATGAACCTGAATCGCATTGCTTTGGCGCTTGTTGCGCTCGGCATCTCTGCGTCAGTCTGGGCTGCTGATAATAATGATAATCTTAAACAAGATACGGCGATAAATAATATTATCGCTGATCCATTTTTTCGTGATTCAACGATGTCGCTATCACTAATGAACCAGTGGAAATATCTGAATGAAGGCAATGCCAAACCTAAACACGTACATAATGTCTGGGGGCAGGGCGTTGCGATTGATTATCAGTCTGGCTATTTTGACGATATAATCGGCGTTGATGCCATCTATTATGGCGCCGTTAAGCTGGGAGCCAGCGATTATTTTAACTCTCGTGGTGTGCTTTATAATAAGGGCAGCGGAAATAAGAAAAGCAATGCCGGAGGCTTTTCTAAATTCGGCCAGCGCAATATCAAGCTGAAATATGATGTGGCGGATGTACAGCTCAACGCCCGCTGGGGTTGGCAGGTACTGAAAAATTTCGGCGTTATCACCACTTCAACGCGCCTGTCGCCAACCACCTATTCCGGCTGGAGCAGCTCGCTAAGCTATGACGATTTGACTCTGCGCGGGGCGTATATCGAAAACTCGATGCAACGTAACTCACCGGACAAGCAGCACTTCCAGACGAATACCGGACGCAATATCAATTACCTCGCCAGCGGCGATCTGCTATGGAAAAGCCGACGGCTACGGTGAAAGCGACAGCTATCTGCGCCGCCATCTCTTATTCACTAACTTCAGGCCCATCGAGCGGCTGAATATCGGCACGCAAATCTACGCTACCTACGCTCTCGATGAATATACCGCCATGCCTGAAAGCAAACGCGACTTCGACAATAACGCCTGGCACTTTGCCCTTGATGCCACCTGGAAGGCTGATCGCTGGAGTAGCAAGTGGGGGATAGGTTATACCGATGCCAAAAAGGCTAACGAAGTGGGTTTTTACCCACGTCATATGAGCAAAAACTCGCGTGGCACCTTTATCTCAATGGCCAATGCGGGCGATGACTATATGCGCGACGGGGAGCTGGTACTGGCGAATATATCGGACTATCTGCTGACGCCGGAACTGGCAGTGGGGCTGTCGGGCAATATCGCCCAGTTCAGTTACAAGGGCAACCACGTACGCAGTGGTGGAATTAGCGTTTTCAGCCGCTGGGCGCCTTCCGACCCGCAGCTAAAGAACCTGACGGTGTGGGTGATGTTCGGTCCGGGCTGGTCGTACAAAAGCAGCGGCAAAACCCCGGTGCTGACGGACGGTCGCTACATGCGGACCCACTCGCTTGGGTCAGAAGTGAGCATTGAATACCGCTTCCGCATGTTCTGAGTCGCGTAATAGGCCGAGTCACGTTTCTCCGCTGAGATTTCAGCCAAAAAGTAAAATCTCAGAGGGCGAAAACCGCTTATGACTGCGCTGACAGATAAAACCTGATTTTCTGACATCCGTCGAAAATCAGGTTTTTTGTTTTTGAACTCTGATGAAAATCACTGAAATGTTTAGCATTGTGGTCGCTATTCCGAAGGAGCAGTAACGCGAGCAGACGGTGAGCCTGTTACCGCCCTGTCGGGATCTTCAGACAGATCGCTTTCGGCCACACAGGCCAACTCGCGCGTCCATTTTTGCCCAGACATGGCCCGTACAGTGGGAGCTGTAGTCGTTACGTGGCAGGAAACGGTGAAGGAATTTGCAATAGCCCACAAAACATGTTTTTCAGCGTGGTGGAAAATATCTCTCTGTTGCCCTTTGCCAGCGCTTCTGCACCCGCAATCGCGCCATACGTTACGGTTAAAAGTAATCTTGCCGCACAGGATAAATCAACTGCCATACCGATAACGCCAGCCTGTCTGGCTTCCTTTAGGCGTTCGGTCAGCAAAGCCGTAATTGCCTGATATTTTTCTTCGAGCATCTTCGCAACTTCAGCATTACGCATCCCTTCTGCCATGATCTCCACGACCAATGCACGTTGTGCCTGATCTTCTTCAGTGACCTGCAGACAGGATGCAACCAGATAATCCACGAGCTCTTTTCCTGCAATGGGTTCGCGAAAATGCATCATCGCACGCTCTTGATCTTCCAGGATAATAGCCTGAATTAACGCTTCCTTGGAGGGAAAATGATGATAAAGCGTACCGGGACTAATATTGCATGTTTTACAGATGGTTTTCATTGAGGTGCTATGAAAGCCATTGATGGAAAAACATTGCCGTGCCGCAATCAGTACGCGCTCAGGGGTTGGGGGAACTGCGTTTAGCGTCATTGCGTTTCCAGATAAATTCGGTGGCTTGTTACCGGCATTGTAAAAGAGTTGTCCGGCAAGGCACAAATTTGTACTCACACTTTCGTTTTTTAATTCCCGCTTCGTAAAAAAGTAACGCAAGAAGCTGAAATCTCTCGAACGAACGTTCGGTTGAACAAAGTGCGGCTAAAGTCAATGATGTGTTTATTTATTTTGCGAGTGCAATCACGCTACGCCACTTGCAATATGAAAATTTATGATCGTCATTTTAGAACGCCACTCCGCAAATACTTCCTGCTGATGCTTCATGTTAAGTCTGTGTAACCGCTTTCTGATTACTTTTATTCCGTTGAAGGATGAGTCAGAAAATGCGCCTTTCGGACTCTGTTCCCCCTTTCTTATTTTTAAGGAGCTTTATCATGTTACGTCCCACTGAAACGCCTTCGCGTGAAATTAAACGTCTTGATGGACTCTGGTCTTTTTCACTTGATGCAGATGATGCCGGAAGAAAGCAATCCTGGTGGCGTCAGGCGTTACCGGAGCGTCGCGCTATCGCCGTACCGGGAAGTTATAACGACCAGTTTGCCGATGCAGCGATCCATGATTACGTAGGGGATGTCTGGTATCAGCGGGAAACCCGTATTCCACATGGCTGGAATGATCGACGCATCGTGCTGCGCTTTGATGCCGTAACACACCGGGGAAGTGTATGGGTCAACGATCACTTTGTGATGGAACATCAGGGCGGCTACACCCCTTTTGAAGCAGATATTAGCCATCTGGTAACCGCTGGAGAAACAGTACGCATCACCGTCTGCGTCAATAACGAACTCAACTGGCAAACTATTCCGCCGGGCATGGTTACTCAGCAGGAAAATGGAAAAAAACAGCAGTCTTATTTTCATGACTTTTTCAACTATGCGGGTATTCACTGTAGCGTGATGCTCTACACCACCCCTAAAAAGTACGTTCAGGACATCACCGTGCTGACTGACGTGGCGACCAGCAGGAAGCAGGCAACCATGTCATGGGAAGTGGTTGCCTGCGGAAACATCCAGGTCGAATTACGTGACAGCAAGCAGCAGAAAGTTGCGACGGGTCACGGCGCAACAGGCACATTTATCCTGGATAAGCCTCATCTCTGGGAACCGGGTAAGGGATATTTGTATGAGTTGTGGGTTTCCAGTGAAGCCGAGGGTGAGCGCGATGAATATCCGCTACGGGTTGGCATCCGTTCGGTTGCCGTCAAAGGCGAGCAGTTTTTGATCAACCACAAGCCGTTCTATTTTACTGGCTTTGGCAGACATGAAGACGCGGATTTTCGTGGAAAAGGATTTGATCCTGTTTTGATGGTCCACGACCATGCCCTGATGAACTGGATTGGCGCCAATTCCTACCGGACTTCTCATTATCCTTATGCTGAGGAGATGCTCGACTGGGCTGACGAACATGGCATCGTGGTAATTAACGAAACGGCGGCGGTTGGCTTTAATTTGTCGCTGGGGATTGGCTTTGACGCCGGTGAAAAGCCCAAAGAACTCTACAGCGAAGAAGCCATTAACGGTGAAACCCAGCAAGCGCATTTGCAGGCGATTAAAGAACTGATTGAGCGCGACAAAAATCATCCGAGTGTCGTGATGTGGAGTATCGCGAACGAACCGGATACACGTCCTGAAGGCGCCCGGGAATATTTTGAACCGCTGGCTAAGGCCACCCGTGAGTTAGATCCGACACGACCGATCACCTGCGTTAATGTGATGTTCTGCGATGCTGAAACCGACACCATTACCGATCTTTTCGACGTCGTCTGCCTGAACCGCTATTACGGCTGGTACGTTCAGTGTGGAGATCTGGAGAAGGCCGAGCGGGTATTAGAGCGAGAGCTTTTGGCATGGCAGGCAAAACTACACCGTCCGATTATTATGACGGAATACGGTGTCGATACCCTGGCGGGCCTGCACTCGGTTTACCAGGATATGTGGAGTGAGGAGTATCAGTGCGCCTGGCTGGCGATGTATCACCGGGTATTTGATCGCGTCAGTGCGGTGACCGGCGAGCAGGTATGGAACTTCGCCGATTTCGCTACTTCACAGGGCATCATGCGGGTCGGAGGGAATAAAAAAGGCATTTTTACCCGTGATCGGAGGCCAAAATCTGCCGCTTTTGTGCTGAAAAAGCGCTGGACAGAAATGGCGTTTGGCGAAAAGCCAGCTCAGGGAGACAAGGAATGAGTCAACAACTGCCATGGCGAACCATAATCGGCTACAGCCTGGGGGATGTAGCCAACAACATCGCCTTTGCTATGGGCGCGCTGTTCCTGCTCAGCTATTACACCGACGTTGCAGGCGTCGGTGCCGCTGCCGCCGGAGCCATGCTGTTGGTCGTGCGCGTTTTTGATGCCTTTGCCGATATTGCTGCGGGACGTATTGTGGATAGCGTGAATACGCGCTGGGGTAAATTCCGCCCCTTTCTGTTGTTTGCTACGCCACCGCTGATGCTTTTCAGCGTGCTGGTATTCTGTGTTCCATCTGAATGGAGTCATACCAGTAAGGTTATTTATGCTTACGTGACCTATATGGGGCTGGGTCTTTGCTATAGCCTGGTCAACATTCCTTACGGATCGCTGGCTACCGCCATGACGCAGCAGCCTCAGTCTCGCGCCAGACTGGGCGCTGCGCGTAGCGTGGCGGCGGCGCTGACGTTTGTCTGTCTGGCATTTATTATCGGACCCAAAATAAGTGGTGTTGGTGCGTCAGAAATACGATCCGTCTATTTTGACTGGACCGTTACCCTTGCCGTGACAGGTTTGATCCTCTATTTCCTGTGCTTTAAATCCACACGGGAAAATGTGGTTCGTATCGTCGCGCAGCCTTCATTGCATATCAGTCTACAGACGCTGAAGAAAAACCGGCCGCTCATGCTGTTGTGCATCGCCGCGCTGTGTATTTTGATTTCAACTTTCGCCGTCAGTGCCTCTTCACTGTTTTACGTACGCTACGTACTGAATGATGTTGAACTGTTTTCCATACTGGTGTTGGTGCAAATGTTGGTAGGTTCGCTCGGCTCGGCACCCCTGGTTCCACGGCTGGTTAAGCGGCTGGGTAAAAAAAATACATTTCTTAGCGGTGCGGGCATCGGGACGCTGGGTTATTTGCTGTTTTTTCTGCTGTCTGACCAGCCACCATTATACGCATTGACGGCGCTGGCAATTGCTTCTATTGGGCAGGGGATCACTATGACTGTTATGTGGGCGCTGGAAGCTGACACGGTTGAATACGGCGAATACTTAACGGGTGTACGTATCGAGGGGCTGACATATTCATTTTTCTCTTTTACACGTAAATGCGGTCAGGCAATTGGCGGATCGTTTCCAGCTTTTATTCTCGGAATGAGCGGATATATTGCTAACCAGGCACAAACATCTGACGTTATTATGGGTATAAGAATATCAATCGCGCTGGTTCCCTGCCTGTTTATGTTATTAGCTTTAGGTGTTATTTGGTTTTATCCGCTAACGGATAAAAAATTCAGTGAGATTGTAAAGGAAATTGAGGTGCGCAAACGTGCGCAACAACAATTAATTAAAGACTTCAATAGATAAATCTTTCGTAAAAATAAAACCTGCAAGGTTAAATATGAAAATAAATGCGAAAATCGCAGCTATAAGTATAGCTGCGCTATCTACTTGTGCCTGCGTTCATGCTGAGAAAATAACTGAAGATGATCCCGCATTGCGTATACGTTTAAAAAATGAATTGCGCCGAGCGGATAAACCCAGTGCGGGAAATGCAAAAAATATTTATGCCTGGGTACAAGGTGCTTTAGTTGATTTCAGGAGTGGTTATTATCAGGATGCTGTTGGTGTAGAAGGTGGCGCTTATTATGTTTATAAATTAGGCGCACGTGAAAATATGAGTACCCGCTGGTATCTTGATAATCATGATAGCTTTGGCTTTGCACTGGGTGCGGTGAATATTAAATATTCAGACCATATGCTGTTAAAAGTTGGGCGTTTTGGCACTGACTACGGTTATGGCAGTCTGCCGTGGCGGATCCCGCTAATCGGCAGTAGCTCACAGCGAACGCTACCGACAGTTTCGGAAGGCGCGCTGGGCTATTTTGCAATGTCACCTCATCTGGAATTTTGGGCTATGTGGCGCACGCGCGTGTTTAACTGGACGGATTCAGCAACCGGCATTCGTGATGAAGGCGTTTATAATGCAGCAACGGGGGAATACGATAAGCACCGCCCACGAACATTTCTGGCTACCAGCTGGCACGATAAAAAAAGCCGTTATTCTGTTGGGGCCTCAATTCAGCAAGATGTTTCAACGCAACTGCAAACTATTCTGGAAAAACGGTTTGAGTTAAACGACAAATATGCCTTAAAAGGTGAACTGCTGGGTCTTTATGTTCATCTGGACGGTCTGAGCCGTTCGGAAATATCGCCTGATGAGACTTCACTGGTTAGCGGACAACTCACCTGGCTGGCCCCCTGGGGGAATCTGTTTACCAGTGCAGGTTATATGCAACATGCAATTAGCGGTGCCGTGGTGGATACTGACATCGGATACCCTTTTTCTTTAAGCCTCGATCGTAATCGGGAAAATATGGTCTCATGGCAGGCCGGGATTAATTATAATCTGACAGCCTCAACAAGCGTTATTGTGGCGCCAATCGTTACACATGGATATGAATCAAACCGCCAGGATGTCAAAATTCAGGGGCTTGGCCTGCTGGGTGGAATAAATCATCGTCAGACACAGGGGCCGCTAAAAGGACTCAACATATTTCTTGCTGCTGATAAGGGCAGAGAGAAAAGAGACGGAAGTGCCCTGGGCGACAGGCTGAATTACTGGGATATAAAGCTCAGTATTCAATATGATTTTACATTAAGGTAAAAATGGCTGAAGCATTATTTTTCCTAATATTTTCAGGCATAGTTAATTTTCTGTTGATTTCTAATTGAAATGGGATACTGTAAAAACTGTTTATAAATTAACGGACTGGATAATTACTTCACTCGTTCTTAAAATAATAAAAAATAACAACTATGGCATAAGCGCTCAGATCATGAATACATGGAATGAGGTCGCACGCTTGCATAGAAAGAAATTAATCCTTTTTGTCAGGCGTCATATCTTTATAAAAATTAATATTGAGACGGCGTGCTATGTCCGGCAGGCGGTTTTACTTATGATAGTTTTCATTATTTTTCACAAGGTTAAATCCAGTCATAACTGTAAAGTGAGAAAACATCCCTGACTAAAAAGAAAGGCGTTCTGTTACCTCAAAAAAGGCGTGTACATGCTGTTTAGCGCATTTCTGTCAGTGCGCTACCCCCTTACGCCGATAATGGCAGGCATGAAATACCATACCACATAAGCGTATGTAGCCTGTTGAAAATAGTGGAAAACCGCTTTGTAAAGCGATGGTTAAACTGCTGGATCCTTTTAGCAGTTTCTGTAACGAGCAGTAATCAGATTTTCCTGATTCAGAAAGCCGCTGAATACCGCGATTATCATGGTTTCACAACCTTTTGCTTAGGGATCTGAGTCTGTTTTGTACAAAAGGAGCGCCAAATAGTGACTTTCGTCAGAATAGATTTGCATCAATCCTTAAGTAAAATATAATATATTTTTTTTACAAAAAAATTACATTGCTTAGGGTTCGGTATAACATGCTTGACATCAGAATTTATTATTCAGCCTTAAGGTTTTTGAGTAGGCATAATAGTGATGTGCTAAAACAATATTGGTTAAAAGAAGTCACCCGAAAGGAAAAGTTTAGCTGGATAGACCTCCCAAAAAGAATAAAAGGCAGACGTAAATATTTTCTTTTCTGGTGGCGCCTTGCAAATGAAATGTACGCAACAGGGAATAAAAGCGAGAAAAAAAATGCCAAAAGAATCAATTCACGTCTCAAAGACCGATTCGGCGTTGAAATCATGCTCGGCGCGAAGATAGGGAAGGGATTACATATTCCGCACCTCAACGGGATAGTAATCACTGACATATTAATAGCAGGAGAAAACCTGACCATCCTTCAAAATGCCACTATCGGGAAACGGTACAGGTATCAGGAAGGGTGCATCAGAATCGGCAACAATGTAACTATTGGTGCTGGCTCACATATTATTGGAAATGATCTGAAAATTGGTGATGACGTCACTGTTGGCGCAGCGTCTATTGTTCTTAATGACATCCCATCAGATACCACTTATTTTATAAAAGTGCAGCCCTATATGCGATCAAATAACGCAAAATCGCACGGCGATATGATTAATGACGCTGGTTGATAATATCGTTAACTTGCGCCTGTTTTCGCGGGTTGTGTCTGTCTGTAATGGGCGCTGGATAACAACGTGTCGTTTATCCAGCGAATCAGGTATGACTAAACGGTATGCTGTTAAGCCAGTTGTTCATACCAGTTGAGCACTTTCTCCCAATCGTCTTTGGGCATGCCGGCAAGCTTCTTACCAAACTGAGTAAAATCGTGATTCTTAGCCTGGGCGCAGGTTAGTCTTCTGCGGCTGTGCTCAAGGTCAATAAAACCCGCCTGGATATGATCTGCGTAATGAATGAAAATATGTCTTGGATAGCAACTGCCATGTTGACGTTTTTGCAGATGCATTTTTCTAAAAGCTGAAGCTATTTCCTTAAGTATTCTCTCGTAAACGGACGCTTCAATAGTCTGATACGCTCCCGTTTTGTACCAGTCCTCTAGCGATAAAAAGTTCTTCATTTCTTTTGTTACGAGAAGAGCTCGCCATTGTCCATCTTTGCGTATTGCATCCCCAAAGATAATTTCTGGGACAACCACACCCGAACGCTGTAAATGCTTAATGGCATTAACTTCGCGCATGATTGTCGGAAGCCCGAAGGGATAACGTAAGCTATGATACAGATGATTTTCCATCCGTTTAATGTACACAACCTCACCGTTTACCACGGTTTTGATCACACCGCTGAATCCTCCACGACGCGTATTAGGTGGTTCTACCCAGCTTCCTTCTACTTCCCACCAGTCATTGAAATTCAACATAAAAACTATCCTTTTGGGCAAAATACATTCAAGCACATCGCTAAAAATATGAGGGAAGCGCGGGCCAACCCGCTGAAAATAAAGAAAAAACCAAAGCGTGAATCGTGAAGGTTGCGCTGTTACAATAAAAAATGCAAGGTAAGTGAACTTTACAACAAAATGACAAATACGTGACAAAAAATAGCATAAAATGGTAATTTTTTGACAGAGCATCAGACGATCATAGTCGGCTCTCTTTTTTGAATTAATAAATTTGGCGCGTTCCATGAAAAAAATTAAAATAAAAAAAATACTTGTCATTAAGTTTCGATTTCATGGTGACATGTTGCTGATTACACCCGTGATCAGCAGCTTAAAAGCCAATTATCCTGACGCGATCATTGATGTGTTGGGTTATGAAGGCAGCGTTGAAATATTGCGCGTAAATGATGATGTAGATAAAATCTTTGCAGTCAAGAATAAAAAAGCCAGCTTCTCGAATAAAACGCTTGATTACCTCAAAGTGGTGCATGAGCTTCATAAAGAAAAGTATAATCTCGTGGTTAATTTAAGCGATCAATGGCTCAGCGGTCTCATGACGCGTCTCATATCGCCCAGCTATTCCGTTGCTTTTGAATTCCAGCAGCGAAACCAGTTTCTGTGGCGTCTTTTTTTCCATGAATTAGTGAAACCGGAAGGTACACACGTCGTGGAACGCAACCTGTCTATCCTTAATGCGTTTGATTTTCCTGTTACCGTAAAAAACACCAAAATGGGGTATCACGCCTTTGTCTGGGAAGGGATAAAATTCCGTCTGGGAAAAGAGTGGGATCAGCAAAAATACGTAGTTGTACAACCAACGGCACGTCAGAAATTCAAATACTGGGATGATGAAAAATTCGCCGAAGTTATCGATTATATTCAGCGGGTTACTCACCATAAGGTGATTATTACCTGCGGTCCTTCTGAAGATGACAAACGTTGCGTTGCGCGTATCGCCGAACTATGCAAAGTGAAACCCGTAATGACACTTGCGGGAAATACCACATTTGATGAACTCGCTGCGGTCATTGATCATGCACAGTTTTTTATCGGTGTTGACTCAGCACCGATGCATATTGCCGCCGCAGTAGACACGCCCATTATTTGCCTGTTTGGTGCAACGGATCATCGTGCATGGCATCCCTGGACAGAAAAATTCTGGATGGTATGGGCAGGTAATTATCACCCCATGCCGAAACGCAGCGAAATCGATCGGAGCTTTAAATACTTATCCTATATACCCGTCGAAAAAGTTATTGATGCGGTAAATAGTGCTGTGACAGCGGAGAAGGCCGGATGAAAATAGCTTTCTGCCTTCACGACTATTTCCCTTATGGCGGTATGCAGCGGGATTTTATGCGTATTGCCCGCGCCAGCCAGGATAAAGGCAACGATATTCGCGTGTATACGTTTTCCTGGGAAGGGGAACCCGTTCCCGGATTTGAACTCGTTATCGTCACGAGGATAGGATTATCCAACCACAGCAGCAATGAAAACTTCAGCAAATGGGTCAGAAAGCATCGGGAAAAATATCCTGTCGATGTCGTGGTGGGGTTTAACAAAATGCCCGGCCTTGATTATTATTTTGCTGCTGATGTCTGTTATGCCGAGAAAACCAGCCAGGAAAAAGGCTTTTTTTACAAGCTGACACCGCGTTATCGCAGTTATATGCGGGCTGAAAGAGCAGTAATGGCTCCGACGGCCAAAACGCATCTGCTTTTATTAACTGAAAAGCAAAAAGCAGATTTCCAGTCTCACTATCATACCCAGGACTCGCGCATCCATATGCTGCCGCCAGGGATAGACGCCGATCGGTTCCAGCATTTACCTGCGCGCTCATCTGCAGGCATTCAGCAGCTTCGGGCAGAACTTGGGGCCACATCCGAAAGTTTTCTGTTGCTACAGGTTGGTTCAGACTTCAAACGCAAAGGCGTTGACAGAAGCCTGAATGCTATTGCTGCACTGCCCGAAAATATCCGATCCAGATGCATATTCGTGGTGGTTGGTGAAGATAAGCCGGAACCTTATCAGCGTTTGGCCTCCCGGCTCGGTATTAGCGATCGGGTGAGGTTTTTTTCAGGCCGGGAAGATATAAACGACCTGATGATTGCCGCTGATTTATTATTGCATCCGGCCTATCAGGAAGCAGGCGGTATCGTCATTATCGAGGCCATTGCCTGCGGTTTGCCTGCTATTGTCAGCGGCACCTGTGGTTATGCATTCTATGTTACCCATTCAGGATGCGGACTGGTGTTGGCGGAGCCTGTTACACAGACGGATATAAATGAAGCTCTGGCTGAAGCGCTGCTGGATGAAAAGCGCATAACATACTGGCAGAACAGCGCCAAAAATTATCTGCAACAGAATAACCTTTATCAGCTTGCGGAGCGTGCGTCGGCTATCATTATGAATGAGGATGCACGTGCAGATTCTTAAAGAGCCCTTTAAATCCCAATGGGAAAATAAAGATGTTTTTGCTCAGGTAAAACAACTCCAGGGCGAAACTTACCGGCAGGTCGGAACGCGGCGCACGATTCAATTTAATTTTGCGGAAGAAAGCTATTTCCTGAAATACCATAGCGGAACCACAATCAGGGAAATACTGAAGAATATCGTTACGTTGAAGATGCCGGTATTAGGGGCCGATAATGAATGGCAAGCTATTAACCGCCTGAAACGTCACGGCATTGCTACAATGGAAGGCGTAGCTTATGGCAAAAAGAACTGGAACCCGCTGAATCGGGAGTCTTTTATTATCACAGAAGATCTCAATCCCGCTATTAGCCTTGAGGATTTCTGTCAGGACTGGAAAGTCAACCGGCCATCTCCTTCTGTAAAATACACGTTAATCCGAAGCCTGGCATCCACGGTAAGACGTATGCATCAGATCGGCATTAATCATCGGGACTGTTATTTATGCCATTTCCTGCTAAAACAATCTTTAGAAGGAAATGAAGGTGAGGTTGATCTTTTCATCATTGACCTCCATCGTGCGCAGTCTCGTCACCATGTCCCACGCCGCTGGCGAGATAAGGATCTGATTGGCCTATATTATTCCACACTGGAACTCGGTCTGAATGCGCGAGACTATCTCTATTTTTTAAAGATCTATACAGGACTGGATTATTCCAGCGTGATCAAAAAAGAAGCTCGTCTGATCAAAGCCGCTCTCAAAAAATCACAAAAAATTCAGCAGCGAACGATACGCAAATCGTTATGACAATATGACTATACAGACATTCATCTTATGAAAAATAACGATGTTCAAAAATTAAGCCTGCAAGTGACATCAGAAGACGTTATTAATCCGCTGAGCATAGAGGAAGAAAGCGTTGCGCTTCGCGTTGCTTATGGTGCCGATGAATTTTTTTTAGCGGGTTGTCTGGCTTCAATGGCATCAGTGATGCAGCATAATAAAAATATAGCCATCCATTTTTTCATTTTCATTAATGACAACTGCCAGATTGGCCTTAAGAAAATAGAACAATTTTCACAACAGTATGGTCATCTGGTCAGTATCTTGCGAGTAAATGAAGACGATCAGAAAACGCTGCCAACGAACAAGCTATGGTCTACAGCTATCTACTATCGTTTTTTAATGGCTGACTATCTGGCCAGTAGAATGGATACGCTTCTTTATCTTGATTCGGATGTAATTTGTAACGGAAGCCTCGATATTTTCACCCATCTGGACCTGCAGGGAAAAATTGCAGGTGCCGTGCATGAACGTGGCGGTGAATGGTGGCAAGAGCGCGCCAGCAAACTGAACTGCGCGGGGCTTACATCGGGTTACTTCAATACAGGTGTCATTTATTTCGACCTGAGAAAATGGGCTGGCTTAAATATCACACAACAGATATTAGATCTGCTTAGTGATAGCGACGTGGTAAAACGGTTAACTTTTTACGATCAGGATCTGTTCAATCTTACTCTGTTGAATAACGTTCTGCCTTTAGATAGTCGATATAACGTTCAGTTTAGTATCAATCGGTTACTGAAAAATACTACACAGCAAGATATTAATAGCGCCGCGCTAATTCACTATATTGGTCCCACAAAACCCTGGTTTTCATGGGCGGAAAAATATCAGGAATGTAAACCGTTCTGGCACGCGCTGGCGAACTCACCCTGGCAGGATATGGCCTCAATGCAGCCAACTACTCCAATGCATTACCGTTATGCTTATCTTCATATGAAAAAACAGAAAAGAACAGCCAAAATGATAAGCTATTTCAGTTTATATCTACTGAAAAAATTTTTACATGTCGCTAAACGAGTTGGAGCTTAACATGTTGGTTAAAACCAAATGTGATGATTACGTTATTTACACCAAAGGAAAGGGTGAGGACTATAAAAGGGTCTTTGCGGATTTTATTCACAACCGCCTGACAGTAGAAGAAGTTTTCCGAAATATTGAAGATACGAAAGTTGTATTGGTTAATTTTGAATTAAAGCTGTATGTACTGAAAGTTTTTAAGCCCAAAGAGAAACAACTTGAGCGGTTTCTGAAGTCATTTATCAAAGGGGACTATTATCTCAATCTAATGAAAAAAACCGATGAGCTATGGTCAAAGGGCGTACAATTCCAGAACGATTTTTACCTTCTGGCAGAGAAAAAGATATTTAATTATGCCAGCTTGTTCATTATGTTGATTGAGTACATACCCGGTCAGGAACTGAGCTTATATCACACCGTACCTGAAGAGTTAAAAAAGAAATTGTCTCAATTATTTCATGTTTGCATGAAAATGGTATGGTTTCGGGGGATCCGCATAAAGGAAACTTCATTATCTCTGATAACGGGTTAAGGCTTATAGATCTGTCGGGCAAGAAGATCAATAAGATGAGAATTGCCAAGGATTACATCGACTTAGAACGACATTTAGGCATTAATGCATTCCATAAGGGCTTCTTTTATCATTGGGTGAAAAAGAAGTCCCAGTTCCGCAAGCGGTTCAAGGCGTTTAAACTGGCATTAAAAGGTAAATAAACAGAGTCAGGTGGCGAGAGTGATTTTTAACAAGCAAGCCCTCAAGCAGGTAAGAAGCCAGGTGCGGGCTAAAAATGTCATCATCTTTCTTTCCGGTCCCAGTGCTGTCAAAACACCTTTGTCACTGCTGGCCAGTAATGATGTTATCGCGGTAAATGGCTCTGCTTCGTGGCTGATTGAAAATGGAATTCATCCTTTCATCTATATGGTGACGGACATTCGTTTTATCACATCACGGCAAAGTGAGTTTGAACGTAATGTTGAGCTAAGCGATTACTGCGTAATCAATGAAGATGTTTATGCCAAAGCGCCAGCAGATAAGAAAACATGGCTTGCGGAACGCTGTTATATCATTCATGAGCTTTATAAGCGGGAAAAAGCCGGGCCAATAAAAAAATTAAAGTTCTGGTTATATTGCCAGCGACATCCTGACGTTGTGATGTATGTTCCGTTATCACGTAAAAAAAGAATTTTGGGTTTTTCCAAAGATATTTCAATAGGATATTGCAATTGTAAAACAGTAGCTTACGCCTGTATGCAGATGGCTTATTCGTTACGTTATGAAAAAATAATTTGCGCAGGGCTGGATCTGTCTGGGTCATTTAAGCGATTTTACGATAAATCTGCTTCATCAAAACTGGTGACTGAGTTACAGCAGGATCTTGATAAAATTTTGCCTCTGTTCACTTTTATGCGGGAGCGCATTAATCCTCCTTTATTTACTCTCTCATTAGAAACCTCAGTACCTTATAAAGATATTCCGCTTATCGATTTACAACAGCTGGACATACCTGATTAAAATCACATGTTAAAATCTGAATACTACGAAAATATTTAAGGGGAGTTTATGGAAGGCGCATTGTCTCTGTTTTCACGAAAGGAAAGCCTGGCTGAAAACTGGCAGAGACTGCTTTTTATATTGTTCAGTGTCACCTATTTCTTTGACGGAATTACGCGTTATAAACATGCTGTTCACATCGCTATTTTAATCACCGCCATAACGATTATCTGGATAGATAAGTCTGTTTTGAGAACAATTTTCACGCCAGTCAGGCTATTTTTACCGCTCTTAATGCTTGTTTATGGTCTTTATTCTACATTGATTTCCATAGACGTTCATCTGAGTCTGAAATATTTTAATCAGCATATACTGTTTGCAAATTTCCTGCTGCCATTATTTGTTTCTGTCTTATTGCTGAAATTATCTGCGCAGCAACTTGCTCGCACCTGGCTGCAAAGCTTGCTTATTCTCTTTATTGTTTTAGCTATATCGGAAGCTTATATATATATTGTTGAGTATCGCCATGGTGTAATGCCTTTTACTAATTATGAGCATCGGTTTATTACTGATGCGCTTATCTTTACCCTGCCAGCCTTATTATGGCTTTCTTTGAAGAAAACGCCTGCATTCCTTATCTGTGCAGTGATTGCAGCGGCGGTGTATATTTTTCTCATGTTAGGCACCTTACAAAGAGGAACCTGGCTCTCTATTTTTACGTTGTTTCTGTTATGGTGCTTTTTCATGCGTCGCTGGAAATTTTGCTCACTGGTACTCGGAGCAGGCACTTGTCTTTTGATTGCGTTATCCTTATTCAATCTTAAACAGACGGAGCTGGTTAGTCATAAACTTCAACAGACAGGCAGCAGCGAGCGTTTTGGCGCGGGAACGCAGGGAGCAGGTCTGGATATGATTCTGAAAAATCCGGTCATTGGTTATGGACTAGGAGATAAGGTTTACCTCAAGGCTTATGCGCTGAACTTACCCTCGCACCCTGGCTGGTTTTTCCGTGAACCGATTAGCCCTCATAATATGTATCTCTCTTTTTGGTTTTCTGGCGGTGTCCCTGGCCTGGCAACACTTATTCTGTTTTTTACAGTGCTTTTCCGGACATCCTATAAGCACTGGAAAAATACGCGCCATGAAATCCAGTATGCATGGTTAAGTATCATCCTGATCGCCAGTTCGGCTTATTTAGTACGAGGCGTGGTGGAGCTATCGAATTTTGATAACTTCTCACTACTTATGGCGCTATTGATCGGCCTTTCTGCTCCACGGCCGCGATCCTCTGACGCGTAATATCAATAAAAAAGTTGCAGTGATTCTGTAATCACTGCAACTTTTCTGTCAATAAATAACGGGATGCGAAACACCGGCGGGGCGTTGCATTACTACATAGATAAAGATCAGCTCGCTAGCTTATGCCTTTCGGAACCCTTTTTCACGGCTTTGGTCCAGGATTTCAGTTTCTTCTGCGTCATAAAAAACTTATATGACAGGTTCGTTACGCTGCGCTTAATTCCCAAACGGTGCTCAAGATCATACCAGTCATTATTTCGGCGAAAACGCGTCGCCTTTTTTCCTGAAATATCAATGAATCGAATGCCGTTATCCGTGATCAGCACATTTTCACGACTAATATCAGAAGAGAAAGCGCATAGCCTGTGCAGGGTTGTTACACTTTTGATAATCTCATCACGATGAGCAGAAAGTTCAATTTTGGCTGAACGAAGATTATTCCCCTTTATATGCTCCATGACGATCACAGCATACTCGTTATGTTGCTTTCCGCGAGCCACTGCATAATGACAGCAAGCAACATGACAATCAGAGGCAAGCATTCTGTGCGTAATGTTAACCAGATTAAAATAAGGATCACTTTTTATTCTTGCTAAGGCTCTGTAAAAAAGTTTTTTACGTTTTTTGACTATTACCTTAACAACGTATTTTTTCAGGCCTTCCTGAATGCTAAAAACTTTGGTATCTCTGTCGCTACGAAAAATTTCGATCGCCTCAAGCTGGCCGTTAAAAAACTTATTAAGGATGGCCTGATATAAATGATTGTCATCAATTACTCGGTAACTTCTTCTGACGCGCATATTTTATATCCTTCTATTTTTAATGATTTTTTATCTGCTTTCATGAAATGCCAGGCTGTCTGAAAAAGAGCAAGCATAAACGGAAGTTCATAAAGCTCTTCCGTAATATCCTGATAGTGTTTATTGGCAACAAATATAAAATATAAGGCTCGCTTGTGCTCAACGGTGTCAGAAATAAGAAAGCACACCAGCGATAATGCGAAATAGAGCACAGGAAATGCCTCCGTATGGAGTTTTTGTTTTAACTCATCTCTTAAATCTTTCGAGAGCAGCATAATAATCAATGGCGCAATCCAGACGACTGAAAGCGTCCTGAAAATCCAGTGAGGATGATGAGGGAAAATGTCACGTCCCCAGCTTATGCTGCGGCCAAACAGCATCAGCCACCATTGCGCAGCCCATAGCCAGAACATACGTTTTGAATTTAAACGTTGCCATGGCTTCATATAAGCCAGCGTAAACAGGCAGCAGAATAACAACCAGACAGCCTGCGCTGATTCAATTACGTTGACCTGTAAAGCGTCGAAAAGCGAGTCGTTAAAAATACGCACGACGATGAAAATGACAGGAAGCAACAAGACAGCAAAGAAGCCCGGGTGATATGAAGTATCAAATTTCATGGAAAGGGTTTTCATATTAAACATTTGCAAAGAATTATATTTTTTTGTAAATGCAACCCTTGCTTTTATGTGCTGTTTTGCCTTTTAGTCGATGCTTCATTAGCATTTCGTGCTGTTTAATGGACAGGTGAGACGCAAAGGTTTTACCGCTGAAATTCTGTCAGAGACATGTTTTATACAGATAAGAGGTTGAAAAAACGTGCTTTGCTAGCGTGATAAAAAATAACCACAATGTTATAAATATATTTTTATATTACAGGGTGAGGCTTTCTAAATTTTGTTTAAAAATAGTGCTATCACGTTTTGCATAACCACAGGCTTATCCTGTAGCGTGACAGCATGAAGGCAGAAAATAATCTTTTATTTCCCGATTTTTTAGGAAGTTAATCATCATCTCCTTCGATGTATCATAAGCTCTTCTCGCCGCGACTGTATTTAGCAGAATAATGGCTTCACCCGTTTCGTTATTGTTTAAACAGCTATGGATTATCTCCACTATTTTACCTCTCAACATATTTAAATTGTTGCAACAATAACGGGCAGGATTTTGGAATCATCTACGCTGTTAACTCACTGTTAATCCATTCTTTATAGTCAGCCGCCCTCGAACCGTTTTTAGATCTTTTCCGCAATAAATACACACGAAGCCAGAGCATGACAAGCTGTCCTTGCCAGTCTGTTCAGACAACTAAAAACAACCTTGCCATTGCGTAAAAAATTGAATACAGCTAGCCGTGATTGTTCCGTGATCCACTTCTGAGTTTTGTTGGGCAGAGCAGGGCATTATCTAGACATATCGCAATTACAGATATATCTATTTTTTATGGTGCGACATGTTGTCGTCAGCTCATTATGCTGCCGTTGCCGTATACCTTTGCTTTCAACACACCGTTCATTCGGCAGGAGAGATCATGGATTTGGGTATTCGGGGCAAAATCGCCTTTATCTGCGCGTCGTCACAGGGGCTGGGCCTGGCCTGCGCGAAAGCGCTGGCAGCTGAAGGGGTTAACATTACGATAAACGGGCGTGACGTCAGTAAGCTGACGGAGGTTACACGCACCCTGGCGGTGAAATTCCCTGACATTAACGTTAATTTTATTGTCGCCGATCTGACGCGGGAAGAGGGCAGGGCAGCAATCCTCACTGCGCTACCACACGTTGATATTCTTATCACTAACAACGCCGGCCCCCAGCCTGGGGCATTGCAAGACTGGCACGAAATGGCATTACGCATTGCTATGGAGGCCAACTTTATTCCTGCCGTTCAACTCATCCGCGCCTGGATTCCGGGTATGCAGTCAAGAGGATTTGGCCGCATCGTCAATATCACCTCCGCCATGGTGAAATCGCCACATTACATGATGGGGTTATCAACCTCTGCGCGTACCGCACTCACGGCGATATGTAAAGCCATCAGCCGCGACGTTGCTAAAGATAACGTTACGCTAAATAACCTGCTGCCTGAACGTATCGATACGCCGCGTCAGGAATTTATGCTGCAACGCCTGATAAAGAACGAAAATCTTGATCGCGACGAAGCACGCCGGCGCAACGAGCAGTCCATTGCCGCCGGGCGCTATGGTTCACCCGAGGAGTTTGGCGCTGCCTGCGCCTTTCTCTGTAGTCGCCAGGCTTCCTTTATTTCTGGTCAAATTCTGCAACTGGACGGCGGCTCATATGATGGGCTGATTTGAGTTAAGGAGAGAAAATGAGCCCGGATATAAAAGCACTGCTGGAGACAGAGTCCCGCCGTCAGCGCGCACTCATTCAGGCGGACCTTGCCACGCTGGAAAACCTGTTGGCTGACGATCTGATTCACATCCACAGCACCGGCATGGTTCACAGCAAATCGCAGTTTCTAAATCACGTTGAACGCATGGGCGGGTTTGTCGCTATCGCACGCGCGGAGCCGCAAATTACGATTCACAGAGACATCGCCATTCTCACCGGGCCGACATGCAATACGGTGCGTTTACTTGAGAGTGGAGAAGAAAAAGTCCGCTACGGCTTTTCGACCCTGGTGCTGCGGCGTGCGGTATCTGGCTGGAAAATTATCCTGTCGCAACTCACTCCTATTCAGGAAAGGAACACAGCATGAAACTGGTACGTTTTACCGAGAAGGGGCATACGCGCATCGGCAAAGTCGTTGGCGAACAGGTCATTGATCTTTCCACTATTGCAGGCGTGAGTGATTCGATGAGGCAGCTTCTGACTGATTTGCCTGATCTGAGGGCCGCGTTGGAAGAGGCCTGCGGGCCAGCTTTTCCGCTCCCGGCGGTACAGCTGGAAGCGCCTGTTCACGATGCGCAGAAATTTTTAGGTATCGGGATGAATTACCGTAAACATGCGGAAGAGGCACGCCTGGCCGGTATTCCCATTCCGCAGAGCCAGATGTGGTTTAACAAACAAGTGTCCTGCATCAACGGCCCCTTTGCGCCGGTTGTTAAACCTGACGCCAGTGAAAAGATGGATTATGAAGTGGAGCTGGGTGTTGTGATTGGCTCACGTTGTCGACATGTGAAAGCCAGCGATGCTGCATCCGTTATTGCTGGCTATTTAATTGTCAATGACGTTTCCGCGCGAGACTGGCTGCATAAATCACCTACCTTCACGCTGGGAAAATCCTTCGATACTCATGGCCCCATTGGCCCCTGGCTTACCACCGCCGATGAAATCGCCGATCCACTTAATCTGGATATGAAGCTGTACGTAAATGACGAGCTCCGTCAGCACTCAGGCACGGGCGACATGATTTACGACATTTATAGCCAGATTGAATATCTCTCTACAGTAATGACGCTTGAACCGGGTGACATTCTTGCCACAGGCACGCCATCGGGTATTGGTGCGCCAACCGGACGTTTCCTGAAGCCGGGGGATGTGATGCGGCTTGAGATAGAACGTCTCGGTTATATCGAAAATCACGTAATAGCAGAAACGGCATCTTACTAAATCCTGGGAGGCTCTATGAGCAGTCAAGATTTTCGAGATTATTTAATGCCTGCCGATGCCCCGCGCATCGCGCTGGCGCGCGGCGTCGATTTGCCTACCTACAGCGAGCGCATGCTGGCTACTGAAAAAGCGCAAAAACTTAAAGCGCACTGGCAAACAATGCTGGATGAGACTTTTCGCGGGATCACCACGGATGGCGAGATAAAACCTGATCTTTTTACCTTGCAGGATGAAGGATTCGCCGTGGAAGAGGCGGTAGCGGCGGCGCAGGCGCTACTTGTCACGCTGGACGAATCGCAACAGGCGCAAGCGCGATACGCCATTGATGCCAGAGAGTGGCGTGCCTGGTACAACCCGGAGATTCCATTTAACGATTTCGGTCTGCGTCTTGAAAAGACAGCGCCGCAGAGCCGGGAAGCCTTCTGGCAACTGCTGCGAAGCTGCACCAGTGAGCGCGGCTTTCACAAAGTACAACAGTTAATGGACGCCAACCATTTTCTCGGTGAACTCTACGATCTGACACACATTATGAACCGCTGGAGCTTCCACTTTTTACTGTTTGGCGAACCATCGACCACCCAGCCCTGGGGGTGGAGCATTTATGGCCATCACGTCGCGTTCTGCTGTTTCATGATTGGCCGTCAGTTGGTGATTGCGCCGACTTTTATGGGCGTAGAGCCTAATGTCATTGCACGCGGCGACGAGAGCGATTGCGTACTGTTCACCGCTGAGGAACAACACGGCCTGGCGCTAATGCAATCGCTGAGTAGCGAGCAACAGACACGCGCAACCGTTTATGCATTGATGGAAGATCCGGCAATGCCGCCGGAGCGTTTCAACTTTGCCGATCAGCGTCACCTCGGCGGTGCCTTTCAGGACAATCGGATTATCCCGTCAGAAGGCATCTGCGTGGCTGAATTTAGCCCATCACAAAAAGCTGCCTTGATGGCGACGATCGGGGTATTCCTCGGCTTTCTGCCTGATGCACCGTACCAGGCGCGGCTAAAGCTGATTGAACATTATCTTGATGAAACATGGTGGAGCTGGATTGGTGGCTGCGGCGATGATGACGTATTTTACTACCGCATCCAGAGCCCGGTGGTAATGCTGGAATTTGATCACCACAGCGGCATGTGGTTAACCAATGAACAGCCAGCACGCTTTCATATCCACACGATTACTCGCATTCCTAACGGCAACGATTACGGCAAGGCCCTGCTGGCGCAGTTGTAAAACTTACATCAGGCCGCTGCGTCTGAACACTCGTCGTACCGGGTGACGTCGTTTTGCCCGGATAACCCACAGCGCAAAGCAACCGTTTCTCAACAGAAACGGCGAGCTTCCCTGTGTCAAAAAAGTGATAAACCCTACAAACTGATACGAGGTTATCTGGCAATGCGTCTCTATAAAAATTCCAAAATTGCTGCATTAACCGTAGCGCCTCTGGCGTTGTGCTGCGGGCTCTGTCATGCCGATGCATCACCCGCAACCGATACGGACAATTTTAACGACTGGCTGACACAGGGAAATATTTCTGGCGAGCTAAAAACCATGACGTACTTCAAGGAATTTAGCGGAACATTACCGAATAAACGCACCAGTTCGGTGGGGGGTGATATTCAGTATCGCAGCCCGAGTATTGGAGGTTTTAGCGTCGGCCTGGGAGCTTATGGCGCTTATAACCTCGGGCTAAACTCATCGGATGTGGAAAAAACGGAGATTTATTTACCCTCGGACAACGTCACGGTGCTCGGCAAAGCATTTCTTCGCTATCAGGGTTACGGGCTTGATCTGCAAGCGGGTCGCATTGGACTGGACACGCCATTCGCCAACGAAGGTGAAGGCTGGACGATGATCCCGGCGCTTTATCAGGGCTTCGGCGGTAGCTATGCGTTAAACCAAAAAGGCGATTTTAAATTCAATGCCTACCGAATTTATCGTTTTAAGCCGCTGAGTTCGGATCAGTTTGTAAAAGGCGATGCCGGCAGCCCTGAAATTGAAGATACCAGCATACCATCCGTAGACAGCGATGGCTTTACCACCCTGGGCCTGCGTTATGGACAGTTCTGGAATACTACCGCTGAGGCCTGGTATTACAACTTCGATAAAAGGGCACAACTGGGTTATGGCGGGCTAAAGCTTCCGGTTGAAAGTCTGAAGTTCGGTAACTGGACGCCATACTGGGGCATTCAATACCTGCATGAATGGGATGCTAACGATCAGGCGGCTCCCTATCACAATATCAATACCGATCTTTATTCTGGACGCATCGGCCTGCGTTCGCGCAACCACGATATTTATTTCGCCGCCACGCATGTGCCGTCAAAAGAGGACGCCTTTCTCAGCGGAGGTTTTTTCGCGCCTTACAGCTACGGTATTTATGATCACACGCCGCTTGAGAGTGGTCAGCCGCTGGTCTCTATGGTGACGACCAACCAGCCCGGCAACGCGTTTGCGCTGCGTTATGCTTATCACGACGAGCGATATTTAGGCGTTTTCGGCATTACCCGCCTGGAGCTGAAAGATTCTACCGGCATTTACTATCCCTTGCCTGCTGAAGACATTAACGCAGCATTTATGATCCTCGGTTATAACCTGACGCCGCGCCTGCATCTGGAATTTGAGTTCGACTATGTGCACTCGCCGTCTGAAGTGACCGGCAACTACCACGCCGAGCGGCTGCGTCTGGTGTATCGCTTTGGCGGAAAAATGGCCGATGACGACTATTAAGCAGGAGAGGCTATGACTAACCGGCGAAGTATTTACATTGACGCCTTTCCGCACGCTAACCCCATTCCGGCAGCGTGCCGCATTGGCGCGATGCTCTATTCAGGCGTGATTTATGGTCGTGACGGTGTCACGCAGCAGGTACCAGCGAGTCTGGATCGCCAGTGCGAACTGATGTTCATACACGTCCAGAGTATCGTTGAAACAGCAGGTGGCTCGCTGGCGGATGTCATCAAAATGACGCTGTGGATGAACGATAAATCTCAGCGTGAAGTTGTAAACCGTTACTGGGAACGCGCCTTCCCGGATATACACTCGCGACCGGCGCGTCATACGCTGGACGGCAGCTTCAGCGGTAATATTTTAATCCAGTGCGATTTCGTCGCAGTGCTGGATCATTAACCCGCCACTTCAGGCGTGGCCAGCATTATGCCTGTCCACGCCTTTCTCTCTATTGCCTGCTATATTACCTGTGCGGTAAACAATCGAAATTAGCGAAAAAAATGCGATCCCAGCCAGCGAAATAGGTTGAAAATATTCATTATTTGGCGCATCAGCTTGGTGTATGACGACAATTTAGATATAGTTTGGCCCAGCAATTATGTGGGTTTATTCATGCGGGGTAATGATGGTGCAAAAACGCCGTTCGGGTAAGAGTGAAAACGATCTGACAACCGGGCCAACCGAAGTGACAGAAGTGCAAACCCGCAGCAAACCGGGTCGCCGCACGCGCGCCTTCGATTATGGTGAGTTACGTCTTTTACTGCTGGCAATTATCGCTAAACAGCCTAGTCACGGCTACGAGCTGATTCACGCCGTGAATGATCGGTTAGGCGGCACTTACAAACCCAGCCCCGGCGTGCTTTATCCTGCATTAACCTGGCTTTACGATCGCGGCTATACCGAAATCGATTTAGAGAAGGGCGGCCGCAAGCGTTACAGCATTACTGCCGAAGGTAATGCGTTTCTCAGCGCCAATAAAAACGCTATTGATATGCTGATGGCACGAGCGGGGCCGAAAGGACAGGGTAAATCCCCCCAGGCTATTGTTGATGCGATGGATCACCTGAAGCGTGCATTAAGTCTGCGCGCCAAAATGGAGCCGGTTGCGGACGACATCGTGGTGCGCATGGGCAGTATCATTCACGTCGCCGCCAGCCAAATTGAAGCCTTGCTTAAAGCCCCTGTGCTGCATGAGGGTGCCGTGAAATGTGTTGCGGATATTGTGACACCGAACGGTGAACGTTTTCTGCAGCGCCTGTGTAGCCATTTTCAGCACCGTACGCCGGTAGTTACTGATGAAAACAGCGGTCATTTTCGCATGAGTATGGGAGAAGTGCGGATGGAAGCGCAGGAAGGGATCTTTCACGTCAGCCTGACCGCGCCAAATCAGGAAAAGCTGATGGAGATGCAACATATCCTGGTGCGCCATCTGGAAGAAGCGGCCGTGCGTGAAACGCTGGAAGTTAGCTGGCAGCCAGCCTAAAGCAAAACGACGCAGTGACCGGCATCTTTTACCTTTGCACGCCGGGCCTTTATTACTGCGGGTAAAGGTAACCACCTCACTCAGCGCTCGCTGAAGTGGGCCGGCATGTTATTTGCATCCTGAAAAACCGTGTTTTTTTCTCCTGTGATTAAGAGAGCGAAACGGATAATGTCTAAATTTTTCAAGAGGTTGATAATTCCATTTGGCTAGCCTGGGGGGAAATACGGCGAGCAGAAGCCCGCCGCTCCCAGCATGATGACTGAGCAGTAAGTAAATTACAGAGGTTTTACGGCGTTGATGCAGCGCCGTTACGCATTACTCCAGCCCGAAAAGGCGTGCAGCGTTGCCTCCCAGAATGTTGGATTTATCATGTTCGCTGATGTCCAGCCCCTGAATCGTCTCAATGCCTTTAAAAAACCAGTCCTTCCGGATGGGATAAGAGCTGCCGTAAAGGATATTTTTGCCGCCAATGACCTTCACCGCTGCTTCCAGCTGTGCCTTGCCCCATTGCGGTGCGCCAGACGTATCAAAGAAAATATTATTGTTAAGCTGCGCGCGTAGATTGCCCGTACCCGTCTGAAAACGGTCTACGGCATCATTGAACTGATGCTGTGGTGGCACCAGCATGTCTGCAAAGGCATAAAATGCACCGCCCAGCATAGAGTGAATAAAGCGTAGGTTCGGCAGTTCATCAAACATGCCGCTGAATAATTCACGACCCACAGCGGTAGCCTGATCAACGCAGCGACCAAACTGACGGCGCTGGTTGGTGTAAGGCAAGACGGAGTTAAAATCTACCGGCAACGGCGTGTGATGGACCACAACCGGCACATTCAGATCGTTTAGGAATTTCAGATAAGGGCGAAACGCCGCATCGTCGAGATAAATCTGACCATAATGCGCCACAATCTGCGCGCCGCGAAAACCGAGCTGATTCAGACAGCGATCAACTTCACGCAGGCAATCTTCGGTTCCCCACGGCGGCACAACCGCCAGCGCAGACATTTTACCTTCGCTGCGTTTAACGTATTCCGCCATGCGGGTATTGACCTCTTTACAGGTCTCAAGATCCAGCCATTCTTGCCATACCGGTAAACGAAAAATGGCGTGGTCAACACCCGCTTTTTCCATATCAGCCAGCTGACTTTCCAGCGTATATTGGCCTTCCGCGTAGTTCAGGTTCACGTAACCTTTAGGTTGCTCGATAATGAGCTGGCTGAGATCTTTACCTTCAATTTTTTCTACGCGGGTATGCACGCCGTATTGTTTTGGCACGCAATCGAGAAAAGAATTCAGCAGCTTGCGATCGGAAAACAATTCGCCCGGCAGCCAGTGCATGTTGGCATCAATAATTTTGCTCATAGTCCATTCCTTTCAGTTTTGTTAAGTAGGGAAATTATTTTTGTGTGCTAAAAACCGACTTGTACTTGCCCGGTTGCTCAGTTTCTTTCTCTGTCGGGATGCGCATACCGGCTTTGGCGTGGTATTCGCTGAAAATTGACAGGGCTTCTTCGTAAGGGAAGATGTTTTCGATGTCGTCGAACGGCTGGCCACCGCTGCGTTCTTCGACGATGCGGCGTACCACTTCCGGGCCTTCACCGCGTGATGCCAGTACCAGCCAGTTCACTTTTTCACGACGTTCGTTTTCGTACGCTTTCAGGGCGGCGACCGGATCGGGGATACTGGCGAGCTTTTCTGCTATAACGCGTGCGTCAACAAAGGCCTGGCAGACGCTATTACCCCCGCGTGGATACATGGCATGGGCCGCATCGCCCAGCAGAGTAATGCGGCCAAACGACCACTGCGGTAGCGGGTCATGATCGATAAGCGGAAACAGGTAACATTCACGTGCGTTGCGGATCATTTCACTGACGTCGAGGAAGTCGAGCTTACAGTCGTCGAATACATGCTCGATCTCTTTCACGCCGGTTTCCTGGTTCCAGTCCTCTTCGCTTTGCGGTTTTTCATCCTGTTCAATCACCCAGTTCACCAGCTGATTACCCTGACCATCGACGTTATCCTGAATGGGATAGACGATAAGCGTTCCCTGACGGATCGGATCGCCAATGTGCAGAATACTGCCGCCGGTTTTGAAGGGAGGCATGACCGTCACGCCGCGATACAAGGTTAAGCCTGAGAAATGACTGCGCGAGGAGCCCGGTAACAGCTTGCTGCGTATCACCGATCGAATACCGTCAACACCAATGACAATATCGGCCCGTACGCTTTGCGGTGCGGAAGGATTGAGGTGGTTATCAAAATGCACCGTTACGCCATTGTCGTCCTGCTCAAAATGGCTGCAGCGACAGCCGAGCGTGATGGCATCAGCGCCCAGCCGTTCCTGCACTGCTTTGTACAGCATCATCTGTAGCTGTCCGCGATGGACGAAACGCTGGTCATGGTCATAGCCCATATGGCGACCACACTTTTCGCCGAAGATCTGCTGCCCGTACCCGGTATAGAAAACGGACTCCTTGGCTTCTACTGAAATAGCAACGAACGCCTCATATAAGCCCAGCTCAGTGAGTTCTTTCACTGCGTAAGGCTTGATATCGACGCCTACGCCAAGGGGTTTAATCTCAGCAACGGCTTCAAATAACCGCGGCCGGAAACCTTGCTGATGCAGGCGCAGGGCGGCCGCCAGCCCGGCGGGGCCGGCACCAATAATAACAATATCCAACATGATAACTTCCTCTTGTAATGGCTCTTCTGTTTCAGAGTCTGGAGAGTATTAACTGTGACTTTTCAATGTGCTGCGTTTGGCAGCGTTACTATCCTGACCGGGGTGATGATGTACATCGCGCAGCCAGATCGGCACGCCCGCCAGACACACCACCAGGCCACTGATAACCAGCACGGCAAGGGATTGAGGGTCCTGATTACTTTGCGCCGCGATAAACAACGGCGGACCTAAAAACACGCCGACCAAAGTGAATTGCGTGATTAAGCCGCTGGTGGCCCCGATACTTTCTCTTGAAGGGGCAACTACCGGTGCCAGCGCCCACATGCCCACCAGCAAACCGCTGCCAAACATAAACAGCCATGAAGCACCTATCGACACCATGAATCCCAGCGACAGGGTATAGATTGCCAGTGCAGGCAAGCCGGTAAGAAACAAGCCAATAAACCCAATAGCTGCAGCTTTTACTCCCCGGTTGAGCAGGGCACCCACCATCAGGCAGCCAATGCCGTTACACACCATCGCCATCACATTCCAGTGCGCCACGTCTACCAGTGGCACGCTGTAGCGTTTAGACAGGTAAGGCGCAAGCGTCGAGATAATGCCAGTCTGTAGGAAAGCATCTGCCCCGAATGAAATGCCGAGCAGATAAGTCAGTGGGCTTCTCAGCACATTCCGCAGTCCCCGTGTGCGGGAAAACTGTGCTTTCTCCTCAGCGGTGCGGCGCGGCAGACTGACCATGGCTACGGCTGCCAGTAAAAGTGTCAATATCGAATGGGCAATAAAGGCTGCACGCCAGTTGCTGAAGTGATCCGCAAGACCCGCGGACAGAAACGGTAGCAGGAAGCTGGCTGGCACAAAGGTTGACCACAGCGCCATGGCCATATTCCGTTGCTTTCCGGTGGTGATGCGAATAAGCAGCGTGACAGCGGCGACGGCGGTGAGTACATAACCGATACCGGTGACGATACGCCCTGCCAGTAACAGGTTGAATGCCGGAGCGGCGACAACAAACAGATCGCCTGTGACGATAATCACTGCGCCGGCCAGCAGTACGATGCGATCGCCAGCACGATCCACAATGTAACCAGCCAGCAGTGCGCCTAACGCAACCATTAACGAGGGCAATGACATGATCAGGCCTATCTGGCTGTGCTCGAATACATGAAACTCTTTGGCGATGGCGCCGAGCTCAGTCACCGCTTCACTGACGGTCATCGCAGCCATAACGCCCAGGGCGTAAGCCACTAAAATTCTGACGAGGGGACTTTGTATTAAGGTACTCATGATCCATTCTCCGTATAGCTGTTAGCGGCAACCTGTTCAGGCAGGACACTTATCTGATTTACAGCGAGCGAACTGAGCGGCTAGCCATCGTTAGCCAGGGCCAAAAAACGCTCAAGCGTGGGCGGATCAATATGAATATCAGGTTGAATCAGTGGGACACCGGTGAACGTACTGGCTTCGGTGAACCACTTGTTTTGCGCAGGTAAACCCCACTGGTCGGCACGTTTAGGATCGGCCAAATCCCAGCCCAGCGCGGGTTCAGGGTCGATGTGTTGATAATGCGTATTAAAAAGCTCGATGCGATGACCATCGGGATCGCGAAAGTAAATAAACAGTGCACCGCTGATGCCATGACGACCTGGGCCACGTTCGAGTTGTGTTGAATATCCCAGCGCCCCGGCGACATCACAGGCACGGATCATGTCATTGGAGTCAGGCAAGGTATAAGCAAAGTGATGCAGGCGCGGTCCGGGTCCCTGGGTAAAAACAATATCGTGGGGATTACCTTTGCGTTGCAGCCAGACGCCCCATAAATGTTGCGGGGCGTTATCCGGCTGCGAATAGGTAAACTCACTAACGCGAAAACCCAGTGGCTGATAAAACGACCACGCCTGACGCACGTCATGCGTCTGAAGCTGATAATGATCGAGCCGTTGCGCGCAGGCGCCGCGATAGTGCTGATAGCTTTTAAGCATACGCTCACAGGGCACCATATCTGCGCAGAGCTCCAGCGGCACGCCGACGTTATCGTTAACCTGCAACGTCAATCCCTGATAGGGCGCGTCCACCAGTGTGGCTGTTTTGCCCTGGCTGGCGAAATAATCTTGCGCCTTATAAATATCCTCGTCATTGCGCACCCGCATACCTATACGTGCGCAGGTAGTTTCAGATGATTTTTGTAGCACCAGACTATGATGGCCACGCTCTTCAAGCCCACGCAGATAGACGGCGGAATCATCCTCGTCACTGATGACCAGCCCGATTAACTCGGTGTAAAACAGTTTGCTGGCCGTAAGGTCGCGCACGTTGAGTACAACGTGGCTGGCACGCGTCACGTTAAAGGGTGGATCCAGGACCAACTCATCAATCTGTGGCATGGGTGTGTTCTCTCTCAGACTAAGGGAATGTCAGTGTTGTTATCAGCTACCAGCCTGTGAGGGGGCGAGCCGCTTTGTCTTAACGCTACTGACGTCGGTAACGCGTAATGCTTTAAATTTAGATATATCGTGTTAATAGATATATCTCATTAAGGTGTTTAAATGAGCGATCAAGCGCACAATTCAGAATTTGTGTTTAAAGAAGTGAATGCGAAGTGAAAAAGGAAGCCGCGAGCCCTGGGCTGGAAAGGAGGTGTCGCAGCTTAACGCTTTAACGCTGTTTAGCGTTCATGGTTAGGAAACTGAATCGATCCCTTTTGGTTTTCCTAACCATGAATGGTAGCGAGAAAAAGCCGCATGTGGTGGGGACTGTTGTGTTGTAATGCGTAAAAATGCCAGTTTTGCCGTGTTTTTAA
>NZ_JASUAZ010000016.1:0-88119 GCF_030283135.1 Mixta mediterraneensis | reverse complement strand
ACGCCAATGGCCACGTTACTTGATGGAAAACGGGTCTGGGCAGAAAAGAATCTGAACCAGATTTAATCTGACAGACACCTGTATAAATAACCGGTAACTGTCAGATCAGGTCTGAGCTAGTACATATAATGCGTGGGGTGTGATAACTTTTTTGATCATTTTTCAGACTAATAGCAGATTTGCCAGTCCCCTTCCCCGCCGTTATTTCATTCCTCTATTCATTATTGGAACTGCCGAAATAGGCCGATCTCTATGCCCTTAATGAGACGTTTTTATCAGCTGATGGTATCAATGATGGTATCGAAAAAATGAACATGAAAATAATCCTTAAAAAACATAACAATAAACATATTTTCGATTCCTGCAGGGATATTATTTAATCAGCATCTTTCCCACGCAAACCGTATATTTCTCCCCTTCTTTCCCGTTCCTGTTCATTTTAGCTGCCCTTAGCCTACCCCTTTGCGGTACACCGAAGGTGAAACGCCGTGAACCTGACGGAAGCGATTACTGAAATGGCTGGCGGAATAAAATCCGCAACGTAACGCAATTTCGGTCAGTGGAAGCTGCGATTGTACTAACAGCTGCTGTGCGCGTAGCATGCGACGGCGCATCACAAACTGATGTGGCGCTTCACCCATGGCGTAACGAAACATGCGGGCAAAATGAAATTCACTTAACGCGGCTTCTTGTGCCAGTACAGCCAGCGTTAACGGCTGATCAAGCTGTGCATCAATAAATTCGATTATTCGGCGTTGCACAGCGGGCGCTAATCCGCCGCGTACCTGCGGCAGTTGCCATTGCACTTCACTGTATTGCCGCAACAGGTGCGTCAGCAGCAAGGTTGAGGCGCTGCTCAGCATTAACTGATTAGCGGGCTGTTGCCAGTCGCAGCTCAATAAAAAATGGCGATACAGCTGGGTGATGCGATCATCATCCGCGAAAACTTGTTGATCAAGATTGAGCTGCGCCGGGCTGCGATCCCACGTCTGTTCGGCTAGCTGGCGCAGCTGAATTTCGGTGCAATAAAGGTGCACAAACGACAAATCTGCCCGCACATCCCAGGTTGATTCGGTTCCGGCTGGCATCAGACAGAAACGATCTGGCCCCCCACCATTGCGCCAGCCGTGGGAGGTTTTATGCCAGGTGTCATAACCGTCGGCGATATAAAGACTGAGCGTGTGGTGATCGCTGAGGTTGGTGACGCGTACACCGCGATTGAACCACGCAGCCAGCTGAATGCCGCTGTTTAAATGCACCGTATCGCGCAACTGAGCATTGGCGCGTTGCAGAATATCAAACGTTTGGTAGCGGCTCATGGTGGTATCCGTCCTCAAAAACAGACGGCTAGTGTACGAAGCCAGGCCGGCAGAAAACAGATCTCATCGGGACCACAGCGAAAAATACGCAAGAATTTGCAAGTTCAGCGCAGCGTGATGCAAGCCAGCGCGCAAAGGCTAACGCATACTGCGCGCATTCTGGTATGGAGAGTGTCTATGAATCTGTTTTTATACCTGTCCGTTGTCGTCATCTGGGGAACCACCTGGATTGCCATCTACGCGCAACAGGCAGCAGGCAGCAGTGCTGTCACCGTCGCGGTTTTTTGGCGTTTTCTGCTGGCGTCGCTGGTGATGTTGCTAATGTTGCGTCTGTTTCGCCGCCTGCGTCCCTTAACCCTACGCGATCACCTGTTTTGTTTGCTGCAAGGCTGCTGCGTTTTTGGCTTCAACTTTGTCTGTTTTTATTATGCCGCCGCGTGGATTAGCAGCGGTCTGGAATCGGTGATTTTCTCCATGGCGGTATTATATAACGCCATAAATAACTGGATTTTCTTTCGCCAGCGGCCTTCAGTCCGGCTGTTACCCGCCGCGCTTTTAGGCATAGGGGGAATTGTCGCACTGTTTTGGCATGATCTACGCGATACGCAAGCTTCTGCGGGATTGATGTGGGGCATTGGGCTGAGCGCACTCGGCACGTTAGGTTTCTCTCTGGGGAATATGATTAGCAATCGCCATCAGCGACTGAAGCGTGACGTATTAACTACCAACAGCTTCGGTATGTTGTATGGCGCATTGGTGATGGCAGTGTTATCGCTATTACAGGGAGAGTCGCTACAGCCAACATGGGATCTGCAATGGTTGGGCGCAGTCAGTTATCTGGCAATATTTGGCTCGGTTATCGGCTTCGCAGCCTATTTCACCTTGTTGGGACGGATTGGTTCGAGCCAGGCGGCTTACAGCACTTTGCTGTTTCCACTGGTGGCCTTAGCCTTATCGACACGCTATGAAGGATACGAGTGGCATTCAAGCGCTATCCTTGGCCTGGCCATGATTTTGCTGGGTAATTTGGTTATGTTTGCTCGCTGGCCAGCCATGTGGCGCCGCGCTATGGTCTGAGGGAGAGGCGGGCTCCGGCCCGCATCCTGGTGAGTATTACATCCACTGCTGCTGACTGATGTTAAGTGTATGCGGCTGATTGATTGCTTTTCGTGCAATCCAGTAAAGCAATACGCGTTCATCGTCACTATCCTGATCGGCCATCGACAGCAATTTTAATGCCAGTGTCGATTTTGTCACTGGTTGTTGCTCTACGCTCAGTTCAATCACCGCCTGACCGATTATGCAGCAAACTTCATTCTCACTGGTGACGGATTCATATGTACGGTCTTTCATATTTCCTCCTGTTGTGTGAACTCTTAGCCTGGCAAAAAATCTGCAAACCTGCTGTCATAAAGCGGTATTTGAAACTTTCTCTTACGGCTAATTACGCTTATTCATCACTCCTTCGCTTCGGTTCGCGTCTTACGCCAAACGATTCATACTGTCTGAGCAGCCTTTCATGCCTGCTTTTTTCCGTTCAGGCCGGGATTTCACGCGCAAAAACCCGGCCTGATCTGCATATAGCTGCCAGACCCGGCCACTGAGGTCCACACCCGAGAGCAACCGTTTCGCGTTTAACCACGAAAGAGCGGCTCAGCGATACCGGCGACATCCAGCTCAACCGAAAAGATATTGCCTGATTGCGGATAACGCGCCAGTTCTTCTGCTGTACGATTTTCTCGTGAGCTGGTGATATACAGCGTTTTGAGATCTTCCCCACCAAATGCCACCATTGTTGGCCATTTTACCGGCAGCTTAATTTCGTCCACGATTTCTGCGCTGTTGGGGTCGATGCGCACCACGCGGCCGCCATCAAACTGTGCCGACCAGTAAAAACCTTCACTGTCAACCGCTGCGCCGTCAGGCAATCCCCCGCGCGCATCAAAGCGGCGGAAAATCTCACGTTCACCAGGCTCCCCTGTTTCATTGAGCGGATAGCGATACAGCACTTCGTTCGGGGTATCGCTGTGGTACATCCAGCGGCGATCGGCAGAAAATGCCAGACCGTTAGAGATTTTTACGTTGCGCGCTTTTACCTCTACTTCCAGCGCTGGCGTTACGCGACACAGCAAGCCGCCATTTTTGTCCTGCGGTTCCCATAAGCTGCCACACCAAAAATTACCCCATGGATCGACACGACCATCATTAAAACGGCTTTGTGCCGCGATGCCTGGATTATCCGCTATTTTACGCTGCGGCTTGCCTTCATCGTCCAGCAGCCAAACGCCACTACGCAGTGCAGCAATTAAGCCGCCTTGTTCACGCAGCCCAATACATCCCACTTCTTCAGCCTGCGGAAAGGTCTGCACTGTGCCGCTACGTGGATCAAAGCGATGAATAGCAGGCGCGAGGATGTCAACACACCATAAAACGTGTTCCGCTACCGACCACAGCGGGCATTCCCCCAATTCGGCCTGTAGCGCCAAAGCCGTTTTAACATCGTGCATCATTGTTTTCTCTCCATTAACTAGTCTGATAATAATGTAGCGGCAATTCCGCTTTAAATGAGAATTATTTCTCTTTTTATTTTAGGAGCATTCTCGTCAGAAATAATTTTAATTCAGCGGATTCCGATTGGTTTATATTTAGCTACTTTAATAAGCCGCATGCTGAAATATTACGTAATATCTCTCTAAATAAAGCTACATTTGCTGCATTTTTACTTCACTTTTCCAGCGTAACGTCATAGTCATCGGAAAAGAGGAGAACTTTCCATGAAGAATTTAATTAAAGTCGCTTCGGTGTGTGTCCTTATTAGCCTGTTAAGTGGCTGCATTATTGGACCACGACATGGCGGGGGGTATCACGGAGGAGGAGGATATCACGGAGGTTATCACGGTGGGCATCATCACCGTTAACGGGCAAAGATTTCACACAGCATAAAATAAATATTGAGGGCGGGACAATGTATCCCGCCCTTTTTTAACTCTTCAATGCATAATTACACTGAAACCAGGCTTTCTTTAATCCCGGAACATGACTGTCCTGCGCCGGTAAAGATTCAACTTTATCGAAGCCTCGCTTATTACAATATTTCGCCAGATCGAGTTTCATCGCATCTTTATCTACTTTGGCTGGATCATAACGATATTGCACTGTATTGGAGCGGGTATCTTCATCAATCCGTTCAAAAGCCCCAGGTTTGCTGGCGGTACAACCGCTCAATAAAATTAGCGCTAATGCGCTGGCTAATACTTTTTTCATTTGAATTTCCTCTCGTTGCCGCGCAGTGTAAGCTGCTGTAGCTGACGCATCTATAAGATTAATGCGCGAACCGGCTTCATTTCACAAGTTTTTACCAATCAAATCGATAAGTTTAAGCGCCTACACCTATCACCGACGATATGTCAGGATATTTTCAGACGAAACGATGTCTGCACCACACCAGGTGATAATCAGAAGAAGAAAATCATCTTGACCTTTATGCCCGCGCTGAGCGGGCTTTTTTTTGGCCGCTAACCGGTAAGTGCAATCATTCTACGGAGTAAATTAGCCGCCTGCCTGGCAGGTAATGCGAGAATAGCGCTGTAGAGGTCAATTGACATGGCGCATCTTGACGAGCGATCCACCGCAGTATCTGCGGGCATATTTAACTGTTGCAGCTTATCGCCCCACTTCTTATAAAGCGTGGCGACAATATTTTGTAGATCACGCTGAGCCGCGGCTTTATCGATCTGCTGTTCATCGCCGGTGCTGCCGAGCAGCAATTTTTCCATGGCCTGCGCGTCTTGCTGATTCAATGCGGGTGAAAGCGTTTTTTCTAAATTAACGCCACCATTAACTTGCGGATACAGATAACGAAAGCAGAGCTGCGGATCAATATTATTTAGTGCCTGCATCTCCTGTACCGACACAGCGATATACTTTACTACTGCCGCGTCGGGTGCGCGCATTAAACGCCGGTTGATCACATTCGCCAGCCAACCGCGCAATTCGCCTAACGCTTGTTGCGGCGATTCACCCATCCGGGTTTTGTGCTGCAATTCCTGCACCAGCAATTGCCACAGAGCAGGTTCCTGCGTTTGCAAAACGCGATACCCCGGCGTTTGCGTCAGTAACTGCACCACTTGTTCACGTTGTTGCACGTGCTGCTGCCTGGGCTGTAACCAGCTGAACCACAGTAAATTCGCCAGAATTAGCGGGAGCAGGAAAACCAGCACTCCCTGCCAGGGGCGAAACCGGGTGGTTTTCACCAACACAATGATAATTAACGCCAGCAGTGCAAAAGCCACCAGCGTGATGATAAACAAAGAGGTCATGCGACGAAGTTAGTCCTTACGCACATCAATAAGCACCGGACAATGAGCGCGTTCAATCACCGATGCGCTCACCGAGCCTTTAAACAGACGATTAAAGGATGAAAGATGACGGCGGCCCATGATAATCATGCTGGCTTTAAGCTGTTCCGATTGTGCGATAATGGTATCCGCGGCTTCGCCGGCCAGGATCATCCCACGCGCATTAACGCCAGCGCGTAATAACGGAGCCAGTGCGCGGCGCACCACCATTTCGGCGGTATTCTGCTCATCTTGCGCGGCAAGAAAATCAGCCGGATCTTCACCTGCATCAATTTCAATCGGCTGGCTACACGATGAGTAAGCCGGATCAATGCAACACAGCACGACTACCTGTGCGTTATGCGCCAGCGCTTCAACGGTAGTAAGGTCAATGACCTTTTCAGCAACCGGTGAATTATCAATGGCCATCAATAAGGTTTTCATCAAATGTTTATCCTTCTACAGCGGCGATTTTGCCGATTTCGCGCACCAGCGCGTCTTTACATTTAAGTATTTCCTCACGATAGCGCGCTTCGTGCTTAAGAAATCGAGCGGTCGGTGCCAGTAAGGAAACAGAGAAACGGCCAAACAGCGTATCCAGCGCCACCGCCATGGTAGAAATACCTTCCAGCGTTTCGCCACGATCGTAGGAGATGCCGGTTTCCCGTACTTCTGCGATACGTTGCAGCAGTTGAGGCAGCGTTTTCACGGTCATCTCCGTGAGCTCGCGGTAGGCTTCGCCCACCATCACCCGCACATCATCATCGCTTTCCAGCGCCAGCAGCGCACGTCCACCGGAGGTGCTGTAAAGCGGCAGATTTAATCCTATCCGCGGCACTACGCGCAGTTCCCGCGAAGCCACTACGTAATGCACGATAGCCAATTGCGTACCGCTGGCGCGCGCCAGAGAAACGGTTTCATTAGTGTCAGCACACAGCTTTTCCAGCAGCGGTCTGGCCAAATCTACCACGTCGGTATGGACACTTGAGATGAGCTTGAGCAGCGCGGGGCCGAGCCTTAAACCGCCTGCACCGCTGCTGCGCACCAGCTCAGCACTGTCAAGCGCCGCCACAATACGCTGTACCGTTGAGCGGGGCAGAGCAACCGCCTGCGCAATTTCCCCAAGACTCATCCCGCCGGGATGATCACCCAAAGCATTTAAAATTTTTGCTGCGCGAGCAATGACCTGAATGCCACCGATTTTTTCATCCTCGCGGCTGGATGGAAGTTGAGCCATAGCATCGTCCTGTTTGTGCTGCCCTACTGTAGCGCGAATAAAGCTTTTTTTACAGTGTGTACCACATTGCAATACAGCATATCGAAATGTAAGATAAGGCTCTGTATCACATCGCAATACACTGCATCACAGAAATAAGAGATTCCCCGCTATGAACGCTAAGCCTGCCGCCGCGCCGGTGCCGCATCCTTTTACTTGGCGACTGGCGCTGGGTTTAATCGGCGTATTGATTGCCGCCCTGACATCGGGATTAAACGATCGCGTGACGGACATCGCGCTGGCTGACATTCGCGCCGCTATTGGTATCAGTTACGATCAGGGTAGCTGGATCATTTCTGCCTATCAGGCGGCTGAAGTGGCGGCAATGATGATCGCGCCCTGGTTTGCCGTGACTTTCTCGCTGCGCCGCTTCACGCTGGCGGTTTCGGCTGGCTTCATGCTTACCGGCATCCTGTTACCCATGATGCCAACGCCTGCGATGTTTATCGGTTTACGTGTGTTACAAGGTATATTCGGGGGTGCGCTGCCGCCGATGCTGATGACCGTTGCGCTGCGTTTCCTGCCGCCACCGCTCAAACTGTATGGCTTGAGTGGTTATGCTTTAACCGCCACTTTTGGCCCCAATATGGCCGCCTCGCTGGCGGCATTCTGGACCGATGACGTCAGCTGGATGTTTGTATTCTGGCAAGTCGTGCCGCTGATGTTGATTGCCATGGCGCTGATTAGCTGGGGTTTGCCGCAAGATCCCTTGCGCACTGAACGTTTCAGACAGATCGACCTGTTCGGTATGTTAACCGGTTGTAGCGCCATTTCGCTGCTGATTCTGGCGCTGACGCAAGGCGAGCGCCTCGACTGGCTAGCTTCGCCATTGATTGTCGGTCTGTTACTGGCCGCGCTGCCGCTGTTTGTCGTGTTTCTGATTAACGAATGGTTTCATCCGCTGCCGCTGTTTAAGCTGCAGATGCTGCAGCGGCACAATCTGACACACGGATTACTGGCGCTAGCAGGCGTGTTAATTGTGTCCCTCTCCGGTTCTGCCCTGCCCTCAGCCTACTTTGCCCAGGTTGAAGGCTTTCGCACCCTGCAATTCGCCCCACTGGCATTGACTGTCGGTCTGCCGCAACTGCTTATCGCTCCGCTGGTGGCGGCTTTACTGAATATTCGCTGGATTGACTGTCGCTGGATGCTGGCGATAGGGCTGGGATTTTTAATCACTTCTTGCCTGGCCGGTATGCAAATTACCACCGACTGGGGACGGCAAAATTTTTGGTTGATTCAGATCCTGCAAGCTTTTGGTCAGCCGATGGTAATCCTGCCGATATTGATGAGCTCCACCAGCGTAGTGGCGCCGCCTGAAGGCCCCTTCGCCTCGGCGATGTTTAACACCGTGCGCGGCTTCTCCAGCATTGCTGCCTCAACATTAGTGAGCTGGTTTGTCAGTCATCGCGAGCAGTTTCATTCCAGTATTTTGATCAATAACGCTGCCAGTCACGCATGGCTGATGACGGCCCCAGACAGTAGCCAGGCAAACAGTAGCCATCCGCTACTGCCGGATGGCAGCATCAGCTCCGCCGAAAACCTCAGCGGTTTTTCCACCTTAGTGAAGCACCAGGCACTGGTATTAAGCCTGAGTGATACCTGGCTGCTGCTGATTGGCTTTGCGGTTTTTCTGCTTTTAGCCACTGCCATTGTGCCGAAACGCGTCTGGCCACCACAAACCCTGATTCAACCCGTAACACCGACGTCGAGATAACTGAATATGCGTGCTTTAGTAATGAGAAAAACCGTGGTGTTGAGCCTGCTGCTGCTGGTTTTACTGGTCATGGCATTTTTTGTCTGGTCCGCCATGACTGACAACGATCATCGCACTACCGATGCTTACGTTAATGCCGATTACACGCTCGTTGCACCGAAAGTGTCGGGCTATATTGCCAGCGTTAACGTACAGGATAACCAGCGGGTCAAAACCGGTGATGTGCTGGCCACGCTGGACGATCGTGATTATCGCGTCGCACTGGAAAGCGCCGAAGCCGATTTGCAGGTTAGCCAGGCTAAATTGTTAAGTAGCCAGGCACAGCTTGAACAGCAGCAGTCAGTGATTGAGCAGCAAAAAGCCAGTCTCGCGGCTAGCCAGGCCTCAGCGCAATATGCCACTCAGAGTGCCGATCGCTATAATCGCCTGTATAAAAGCGGCACAGTGGCCGCCGACGATCAACAAAAAGCCAGCTCGACTCAGCGTTCTGCCCAGGCCGCAGTGCGTCAAAGCCAGGCTGCGTTAACGTCGGCGCTGAAAGAGGTTGGTGTGTTGCAGGCAGCGATACGTTCAGCAGAAGCAGACGAGGCTGCCGCTAAAGCCAGCGTTGACCAGGCCCGGCTGAATTTGTCCTATACGCGCATCCTCGCGCCGGTAGATGGCATGGTAGGACAACGTTCGGTGCGATCCGGCGCTTACGTGTCTGCCGGGACCCGCTTATTAGCCGTGGTGCCACTGCAACAAACCTATATCACCGCCAATTATCTTGAGACCCAGCTGGCGGATGTACGCCCCGGCCAGCGCGTTAGCGTGACGGTGGATGCGTTGCCAGGCAAAACCTTTTCAGGCCGCGTTGACAGCATCGCTCCAGCGACTGGCGCAACTTTCTCGGCCATCTCACCCGATAACGCGACCGGTAACTACACCAAAGTTGTTCAACGTCTGCCGGTAAAAATCGTACTGGATCGCGATCAGAAAGATCTGGCCCAGTTACGTGTCGGCATGTCGGCGATCCCGGAAATCCAGGTCCCTTAAATTTTGCGAGGAATATCTCAGTTGCGCCCTATTTCAATTCAGATCGATTCCGCGTAAATTAGCGCCCGATCCTGTTCTGAGTTCCTCAGATCGACCCGGAAAGAAGCACAACGTGGTAGTCAGCGGAAATGTTCTTCTCATCTGTTCGCGTTGTGCGAGTCCGGGATCGCCGTCATCGTAACTGCTCAGAGGAGTTGTATTGTGAAATATGCCCTGATGGGGATTTCTTTTTTCGCGTTGCTGTGGCTCGGCACCTTTTTGCTGATGCTGTAATGCTGCCGGGGGCGACAATGCTGTCGCCCCAACTGGCTTTTAACTCTCTTCTTCCAGATTTTTCACATTGCCCGGCAGCATACCCTCGGCACGAAACATCGCTTTAATTCCGCGCACCGCCTGACGAATACGGTCACTGTTTTCAATCAATGCAAACCGCACATGCGTATCACCATACTCACCAAAACCAATGCCCGGCGAGACGCAGACCTTCGCTTCCTGCAGCAGAAGTTTGGCAAATTCCAGTGAACCAAGATGCGCATAACGATCAGGAATTTTGGCCCAGACGTACATTGAAGCTTTGGGGTTATCTACCATCCAGCCCGCTTCATGCAGCCCTTTAACTAATACATCCCGCCGACGTTTGTACTGTTCAGCGATGTCGCGGACGCATTGTTGATCGCCTTCAAGCGCGGCAATGGCAGCAACCTGTAGCGGCGTAAAGGTGCCGTAATCGTGGTAACTTTTGATACGCGCCAGCGCCGACACCAACTCTTTATTGCCAACCATAAAACCGATACGCCAGCCCGCCATATTGTAGCCTTTTGACAGCGTGAAAAATTCGACCGCCACATCACGCGCACCCGGAACCTGCATAATTGACGGAGCTTTCCAGCCATCATAAACAATGTCAGCGTAAGCGAGATCGTGGATCACCAGCACGTTGTACTGTTTCGCCAGCGCAATAACGCGTTCAAAAAAATCCAGCTCCACGCATTGCGCTGTCGGGTTCGACGGAAAGCCAAGGATCATCATTTTCGGCTTGGGATAGCTTTCGCGGATGGCGCGCTCCAGTTCGTTAAAAAAATTAACCCCCGCGACCAGCGGGACAGAACGCACCTGCGCGCCCGCAATGACCGCACCGTAAATATGAATTGGATAGCTGGGATTGGGCACCAGCACGGTGTCACCGTGATCAAGCGTTGCCAGCATCAGGTGCGCGAGGCCCTCTTTCGAACCGATGGTGACAATAGCTTCGGATTCGGGATCGATATCCACCTCATAGCGATCAGCATACCAGCGCGAAATCGCCCGGCGCAGGCGGGGAATTCCCCTGGAGGTTGAGTAGCCATGCGTGTCGTCACGCTGTGCCACCTGACACAGTTTTTCAACGATATGCGGCGGGGTTGCGCCGTCAGGATTTCCCATCGAAAAATCGATAATATCTTCGCCGCGCCGACGCGCAGCTAACTTTAGTTCGGCGGTGATGTTAAAAACGTAGGGAGGTAAACGTTCAATACGTGAGAAACGACGGGGTGTGCTGTTATCAGCCATAGGATCCTCTGGAGTACGTAAGCGCCCGGACCGTCCGAGCGACGCTGGTCACTGCCGTGACCGAACCAAGAACATAACGTGACGAGAGCAAGCTTGTCGAGAGCGGCAGAAAATTATTTTATTCTTTCGGGTTCAGCCGACCCAGCGCCCAGTCGTTTACCCAGCGACCGTTCAGTAGATAATTATCCCGTAGCGTGCCTTCCAGCTGAAAACCGTTCTTTTCAAGGATGCGGCGTGAAGGCCAGTTGCCCTCAATCACCATCGCCTTAAGCTTATGAAAATCTGCCTGGAACAAAAACTCACACAGCGCCGCCAGCGCTTCATTGCCAAATCCCTGGCCGCAATGCCGACTGAGTAACATATAACCCACCTCTGCCTGACGATACGGTTCCCATTCCGGGCTGCAGCCAAACAGCCCGATGGCTTCACCGTTATCGCGCCGTCGCGCCACCAGGCATAACATATGAAAACTGCTGGCCTGCCACGGCGCAAGGCGTTCATGAAAACGCTGGCGTAGATCCGCTTCGTCTGGAATTTCACTTACCCAGGTCATGGTGAGGTTGTCATGATGCACGGCACGAAACAGTTGCCAGTCTTCAGACTTTAATTTGCTCAAAATTAAACGTGATGTGGTTAAGTGCATTCCTCTGCTCCCGGTCGCGGCAGACCCGTTATAACTGGCCCGCTTTCTTCCGGCAACATAGCAAACCGGCAGCTGGTCAACCAGCGGCGCGCTCGCGAAAAACAGATCCCCTTTTCTGAGGTCAACATTTCCGCTTTTTGCTTTTTTAGGGAAAACGGTGCTGAAACAGAAGCTGCCTGTTCGTCAGCATGAGGCATTAACGAATCTTTTTCGCATAGCCGCCGCTTTCCCCGGCCAGACGGCAGCCAGGCATTGCTGTTTGACAGGGCTGGTGTGTTTGATCGTACCGCTTCCCGCGCCATAAGCGGCGCGGGGCGAGCGGTCTGAGGTGAAAGTGGTTGTCACTTTACGCGCGGTTGGGGTGATCTGCGGGCACGTAGCCAGTCACCATAAACGGTTCGCAGATCCTTTCAGCGAGTATTTATAGTTCGCAGCCAAGCGTCTGACGCAAATGCGCGCCTGCGCCTAATAAGCCCGGTTGATCATGAGTAATCATATATACCGGAATATCTGCCACGTAATCACGGAAACGGCCTTTATCTTCAAAGGCGGCGCGGAAACCGGAGGCTTTAAAGAATTCCAGGAAACGCGGCACAATGCCACCGGCAATATAAACGCCACCAAACGTACCCAGGTTCAACGCCAGGTTGCCACCGAAACGTCCCATAATCACGCAGAACAGCGATAAGGCGCGACGGCAATCAATGCAGCTGTCTGCCAGCGCGCGTTCACTGACATCTTTTGGTTTCAGGTTTTCTGGTACACGGTGGTCGGCCTTCACGATAGCGCGATACAAATTCACCAGCCCCGTCCCCGACAGCACGCGCTCGGCCGAAACGTGGCCCAACTCTTCGCGCAGGATTTCCAGAATCTGATCTTCTTCTTCGCTGTTAGCAGCAAAATCGACATGACCGCCTTCGCCCGGCAGGCTAACCCAGCGTTTGTCCACGCGCACTAAATGGCTGACACCTAAACCCGTGCCCGCGCCATAAATGGCTATTGGTTTGTCTTGCACCGGCTCTTTGCCGCCAAACTGAATCATATTCTCAGCGGTTAACATCGGAATCGCCATGGATACCGCAGTAAAGTCGTTAATGATCTCAAGGTTTTCAAAACCGATGTTCTCTTTCAGCTTACGTGTAGAGAATGCCCAGTCATGGTTGGTCATTTCAACCCAGTCGTCGGTAATGGGGCAGGCAATGGCAATACAGCCATCTTTAATGTTCTGCTTTTGTTCATCAAGATAATGGCGGATGACGGCTTCGAGGCTGTCGTATTCTGATGTTGAGAATGTTTTGGCCTGGGAGATGCTACCGCTTTCCACCTCACACAGGGCGAGACGGGCATTTGTGCCGCCGACATCGCCGACCAAGGCATAAGTTGTCATTCTTCTGTTGCTCCGCTTGGTGTCTTAAAGAGTTGAAGGACACTATAAAATCCTGTCCGTAAAACAACAACGCTCACCGGTGCGAAAGGTGAGCGTCTGACTCAAAGTGATGTACAGCCTACCCGCCATAACCCATAGTGCCCAGCGGCAACTTTCCGAATCTTATCCGCCGTTGCGCTGCTTAAGGCACGCCGTGACTTTACGCAGCAGAGGTGGCAGGTCATCTTTTTTCATTACGACTTCCACCAACGACAGCCACTGCGGTTCGGCAAGCCGCGCCATCACCTCCTGAAGCTGCACGGTTTCGCTGATACGCCAGCTTTGCGCCTGGCCGTGCAGGCTAAGGGCTTGCGGTAGTGCCGTCCAGTTCCACTGAGCAATATCATTGTAACGTTGTGTTGCGCCGTGGATCGCCCGCTCGACGGTATAACCTTCATTATTCAGCAGAAAAATGATCGGGCGCTGATTATCTCGCAGCATCGATCCTAATTCCTGAATGGTTAACTGTGCAGAGCCATCACCAATAATCAGGATAACGCGCTGTTCAGGTCTGGCGGTCTGGGCACCAAATGCTGCCGGTAAAGTATAGCCGATGGAGCCCCACAGCGGCTGAACCAGCAACTGAGCCTGCGATGGCAGACGTAGCGCTGCCGCCCCAAAGGCAGCGGTTCCCTGATCGGCAAGGATAATGTCACCCGGCTGGAGAAATTGCTGTATCTCGCGCCAGAAAGCATTTTGGCTAATGCAGCCCGCAGCTTCAGTCGGCTGGTCAGGCAAGTCAGCTGGCGCCAGTTGCCAGCGTGAAGCATAACGTTGAAAAAGTGTGTGCAATGCCTTCAGTGCATCAGCCATGCTTAACGGCGCAAATGTCTCTCCTGCTACGCTGGCGCTGTCAGGCTGCAAGTCGATGCACTGTTCCGGTCTGAATTGCTGAGTAAAACCCGCCGTAATGGTATCGGTAAAGCGCACGCCAACGCAGAGCGTCACGTCCGCTTGTTCAATTAGCTGCTGCACTTTTCCTTCGCTGGCTTCAGCGGCGTAAGTGCCGACATAACCTGGCTGCTGCTCATCCAGCACGCCTTTCCCCATTAATAAGCTGGCACAGGGAATGGCTCGCTCCGTGCGTAACTCGGCCAGCGCTGACTGTTGATGGCAGCGTAAAGCGAGAAAATCCGCTAAGAGAGAAACCCGTTTTGCCGGGAACAGGCGCTTTTCTGCCGCCCGGCGAAAAGCCTCATACACATGACGGGAAGATGGCTGGCTGAACGTTAACGACTGGGTGGGTGGATCGACTTCTGTTTGTGCAACATCGACCGGCAACATCAGATACCCCGGTCGCGACGCCCGCAGCGCGCTGGCGATTACCCGATCAATTTCCGCCGTCGCGTTTTCCGCATTGAGTTGCGCCGTTGCGACACAAACCTCCTGTGCCATGCGCATAAAATGACCGAAGTCACCGTCGCCTGTAGAGTGATGAACGCAATCGCCCTGCTGCTGTGCGTGGCTGGCCGGAGCGCCGACAATATGGATCACCGGAAGGTACTCGGCATAACTGCCGGCAATGCCATTGATGGCGCTGAGTTCACCAACGCCAAAGGTCGTCAGCAGCGCAGCAATACCATTACAGCGCGCGTAGCCATCAGCGGCATAGGCCGCGTTGAGCTCATTGGCACAGCCAGTCCAGCCAATATCAGGATGGTTAATGACGCGATCGAGAAATTGCAGATTGTAGTCGCCAGGCACGCCAAAAAGATGTTTCGTCCCTATTTCCTGTAATCGCGCCAGTAAATAATCGCCAACGGTAAAAGTGGTCATGAGCCGTTCCTTTATTGGGATTGTCCTTTTTGAGTATCTGACATGGCTCTGATTAGGTGAAAAAAGGCGGCGCTTCGCCGGTGATTCATTGGCAAGTTAACGTTACGCTGGCAGAATATTCCGCAAATATGCGATCGACTACGCGCTCTGGCTAATTGTAACCGTATACACTGCTATGCTTTCGGCTCTTTATCTTATTTGAGGCAGAACGCTGTATGACCTCTTTTCCGCATCCCGATCGTTACCAGCAGATGGAATATCGCCGCAGCGGCCGCAGCGGTCTTAAATTACCGGTGATTTCGCTGGGTTTATGGCACAACTTTGGCGACAGTACCCGCGTCGATAATAGTCGTGCGCTGTTACGCTACGCTTTTGATTGCGGGATTACCCACTTCGATTTAGCCAATAACTACGGACCACCACCGGGCTCAGCAGAAGAGAATTTTGGCCGTATTCTGCGTGAAGATTTCCGTCCTCATCGTGATGAGTTAATTATTTCTACCAAAGCCGGTTACACCATGTGGGACGGTCCCTACGGCGATTGGGGTTCACGTAAATATCTGGTTGCCAGTCTCGATCAAAGCCTGAAGCGTATGGGGCTGGAATATGTCGATATTTTTTATCATCACCGTCCCGATCCAGAAACGCCGCTAGAAGAGACGATGCGCGCGCTGGATCATGTGGTACGTCAGGGCAAGGCGCTATACGCCGCCATTTCCAATTATCCGGCGGATCGTGCAGCCGAAGCGATCACAATGCTGCGCGAACTCGGCACGCCTTGTCTGATCCACCAGCCGCGTTATTCGATGTTTGAACGCACCCCTGAGCAAGGTTTACTGCATACGCTGGACGATCGCGGCGTAGGTTGTATCGCCTTTTCACCATTAGCGGGTGGCGTCTTAACCGATCGCTATCTGCAAGGCATACCGGAAGACTCACGTGTCGCCAGCGGTAGTAAATTTTTGCTGCAAAATCAGCTGACTAATGAAAAAATGGAAAAAGTGCGCAGGCTAAACGTCATCGCGCAACAGCGCGATCAAAAACTCGCGCAAATGGCGCTGGCGTGGGTGCTGCGTGACAGGCGCGTCACCTCGGTGTTAATTGGCGCCAGTAAAACGACGCAAATTGATGATGCGGTGAATATGTTAGCGCAACGTCAATTTAGCGAAGACGAGTTAGCGGCAATTGAATCTGTTTTAGGGTAAACACTCGCCTGCCCGGCCTTCGCTGGGCAGATTTCCTGCCAGAAAATTCCCAATTAAGATTATCCTCACTATTTTCAGACAGAAACTCAACGATACGCTGACAGTAACTGGCAGAATAGCGCCACAGTAGCGATGACAAGCTGCTGATAAGGAGATAATTATGAAACGAGCCATTCTGTTTGCCGTCTGGCTGGCAAGCTTATCGCCGTTGGCGATTCACACAGCTCAAGCAACAAGCGCTTCAATCAATCTGGCACCGGGCGTCACTTTACATCTTGGCGATCGCGATCGACGCGGCTATTACTGGGACGGTGGACGCTGGCGCGAACCACGCTGGTGGCACGATCGCTACTCTTATAATGAGCGCCGCTGGTGGCGACATGAAGCCTGGCGTCGCCATCAGGAATGGGAGCGCCAGCATCGCAGGCATATGCAGGAACGTGAACGTCACTGGCGACACGATCATCGTCATGATCATCGTCATGATCACCGCGATCACCACGACCATCACCATTAATAAAAATGCCCGGCTTCAACCGGGCATTTTTTTAACGATGAAATTTATCAGCACGATAAATTACAGACCGAACACTTCTCCAACGAAAAGATAGAAGTTTAACGCCACCACCAGCAATACGATTAAGCGCCCGGCGTTCTGCATCAGCCGTGAATTGACCATATCATCGCCCATAATTTCGCGGTTGCCGGTAAATGACAGCAGCGGAACTAGTGCCAGCGCGATACCAAAACTCAGCAGTACCTGACTGACTATCAGAATGCGCGTCGGGTCCCAGCCCGCCCAGATCACAATAAAAGAAGGCAGCATAGTGACGGTGCGGCGAACCCACAGTGGAATATGAAAGCGAATAAAACCTTGCATTACCACCTGCCCCGCCAGCGTGCCAACCACGGTTGAGGAGAGACCAGCAGCGACCAGACTCAGACCAAATACGGTGGCAGCCGCGTGACCCAATAACGGTTGCAGCGTCAGGTAGGCCTGGTCAAGGTCGGCAATGCCGCTGTGACCGCTAAAGTGGAATGCCGCGGCCGCCGTCGCCATCATTGCCAGGTTTACAAAACCGGCAATCGTCATGGCAATCGCCACATCCAGCTTGGTTGAAGAATAGCGCTCAGCCTGACTCCCGCTAGTACTGGTCTGGGTTAATGCCGAATGCAGATAGATCACGTGCGGCATGATAGTCGCTCCTAATACGCCCGCCGCGAGAAATACCGCATCGGAAGTCGGTAGCGAGGGCAACGCCATACCGATGACTAATTCGCTGATTTTAGGTTGTGAGAAAAACAGCTCAACGATATAAGCTGCCGCAACAAATAACAGCAGCCCGCCAATCACCCATTCAAGTGGCTTTTGTCCCCGGCTTTGCAGCATCAATATCAGGAAAGTGGCAATACCGGTAAGTACCGCGCCTTGCAGCAGCGAAATGCCCAGCAGTAATTTAAAGCCCAACGCCGCTCCGATAAATTCCGCCAGATCGGTGGCCATAGCGATAATTTCTGCCTGTATCCAATAAAACCACACCGCCGGTCGCGGAAAGCGGTCACGAATGTGTTCAGCGAGGTTTTTACCGGTGGCGATGCCGAGCTTGGCTGACATGAGCTGGATCAACATTGCCATAATGTTGGCCCAAACCACGACCCATAATAATTTGTAGCCGTAAGCCGCCCCTGCCTGGATGTTGGTGGCGAAGTTACCCGGATCGATATAGCCAATAGCGGCAATAAAAGCGGGCCCCAACAGCGCGAGTTTGACTTTTCTTACTCCGCGAGCGGCACGCTCGGCGGTACGACTTTCAAACATATTTTTTACCCTGTCTGAACGTGAGTTCACCTGTACAGCTTACGGAACCCGCATGACCAATAAAATTCGATTATGATTATTGATGTAATAGATAATGCTATAAAGTATAGCCATGGCTATACCTTGCAGTAAAGAGAGTGATTGCTAAAAATGTGAGCACTCGTTTCACTCTACCCTTGAAGCAATATACAGACAATCAGTATGTGGATATAAGATGTGAATGTTTTGTAAACGATACGTGACCGGCAAGACTTTTCTGAAAAATACTATGATAGCGAATACTTATATTGTGGTCATGATCTCGTTTTTAAGTAACGCGTTACATAGAATACGCAGCAAAATACAACCCTCCTCAAATTTGGAGCAAATATGTCCGCTATTTTACACTTCCTTTTGGCACTGGTAGTGGTCGGCGTGTTGGCCTTATTGGTCAGTCATGATCGTAAAAGCATTCGCATTCGTTATATCGTTCAGCTTTTGATAATTGAAGTATTGCTGGCGTGGTTCTTTCTCAACTCCGAAGCCGGTCTTGGCTTTGTGAAAGGCTTTGCCGGTGTGTTTGATCATCTTCTGAAATATGCCGCAGAAGGCACCAATTTTGTGTTCGGTAACATGAATGACAAAGGTCTCGCCTTCTTCTTCCTTAATGTGCTGTGCCCAATTGTATTTATCTCTGCGCTGATTGGTATTCTGCAACACTTCCGCATTCTGCCATGGGTTATCCGCGGTATCGGTACTGTACTGTCAAAAGTTAACGGTATGGGCAAGCTGGAATCCTTTAACGCTGTTAGCTCACTGATTCTGGGCCAGTCAGAAAACTTTATCGCCTATAAAGATATTCTCGGCAAGATGTCACAGCGTCGTATCTACACCATGGCAGCGACAGCAATGTCGACCGTTTCGATGTCTATCGTCGGCGCGTACATGACCATGCTGGAGCCAAAATATGTGGTTGCCGCGCTGGTGCTTAATATGTTCAGTACCTTTATTGTGCTGTCGCTGATTAATCCATACCGTGTGGATAGCGAAGAAGACCTTCAGTTGCAGGATCTCCATAAAGGCCAGAGTTTCTTTGAAATGCTGGGCGAATATATTCTGGCGGGTTTCCGCGTCGCGATTATTGTTGCTGCTATGCTGATCGGTTTTATCGCTCTGATCTCTGGCCTGAATGCGTTGTTTGATTTCATCTTCGGCATCAGCTTCCAGGGCGTGCTGGGTTATGTTTTCTTCCCGTTTGCCTGGGTGACGGGCGTGCCATCAAGTGAAGCACTGCAGGTTGGCAGCATCATGGCCACCAAACTGGTATCCAACGAGTTTGTAGCGATGATGGATCTGCAAAAAATTGCTGCTCAGCTGTCACCACACGCCGAAGGCATTCTGTCTGTATTCCTGGTTTCTTTCGCGAACTTCTCCTCCATCGGCATTGTGGCCGGTGCAATTAAAGGGTTGAACGAAGAGCAAGGCAATGTGGTCTCGCGCTTCGGCCTGAAACTGCTTTACGGCTCTACCCTGGTGAGCGTGCTGTCCGCTGCCATCGCCGGACTGGTGCTTTCCTGGTAAATGATAAAGGGCGAGTCTGTCTCGCCCTTTTCTTCTGAGTTATTCCCATCGGTTATATCTCTTTGATGCTGCCTTTTCCCGCTGTACGCCGCCTTTAGCCAGATAACGCAAATCCTTTGCAGAATTAAGAATTTCCCTCCCATATTGCTCAGCCCGTAGTTTTTCTTCATCACTTAATATCAGGAGAAAAACATGAGCATTCAATTCCTCGGTATGATTGGTCATCGTCTGGCGTCTGAAATCATCCCTGCCAGCGGGCCGCTATTCGATAAGAACTATATTGCTGATTTTGCCCGGTCTCATGAACAAGCGGGCTTTGATCGAATTCTGGTTGGTTACTGGTCCGATCAGCCCGACGGTTTTCTGGTCACCGCCCATGCGGCAGCAAATACCTCACGCGTTAAATTCCTTCTGGCGCACCGTCCTGGCTTCGTTTCTCCCACCCTGGCGGCTCGCAAGCTGGCCACGCTTGATCATCTGACGGATGGGCGCCTTGCCGTGCATATCATCAGCGGCGGCAGCGACAGTGAACAGCGTCGTGACGGGGATTATCTCAACAAAGCCGAACGTTACGCCCGCACTGATGAGTTTCTCAGCGTGCTGAAACAGAGCCTGACTTCCGGCGAAGCCTACGATCATAATGGTGACTTTTATCGGGCTGAACAGGCGTTTTCCGCCATTAAACCGCTGCAACCTCGCTTGCCTGTTTACTTTGGGGGTTCTTCAGACGAAGCGATTGATGTCGCTTCACGGCATGCAGACGTGTTCGCATTATGGGGCGAGCCGTTAGCAGGCGCCGCCGAAACGGTTCGCCGCGTGCGTGCTGCTGCGGCAAACCATCACCGGGAGATTAAATTCAATATCTCGTTTCGGCCAATTCTTGGCAGCACAGAGAAAGAAGCCTGGGAACGTGCCGAATATATCCATGAAACGGCGCGTAAACAGCTGGCTGAAACCGGCTACACCTTTGGCCTGCCGAAGCCGCAAAGCATTGGCGCGCAACGCCTGCTGACTGTCGCCAATCAGAACGATCGCCACGACAAGGTGTTATGGACAGGCATCACGAAACTGGTAAGCGGTGGCTACAACTCGACGGCATTGGTGGGCACGCCGGATCAGGTTTCTGATGCGCTGCTGGATTACTATCGCCTTGGTATCGACAGTGTGTTAATTCGTGGCTTCGATCCGCTGAATGACGCACTGGAATATGGTCGGGAACTGATTCCATTAACGCGCGAGAAGGTCGCCGCGCTCGGCAGCGAAAAAAGGAGCGCCTGATGCGGCCCGCTGTACGCTTTGCTGGTTTACTGCTGGCGCTGAGCCTGAATCCGTTATGGGCGGCTGAAAAAGTGACGTTGCGCCTGGGCGATGTAAAAGGCGATCGCTTCGCTTCTTTGCAAGCCTCCGGCGAACTGAACAATCTGCCTTATAACCTGAAACTTACCGCCTTTGATTCCGGTGCGCCCGTTCAGGAAGCTTTAAATGCCGGGGCGCTGGATGTTGGCTTTACCGGCGACCTGCCTTTTTTATTTGTCTATGCCGCTGGCGCACCAGTAAAAGCGGTGGGTGCCTGGCAGAATAATCCTGACAGCATTGCGTTGCTGACTCGTCCTGATGCCGGAATCCACAGCCTGGAGGATCTGAAAGGCAAGCAAATCGCAGTGAATCGTGGCGGCTGGGGACATTACCTGATTCTGGGCTTGCTGGAGCGCGCCGGGCTGAAACCTTCAGACGTAACGCTGCGTTTTCTGAATCCGGTTGACGGGCGCGCGGCCTTAACGTACGGCTCGGTGGCAGCCTGGGCTCCGTGGGAACCCTACATTGCAACATCAACCCAGGTAGATGGCACGGTTCGTGTTCCTGATGGCGGCGGTAAAGGCGTGATGTCCGGCTATTCCTACGCGCTAGCGCGCAAAGAAGCGCTGAGCGATCCGAAAAAACGCCAGGCCATTGCCGATCTGCTCACTCGTCTGGCGAAAGCGCAGGTATGGGCCGCAAAGCATCCGCAACAGTTTGCCAGCGTGCTGGGTCAGGCCCTGAATATGCCAACCAGCATCACGCGTAGCTGGATTGCCGATGCGCATATTCGTCCGTTGGTGTTTGATCAATCGTTAATCCCTGCGCTGCAAAAATCTGCTGATTTTTTTCACCGTTATGGCGTGTTGCCAAAAGAGGTAAACGTCAGTGATGCGTTTGATTTCAGCTTGTCGGCAAATGCTAACCAGATTGCAAAACAAAACGCAGGAGACAAATCGTGAGTGAATTACAACACCATCGCTTACGCGACTTTGTCGCACAACTTGCGGCGCTGCTGGATAATCAGCCGCAGGAAGCGGAAATCCTTGAGAAAGGCAGCGAACTGTTGCGTCCGCTGTTACAGCATGATGACTGGCTGGATGAAACCTTTACTCAGCCGCATGCAGAACATTATCAACAATATTTACTGTATGCAGACGCACAGCAGCGATTCTCGGTGGTGAGCTTTGTCTGGGGACCGGGACAACAGACGCCGATTCATGACCATCGGGTATGGGGATTGATTGGCATGCTACGCGGCGCGGAAGACTCGCAATCTTTCACCTTCACCTCAACCGGACTGGCTAAAGAGGGTGCGCCGATACGGCTTGAACCCGGCCAAATCGACGCGGTTTCACCACACGTTGGCGATATTCATCGCGTCAGTAATGCCTTTGACGATCGCGTTTCCATCAGTATTCACGTTTATGGTGCCAATATTGGCGCGGTGAAGCGTGCGGTATATCGCGATGATGGCAGTGAGAAAAGCTTTATTTCCGGCTACAGCAACCGATTCTTACCTAATATTTGGGATCTTTCACATGGTTGAAAATACTTTTCCCCTGCGCGATGCCGCAGAGATTATTCAGGCGCTGCGTCAGCGTCAGGAAGTCGCTTTAGTCGATGTGCGCGATGAAGCGCTTTATGCCCAGGGACATCCCCTGTTTGCCGTGAATCTGCCCTTATCCAGACTGGAACTGAAGTGGCTGGATCGTATTCCGCGCCGCGATACCCCTGTCACCCTGTACGATAACGGCGAAGGTTTAGCCCAGGCGGCGGCGGCGCGCATTGCATCATGGGGTTACAGCAATATTGCGTTGCTAAACGAGGATCTTGTCGGCTGGCAAAAGGCCGGCGGTGAGCTGTTTACAGATGTTAATTCACCCAGCAAAGCCTTTGGTGAGTTGGTTGAACATCACAACCATACGCCCTCTCTGTCGGCGGAGGAAGTGAATGCCCTGCTGCGCGAGAATGTGGATGTCAGGGTGCTGGACGCGCGTCGTTATGACGAATATCACACGATGAGCATTCCTGCAGGCGTTAGCGTGCCTGGAGGCGAGCTGGTGCTAAGGGTGCGTGATTTAGCCCCCTCGCCAGAAACAACGATCATTGTGAACTGTGCCGGACGAACGCGCAGCATTATTGGCACGCAATCGCTGGTTAATGCCGGGGTTCGTAACCCGATATTTGCGCTGCGTAATGGCACTATCGGCTGGACGCTGGCGGGTTTATCGCTCGACCACGATCAAACGCGACGTTACGGCGCGACCAGCGAAACCGCGCAGTATCATGCGGCCGCACAGGCCAGACGGGTAGCCGATCAAGCAGGCGTATTGCGCATTGATAAATCCACTCTGGCGCGCTGGCAGCAGGAAGCAACGACCTATCTGTTTGATGTCCGCGACGGCGAAGAATTTTCCACCGGGCATGTGCCCGGCAGCCGTTCAGTGCCTGGTGGACAGCTGGTACAGGAAACCGATCATTACGCTAGCGTGCGTGGCGCACGCATCGTTCTGATTGATAATGACGGCGTGCGCGCCAATATGACGGCCTCGTGGCTGGCACAGCTGGGATGGCACGTTGCCGTGCTGGAAGGCTTAAAGCTGGCAGACTTCAGCCAGCAAGGCGGCTGGCAGCCACAACTGCCGTCTGCGCCAGCCGCCGACTGGGTATCGCCTTCACAACTTGCTGAATGGTTATCCCAGGGTCACACCCAGCTGCTGGATTTCACCACTTACGCTAATTATCTGAAAAACCATATCCCCGGTGCGGCGTGGCTGTTACGTTCTACGCTCCAGCAACAGGGGAAAAGCGCCCTGCCCGACGCTGAGCGTTATGTATTAACCTGCGGTAGCAGCCTGCTGGCGGGTTACGCGGTAGAGGAAATCGCGGCATTAACCGGCAAACCGGTGTATCTATTGCAGGGCGGTAATGCTGCCTGGCGCAACGCCGGTTTGCCGACCGAGTCAGGTGAGCTGAATTTGCTGTCACCCGCTATTGATCGCTATCGTCGTCCTTATGAAGGCACTGATATTGAACCTACGGTGATGCAGGCATATCTCGACTGGGAATATGGTTTAGTTGCGCAGTTGGATCGCGATGGCACACACGGTTTTAATGTGTTGCAGGTGAAACAGGAAGATGTCGTGGTTTAAGGAAAGAAGCGGCAGGAATGTCGCTTTTTTGATCGGTCTGGACAGGACAGGAAGTATCGCAGCGTTTCGGTAAAATAGCCTTAAGTCAGGGAGGTAACTGTCTCTCGACTCACAGCACTGTGGCCATTTCTGCCTGTAGGGACGTATTCAGTTTCCTGAATTTTTTGATTTTGAAGAGAAAAAGATGATTGGTGGAGATAAGCGGGATCGAACCGCTGACCTCTTGCATGCCATGCAAGCGCTCTCCCAGCTGAGCTATACCCCCACATCTGGAATCGTTTCTTCAGTACCAAACACCTGGGAAGATGTTTGGTGGAGCTAAGCGGGATCGAACCGCTGACCTCTTGCATGCCATGCAAGCGCTCTCCCAGCTGAGCTATAGCCCCGAACCGAAAAACTGTCGTGTTAAGCGACGGACGGCATCATATGAAACCGCCCCCGGGGTGTCAACGGCAAAATGACATTCCTGTGTTTGATCGCTGAAAAAGGCGACAACCTTTTTCAGCGATGCTTTACTTCACCGAAACGCCATGTGAAACTTAGTATGCTAATAAGTGGAGGCAGGCAAATTGCCTATGTGCCATGCTTGATGCCGGTTATGGCCTTCGTCGCCAGCGGCGATAGGACGTTGCCGTGAATATGTTTATTTTTCCCGCAGCAACTTTGCCGGTCAGTTGAGCTGGGCAGACTAGTTACTACATTTCATTGCCGTGTTTCCTGGTAATAACGTCGGCGGTGTAATTTTCGTTGGCCTGCGCGATTTTTTCGCCTTCCGTCCTGCTGGCGAACAAGCCACCACTGCTTAATAATTTTTTTATCTTTTATCGCCAGGGGAAAGGTAATTTCCCCCTGAGTTACTTTCACACGTTATAATTTGCTGTAATATGTACAACTAATGTATTGAACAGGGATAGCATAGTGAAAAAGGAATGGCTAACACCCGAAGAGCTCGCAATTGAAACGGGCTACAGTCGGCAGACAGTGAATAAATGGATCAAGCGCGAAAACTGGACCACCACGCCGAAACCCGGTGTACAAGGCGGTAAAGCGCGGTTGATTCATATTGACGAACGCGTTAAAAGCTTTATCCAGTCCACACGTAACCTGAATGAGCCAGTGGCTATTTACGGTGCCCAACCTAATTCATTACCTGCGTTATTAATAAGTTCTGTTCAGCAAATGACGACTAACGAACAAGATTTACTCATGGCGTTGATTTTGCGAGAAGGGATAAAAGGCGTATTGCAGCGTCTGGGAATCAGCGAAGAGTAAAGAGACCGGAAGCATTATGCTTCCGGCATTGTTATCAGGCCTGCGCTTCACGTTCAGCAATGAAGGCCAGCGCTTTATCAATACGCTCTACGCTGCGGCTGCGACCGATTGCTTCGACAGTCACATCCAGAGCCGGTGACTGACCCGCGCCCGTTACGGCGACACGCAGCGGCATACCGACTTTACCCATACCCACTTCCAGTTCGTCAGCGGCGCTCTGAATAGCCTGATGTACATTCTCAGCATTCCAGTCGCTAATCGCAGCCAGCTTGTCGCGTACCACTTCCAGCGGCTGACGTGCTACCGGACGTAAATGCTTTTTCGCTGCGTCAGCATCGAACTCAGCGAAATCCTCATAGAAATAACGACAAGAGGCGGCAATCTCTTTCAACGTTTTGCAACGCTCGCCAAGCAGTGTCACCAGCTTCGCCAGTTCCGGACCGCTACGAGTATTAATTTTTTGTTCTTCAATATGCCATTGCAGATGCGTCGCAACATACTCCGGCGGCAGCGCATTAATATAATGATGGTTTAGCCATTGCAGCTTTTCTGTATTAAAGGCGCTGGCAGATTTACTTACCGCTTCCAGCGTAAACAGTTCCGTCATTTCTGGAATGCTGAAAATTTCCTGATCGCCGTGTGACCAGCCCAGGCGCACTAAATAATTGAGCAGTGCCTCTGGAAGATAACCATCATCGCGATACTGCATCACGCCGACAGCGCCATGACGTTTAGACAGTTTTTTACCGTCATCACCCAGAATCATTGAAACATGTGCATACACTGGCACTTCTGCGCCTATCGCTTTCAGGATATTGATCTGACGCGGTGTGTTGTTGATATGATCTTCACCACGAATAACATGGGTGATGCCCATATCCCAGTCATCAACGACCACGCAGAAGTTGTAGGTAGGGGAACCATCAGTACGGCGGATGATCAGGTCATCCAGTTCCTGATTGCTGAATTCAATTGGACCACGGATCTGATCGTCGAAGATCACCGAACCTTCCTGCGGATTGCGAAAACGCACCACGCAAGGTTCATCAGCGGTATGATGCTCATGACTGTCACGGCAGCGGCCGTCATAGCGCGGCTTCTCGCCATTTGCCATTTGCGTTTCACGCAGCGCTTCCAGACGCTCTTTCGAGCAATAACATTTATAGGCCGTTCCCGCATCCAGCATTTCATCAATCACTGCGTTATAGCGATCGAAACGCCGGGTCTGATAATAGGGGCCTTCATTCCAGTCAAGGCTCAACCAGTTCATGCCATCCATAATGGCTTCGATAGCTTCCGGCGTGGAACGCTCAAGATCGGTATCTTCGATACGCAGAACAAATTCGCCCTGGTTATGACGAGCAAAAAGCCAGGAATAAAGTGCGGTACGAGCGCCGCCCACATGTAAATAGCCGGTCGGGCTTGGCGCAAAGCGCGTTTTGATTTTCATTCAGTATTGCCTTAAATGCGCGAGTTCTCTGTCTGGATGACAGAAAACGGGTTAGACGCGAAAAACAGTGCGCACATTCTAGCACCTGGCGGTGAATCCTCAATGCATGTGAGCCAACCGGGACTGGCGAAACGGACTCTTTCTGCTAATAAAACCAGCACATTGACCAAAACCCCTGCAGGATGTTTAATTTTAAACCGAACGCACATTTAAGTTTTAAAAACCGTTGACTCGAAATCAACTATCCCTATAATGCGACTCCACACAGCGGGGGTGATTAGCTCAGTTGGTAGAGCATCTCCCTTACAAGGAGGGGGTCGGCGGTTCGAACCCGTCATCACCCACCACTCTTAAGGTGGCCCGCAGTGAACAAGAGAGAAGATATGGGTGATTAGCTCAGTTGGTAGAGCATCTCCCTTACAAGGAGGGGGTCGGCGGTTCGAGCCCGTCATCACCCACCATATCTTAGTCTGATGACACTCTTGTTAAGCAGTACCGAAGTGGGTGATTAGCTCAGTTGGTAGAGCATCTCCCTTACAAGGAGGGGGTCGGCGGTTCGAACCCGTCATCACCCACCACTTCGGGTCGTTAGCTCAGTTGGTAGAGCAGTTGACTTTTAATCAATTGGTCGCAGGTTCGAATCCTGCACGACCCACCAATTCAGAGAAAAGCGCCTTCAGGCGCTTTTTTCGTTTCAGACGCACAGTATAACGTGCAGGATGAGACAAAATCGCCCTCCTCTCTTTTCTAAACTTTAACACCCCGTCTCCTCAAGCCTTTTCATCTTGTGTCGATAACGATAATGAACATTTGCAAGGAGAACACCATGACTACAATATCGAGCGCGACCAGCGTTAGCAGCAGTAGCGGCAGCGACGTCTCTTCACAAATCGCCAGCCTGACCAAACAAATCCAAACCGTCACTAAACAGTTAAAAGAACTTTCCAGCAACAGCGATTTAAGCGATAAGGATAAAGCCGAACAGCAGCAGCTGCTGGAATCGCAGATTCAAATGCTGCAAGCGCAAATCGCTCAGCTACAACAGAAGCAGGCTGAAAAATCGCAGCAATCTCAGGAAGTAAAACAGACTAACGAAATTAAAGCAGATGGCATTAACCGTCCCACCGCTAGCAATCAGGTGGATGTTTACGTCTAAAATGCCGGTTTGAGCGTGCGTTGTTGCGTCAGTAACATTGCCTGCTGACGCACTTCCTGCCAGATCGCTTCAGCGGCTGGCGTGAGAGAGCGATTCTTGCGCTTTATTAATGTCAGACTGCGATTAATTTCTGGATATAAACGCCGTACCGTTAATGCCCGCCCCGCCGGTAATGGCAACGCCAGCGCGGGTAAAATGCTAATACCAATACCGGCTTCCACCATCGGGAACAGCGTGGCCGGATGACCAATCTCCTGCACTACCTCAACCTTTATTCCTTGTTCGCGCAACGCCGCATCAATCAAAACCCGGCTACCCGAAGCGTAATCCTGCAGTACCATAATGCGCCTGTCCAGCATCAACCATTGTGCTTTCTCAACGCTCGCCAGTGGATCATCATTGCGGCACAGCAATAAAAAAGGCTCGTCAAGAATGGCAAGGCAATCAAAATCAGTATCGCTGAGCGGGCCGATCACAATACCGAAATCTACTTCAGCATTACGTACGCTTTGCAACACCCACTGCTGCACGCGATCATTAAGGATCACTTTGATGTCAGGAAAGTTTTGCTGACTGGATGCCAGACATTGCGGCATTAAGTGAGCTGAGATAGTTTGGCTCGCGGCGATACGCACGGTCCCGCTGCGTTGCTCGCCATAGCTGCGAATATCCAGCAGCGTCGTGTTCATCTCCTCCAGCAAGCGTGCCATACGCGACGCCAGTTGCTGACCGGCCTCGGTGAGTAATACTTCGCGCGTGGTACGATCGAGCAGGCGTACGCCAACTTCCGCTTCCAGCTCCTTAATGCTGTGGCTCACCGCAGACTGGCTGAGTCCGATAGCGTGTCCAGCCTGACTGAATCCTCCATGCTGCGCGACAGCAACAAAGGTACGCAACTGGCGTAATGTATAATTCATCGAAAATGCTCATAGATTAATTCAATAAATCAATTTTATTTCTAAACCCAGTTCACGCACAATCTCTTCCATTGAAATTTTAACCGGATTGCAACAATGGGATTTTTACGACTCGATCCGATGATGATAAAACTCCTCATCACCGTGCTGCTCGCCACTTTCATACCTGCTAAAGGCGGGTTCGTCGATTTCTTCGAATATCTGACAACCGCCGCCATCGCGCTGCTGTTCTTTATGCATGGCGCTAAACTGTCGCGTGAAAAAATCATTGCCGGTAGCAGCCACTGGCAGCTTCACTTGTGGATCATGTGCAGCACGTTTGTGTTGTTTCCCATCCTGGGTTTACTGCTGGTATGGTGGCATCCGGTTAATGTTGGTCCTGAGATTTATACCGGTTTCCTGTATGTGTGTATTTTGCCTGCAACCGTGCAATCGGCAATCGCCTTTACCTCAATGGCAGGCGGTAACGTGGCGGCAGCCGTTTGTAGCGCATCCGCTTCAAGCTTGCTGGGCGTATTTGTCTCTCCGCTGCTGGTGAATCTGGTTATGGATATACACAGCAATGCACCGGGCAACGGCCTGGAGCAGATTGGCAAAATCATGCTGCAATTGCTGGTGCCTTTTGTGCTGGGACATTTGTCACGTCGCTGGATTAGCGGCTGGGTCGAAAAACATCGCAGCCTGATTGGCAAAACTGACCAGACTTCAATTCTTTTAGTCGTCTACTCCGCCTTCAGCGAAGCCGTGGTGAATGGCATTTGGCATCGCGTGGGGGTTGATACGCTGCTATGGATCCTTGCTGGTTGTATCGTGCTGCTGTTCTTCGCCCTGGTGATTAATTTTTTGGCGTCCCGTCTGTTTGGTTTCAGCCGTGCCGATGAAATCGTGGTGTTGTTCTGCGGTTCGAAGAAGAGCCTGGCGAACGGCGTGCCCATGGCGAATATTCTGTTCCCGGCCAGCACCGTGGGGATCATTGTCTTGCCGCTTATGATTTTTCATCAGGTGCAGTTGATGGTGTGCTCGTTCATTGCCGGACGGTATAAGAAAAATAATGAGAAACAGCAGGTAGACGTTGCAGTAGCCGAATCACAGAAATAAGTATTAAGTCGATACCCCGCCGAGTGGGCTTTCCTGAGTATTTAACCGGGAAAAGCACTCCACAAAGCGGGTTTGTTATGTATTGTGTTTTAGCGGCTTTACCAACCCGTCTAATCCTTCCATTTTGATCGCCAGCGTGAACTGCATCAGTTCACCCAGGCGGCCAGAAGGAAAATCGCCGCTGCGGGCGAACCACAACAGATAAGGCTCAGGTAAATCAATCAGCATTCGGCCTTTATATTTGCCAAAGGGCATGGCGGTATTGGCTATCTCAACCAATTGCTGTTTATCCATTTTACGCTCCTAGCAGACGGATCATCTCGGCTTCGTCTATCACCTCAATACCCAGCTCCTGCGCTTTTGCCAGCTTAGAACCGGCGGCTTCACCGGCAATCAGCAGATCGGTTTTCTTAGAAACGCTGCCGCTTACTTTAGCGCCCAGTGCTGTTAAGCGCTCTTTCGCATCATCACGGTTCATCAGTGACAGCGAACCGGTTAATACAACCGTTTTTCCGGCAAACGGACTGTCGATTTCTTCAGCTTTTACCACGGCTACCTGCGGCCAGTGAATACCGATGTCATCGGTTAACTGACGAATGACTTCGCGGTTACTTTCCTCTTCCATAAAATTACGCACATGTGCAGCAACCACTTTGCCAACGTCTTGTACGGCAATCAGCGCATCCAGATCGGCATCCATCACTTTTTGCAGCTCACCGAAGTGATTTGCCAGGTTAGCGGCGGTTGCCTCCCCCACTTCACGGATCCCAAGTGCATACAGGAAGCGCGCCAGCGTAGTCGATTTAGCTTTTTCCAGCGCATCCACTATATTTTGTGCCGATTTCGGCCCCATGCGATCAAGGCCGGTTAGTTTGCCCGCAGTAAGACGAAACAGGTCAGCCGGGGTGTTAACGTATTCTTTTTCAACCAGCTGATCGATGATTTTGTCGCCCATTCCATCCACATCCATGGCGCGGCGGGAAACGAAATGTTTGAGCGCTTCTTTGCGCTGCGCGCCACAAATCAGGCCGCCCGTACAGCGCGCAACGGCTTCACCTTCTACACGTTCAACGTCTGAACCACATACCGGACAATGAGTTGGAAACACCACTTCACTTGCGTTATCAGGGCGCTCGGAAGTGACGACATTGACCACCTGGGGAATGACATCGCCCGCGCGACGAATTACCACTTTGTCGCCAATCCGCAGGCCAAGGCGTTCGATCTCATCGGCATTATGCAGCGTGGCGTTGCTGACGGTGACTCCCGCCACCTGAACCGGTTCAAGGCGCGCAACCGGCGTGATGGCGCCAGTACGTCCTACCTGAAACTCTACATCGCGCACTAGTGTCATTTGTTCCTGTGCCGGGAACTTAAATGCGATTGCCCAGCGCGGCGCACGCGCGACAAAGCCCAGCCGTTCCTGCAACTCCTGTGAATCGACTTTTATCACTACGCCATCAATATCGAAGCCCAGCGACGGGCGCTGCTGTTCAATATCGCGATAAAATGCCAGGGCTTCTTCGGCATTATGCGCAATACGAATCCGATCACTGACCGGCAATCCCCACGCTTTAAACTGCTGCAGGCGCTGCATGTGACTGTGCGGCATCTCGCCGCCTTCCAGCAAGCCAAAACCGTAGCAAAAAAAAGTGAGCGGACGTTTCGCGGTAATGCGTGGATCAAGCTGACGCAATGAACCAGCCGCAGCGTTTCGTGGGTTAGCAAAAACCTTTCCATCGGTGCGGCGGGCTTCATCATTTAACTTTTCAAAGCCGCGTTGAGTCATAAACACTTCACCACGCACTTCGACACGAGCAGGAAGGTTATTGCCTTTAAGGCGCAAAGGAATAGCGCGAATAGTACGCACGTTGGTCGTAATATTTTCACCGGTTGTACCATCGCCACGCGTGGCGGCACGCGTTAACAAACCATTCTCATACAACAGGCTGACCGCCAACCCATCCAGCTTCAGTTCGCAGCAATAGGCGATGTCATCGGTATCTTTTAAACGATCCTGCACACGTTTGTTGAACGCGAGAAAAGTTGCTTCATCAAATGCATTATCCAGAGACAGCATTGGCACTTCGTGGCGCACCTGCTCAAACATAGTCAGTGGCGCTGCGCCGACGCGTTGTGTTGGCGAGTCGGGGGTAATCAGATCGGGATGTTTTTCTTCTAACGCACGCAGTTCACGCATCAGACGATCATATTCAGCGTCCGGCACTTCCGGGGCATCCATAACGTGATAAAGATATTCATGGTGACGCAGCGTGGTGCGCAGCTCGGTGATGTGATCCTGGACAGATTTCATAAAGCCCCATCAGATAAAAAACCCCCGACAGGCGGGGGTTTGCTTAAGACACAGGTTAATTTTTTTGCGTCGGTCAGACGTCTACCACTTCGCGAATGCGAGCTTTGTAGGTTTCCAGTTTTTGCGGCGTCATCATGCGGCGTTCATCGTCTAACACAACGCCACCAACATCATCCGCAATGCGCTGTGCTGATTGCAGCATTAACTTAAAGTTCTGATTCGCGTCGCCGTAAGAGGGCACCATCATAAAGATGGAGATCCCTGGCGTGGAGAAATCCGTCATGGTTTCTGGATTAAACGAGCCCGGTTTCACCATGTTTGCCAGACTAAACAGCACAGGACCGCTGCCGGCAGGACTTAAATGGCGATGGAAAATATTCATTTCACCAAACTGGAAGCCAGCCTGCAGAATACCTTGCAACAGAGCTTCGCCATTCAGTTCGCCACCAGAGTGTGCCGCAACATGTAACACCAGCACGGCTTCTTTCGGTTTAGCGGGCGTCACTTTCGGTTCAGGCGATGCCGTTGCTTCTGGTTCTGGCTCAGCCTGATACTCAGGTTCTGGCTGGACAGATTCTAACGGATCTAAATCCAGCAGCGGATCGGCCTGAACCGGTTGTGGAACAAAGGGGGGTTCCGATGGCTGTTGACGCACGGGTTCAGGATGCGGCTGCGGTTGTGGCTGCGGGGCAACCTCTAAAAGCGGATCGCTTTCCGGCTGCGGCGCGACAGGACGCGGAGCCGGTTGACGCGCAGGCTGAACTGGCGCGGGCTTTTGCGGCGCTTCAGGCTGAGCATCATGAGGGACGTCGAAACGCGGCTCCTGTTGGCCTGGGCGTTCATTACGTACACGCACTTTGCCGACGCCTTCTTCCTCGTCGTCGCTCAGGTCCTCATCATCATGTTCGTCACGTTGTTTAAGACGTTTGTGCGGGCGATCGCGGAATACCGAAGAGCGCTCTTTACGGCTGGTCCACAGCCCGTGAAGAAGAAGCGCTATAATGGCGATCGCGCCAACAACGATTAATATCAGACGCAAATCCTGCATCATTGTATTCTCTGTTGTTCCAATACCTTGCCACCGCGGCAAACTTTATCCTCTAACTGTATTTGCCCTGCTACACAAGTGCAAGTCTGTGCAGTATTTTCTGACAAATAAGATAGGCCAGCCACGCTTTTTCGCTGTTTTTTTACCCAAATGGCATCTGATCAGGTGTAAAAGACAGGTTATGATGGTCGCGCCACAACATCTTCAGGAGAATTGCCTTTATGGATCGTGCGAAGTCTGTTTCATCGTTTAACGGCGTGCACTATTTTAGCCAGGGCTGGAAACTGGTTCGTATGCCAGGGATCCGCCGTTTTGTCGTTATCCCGCTATTGGTTAATATCGTGATGTTGGGCGGTGCGTTTATCTGGTTGTTTTATCGCCTTGGCAACTGGATCCCACAGCTGATGGCACAAATCCCTGACTGGCTGCAATGGCTGAGTTATTTACTGTGGCCGCTGTCGGTCATTTCTATCGTGCTGGTGTTTAGCTACTTTTTCTCAACCATTGCAAACTGGATTGCTGCCCCGTTTTGCGGCTTGCTGGCGGAGCAACTGGAAGGCCGTTTGACCGGCGCGCCCTTACCGGACGGCGGCTGGCTGGGCATGATAAAGGATATTCCCCGTATCATGAAACGCGAGCTGCAAAAGTTAGGCTATTACCTGCCACGCGCGTTTGGTTTATTGCTGCTTTATTTCATTCCCGGCTTTGGTCAAACCGTTGCGCCACTACTATGGTTTTTGTTCAGTGCGTGGATGCTGTCGGTACAATATTGCGATTATCCGTTTGATAATCATAAAGTCAGCTTTCCGCAAATGCGTAATGCGTTGCGCCAGCATAAAACGGCCAACATGCAGTTTGGTGCGCTGGTAAGCCTGTTCACAATGATCCCGGTTCTCAACCTGGTCATTATGCCGGTTGCGGTCTGTGGCGCTACGGCGATGTGGGTGGATCGCTACCGCACTCAGCTGGCTCAGGTCAACCTGCGTTAGACTTATCAGCAGGCCTTATGCATTTTTCATCAGGGCTTATTGCCACCTGACATATAGATATGCCATTTCTTTCCTTCCGCACGTAGACAGAAAAGGTATGCTCTGAGGGTTCCCAATAATTCATACAGTTAAGGACAGGCTATGAGTAAGATCTATGAAGACAACTCTTTGACAATTGGTCATACGCCCCTGGTTCGACTGAACCGCATCGGTAACGGCCGCATCCTGGCGAAGGTAGAATCCCGTAACCCGAGCTTCAGCGTTAAATGCCGTATTGGTGCCAATATGATTTGGGACGCAGAGAAACGCGGTATTCTGAAACCAGGCATTGAGCTGGTTGAACCCACCAGCGGTAATACCGGTATCGCGCTGGCTTATGTCGCAGCTGCACGCGGTTACAAACTGACATTGACTATGCCAGAAACTATGTCGGTTGAACGCCGTAAGCTGCTGAAAGCGCTGGGGGCGAAACTTGAGCTGACCGAAGGCGCTAAGGGCATGAAAGGCGCGATTGCCAAAGCCGAAGAGATCGTCGCCAGTAACCCCGATAAGTACGTGCTCCTGCAACAGTTCAGCAACCCTGCCAATCCAGAAATCCATGAAAAAACCACCGGCCCAGAAATCTGGGAAGATACGGATGGGGAAGTCGATGTCTTTATTTCAGGCGTAGGTACGGGTGGGACCTTAACCGGCGTAACCCGCTACATTAAAAACACGAAAGGTAAACAAGATCTCATTGCTGTCGCAGTTGAGCCGACCGATTCTCCCGTCATTGCTCAAGCGTTAGCAGGCGAAGAAATCAAGCCTGGCCCACATAAAATCCAGGGCATTGGTGCAGGTTTTATCCCAGGTAACCTTGATTTAAACTTAATCGATCGCGTGGTGGCTATTTCTAATGACGAAGCGATCAGCACCGCTCGCCAGCTGATGGAAGAAGAAGGCATTCTGGCCGGTATCTCGTCAGGCGCGGCTGTGGCTGCGGCGCTGAAGCTGCAGGAAGAAGAAGCCTTCGCCAATAAGACTATCGTGGTTATCCTTCCCTCTTCCGGTGAACGCTATCTCAGTACCGCGCTATTTGCCGATCTCTTCACCGAGAAAGAGCTTCAGTCGTAAGGCTATTGTCTGAAAATGCCGAAAAAGCACCCATCCGGGTGCTTTTTTGTGGTTCAGATCTCACTTTCATTACCCGATGGATTGATTTCAGTGATACAGCTCTGGTATTTAGACAGCCAATTATTTCGATGCCTGAAATTAATCCACTTTTGAAGTGGATCATGCTGAACCAGTTTATTGATTTGGCGAAACGGCAAATCACGGCATAATTAACACAGAAAGCATTCAGACTTGTTGGATGCTTTAGTGGAATGACCAAACGCATTCAAGCGCATTAATTGGTCAGTATGAGGCTATACCAGCGCGCCGACACAGGCTAAAGTGATGGCTCCAGGCTAGACTTTAGATTCACAATACTAATCACGATAACGTTGGGGAAATAGAATGTTCCAGCAAGAAGTTACCATTACCGCACCAAACGGTCTGCACACTCGCCCAGCTGCGCAATTCGTAAAAGAAGCCAAAGCTTTCCAGTCAGAAATCACCGTGACCTCTAACGGTAAATCAGCAAGCGCAAAAAGCCTGTTCAAACTTCAGACATTAGGTCTGACTCAGGGCACCGTTGTGACACTTTCTGCGGAAGGTGAAGACGAACAGAAAGCCGTTGAACATCTGGTTAAACTGATGGCTGAACTGGAGTAATCTCCACTTCGCTTTCAGACAACTGACTCCTCTGGGCCATTGGGTGCAAGCACCTTGATCGCGGACAATCTGTCCGCGATATTATTTCCGTAGAGTACGTGTCCCGAGACAATGGCATCGCAAAGAGTCAATCAGCCATCGTGATAAAAAGGTAAGGTTATGATTTCAGGCATTTTAGCATCACCAGGTATCGCTTTCGGCAAAGCTCTGCTGCTGAAAGAAGATGAGATCGTCATCAACCGCAAAAAGATTTCTGATGACCAGGTTGAGCAGGAAGTTCAGCGCTTCCTCGATGGCCGCAGTAAAGCGGCCCTTCAACTGGAAGCTATTCGAGTAAAAGCGGGTGAATCCCTCGGTGAAGAGAAAGCTGCCATCTTCGAAGGCCACATCATGTTGCTGGAAGACGAAGAGTTAGAACAGGAAATCATTGACCTGATCAAGAAAGAGCATGCCAGCGCAGATGCTGCCGCGTATTCTGTGATTGATGGCCAGGCGAAAGCGTTAGAAGAGCTGGATGACGAATATCTGAAAGAGCGTGCCGCAGATGTGCGTGACATCGGTAAACGTTTGCTGCAAAACATCTTAGGTTTACATATTGTTGATCTGAGCGCGATTCAGGAAGAATCCATTCTGGTAGCAAAAGATTTAACGCCGTCAGAAACCGCCCAGCTGAATCTGAAAAAGGCGCTGGGTTTTATCACCGATCTGGGTGGACGGACTTCCCATACCTCAATTATGGCGCGTTCACTTGAGATCCCCGCCATTGTCGGTACTGGTAACGTTACTGCTTCTGTTAAAAACGGCGATTTCCTGATTATTGATGGGGTAAATAACACTATCTACGTCAATCCGAGCGAGGAAAAACAGGAAGAACTAAAAGCGGTACAGACGCAATATCTGTCCGAGAAACATGAATTAGCCAAGCTGAAGGATTTACCCGCTATTACGCTGGATGGTCATCAGGTTGAAGTGTGCGCCAATATCGGCACAGTACGCGATATTGCCGGGGCTGAACGTAACGGCGCGGAAGGCGTGGGCTTATACCGTACTGAATTCCTGTTTATGGACCGTGACTCACTACCCACCGAAGAAGAACAGTTCCAGGCTTATAAAGCCGTAGCGGAAGGCATGGGTTCCCAGGCGGTTATCGTACGTACGATGGACATCGGCGGCGATAAAGACCTGCCTTACATGAACCTGCCAAAAGAGGAAAATCCTTTCCTCGGCTGGCGTGCGATTCGTATCGCCATGGATCGTAAAGAAATTCTTCATGCTCAGCTGCGCGCCATCTTACGCGCCTCCTCCTTTGGCAAACTGCGCATCATGTTCCCGATGATCATTTCGGTTGAAGAAGTACGCAGCCTGAAGGCAGAACTGGAGATGCTGAAAGCGCAACTGCGTGAAGAAGGCAAAGCCTTTGATGAGTCAATTGAAGTCGGCATTATGGTAGAAACGCCCGCTTCTGCCGTTATCGCGCGTCATCTGGCGAAAGAAGTTGATTTCTTCAGTATTGGGACAAATGATCTGACGCAGTATACTCTGGCGGTTGATCGTGGTAATGATTTAATTTCGCACCTGTATAACCCAATGACACCGTCGGTGTTGGGTTTGATCAAGCAAGTCATTGATGCTTCTCATGCTGAAGGCAAGTGGACAGGCATGTGTGGTGAGCTGGCGGGTGACGAACGTGCTACACTACTGTTACTGGGAATGGGGCTGGACGAATTCAGCATGAGTGCCATTTCTATCCCAAGCATCAAGAAAATCATTCGCAATACTCGTTTCGAAGATGCGAAGGAGTTGGCAGAGCAGGCTCTGGCCCAACCTACAGCGGAAGATTTAATGAACTTGGTTAACAAGTTCATCAAAGAAAAAACGCTCTGTTGATCCGCGAAATGCTGGCCCCAAATTACTGCTTAGGAGAAGATCATGGGTTTGTTTTCTAAACTTTTTGGCGAAAAAACAGATAGCTCAGGGACAATTGACATCGTCGCGCCTCTGTCAGGCGAAATCGTGAACATTGAAGACGTACCAGATGTGGTGTTTGCAGAAAAAATTGTTGGTGACGGCATCGCTATCAAACCAAACGGCAACAAAATGGTTGCACCGGTAGATGGCACCATCGGCAAAATTTTTGAAACCAACCACGCTTTTTCAATTGAATCTGATAACGGTATTGAGCTGTTTGTTCACTTCGGCATCGACACGGTTGAATTGAAAGGTGAAGGTTTCAAACGTATCGCTGAAGAAGGCCAGAAGGTCAAGAAAGGCGATGTGGTTATCGAGTTCGATTTACCGTTGCTGGAAGAGAAAGCAAAATCAACCCTGACGCCAGTTGTCATCTCCAACATGGATGAGATCAAGGATTTGACCAAGCTGTCTGGCCAGGTCACCGTCGGGGAAACCCCGGTGATTCGCATCAAAAAGTAAATGACATCAGATAAAAAACGGCACCTTCGGGTGCCGTTTTTGTTGCTATCTAAAATCAACCTGTGCCTTATTACGGCTGCCAGCGAGGCAAGCGAATGGTCAGTTCCAGCCCCCCCTCTGGCAGGTTTACAGCTTTAATTTCGCCATGGTGCGCTAATACCACTTTGCGCACAATTGCCAGCCCCAAACCATAACCCTTGCCCAACAGCGGCGATTTCACCCTTACGAAGGGATCAAAAATACTGGAGAGTTTTTCTTCATCAACGCCCGGTCCCTGATCGCGTACGCGGATCGCCAGCCACTGATCTTCTGCCTGCAATCGCACCTGGATGTGTTGCCCTTTCAGTGAAAAACGCAGCGCATTGCGCAGCACATTTTCAACGCCGCGACGAATCAACTCCGCATTGCCGCGCACGGTATAATCCGCACTTTCATCAACATGAAAATCGACTTTCACTCCAGGGATCTGTGCCTCATAACGCACATCGGTAACCACCGCATGCAGCAGGCCCGTCAGATCAAAGTATTGCTCATCTGGCATGCTTTCGTGCTCGGCACGCGACAACGTAAGCAATTCGCCGATCATCTTATCCAGTCGTCGCGCTTCTTCGTCGATGCGGTCCAGCGAAGCATGGACGCTTTCAGGGGTTTGTCGTGCCAGGCCGGTTGCCAGCTGCAAACGCGCCAGCGGCGAGCGCAGCTCATGAGAAATGTCGTGCAACAGTTCTTCGCGGGCGCGTACCAGCGTATCCAGCCGCTCGACCATCGCATCAAACGCTTGCGCCACGGTAGAGAGCTCATCGTGGCGTTTACGCATTACAGGATAAAGCCGAACGCTTAAATCTCCATCAGCAACGCGAGAAAAGCCTTCGCGTAGCTGGCGCATTGGCCGCGTCAGGTTCCACGCCAGCAGAAAACTGAACAGCAGCCCCACCGAACCGGCAAAAATAAACAGGGGCTCTGGGATATTCAGAAAGTCGCGCGGCCCGTCCATTCGGCTGTCCTCGCGCATCCCTTTGACGTCATAGCGCAGCTCGTACTGCTTACCATCCGCCCCTTTTACCCATCGCACAATCACGTCAGGGACATGGCCTTCGAAAGGCGGATTAAATCCTTCCGGCAGCACTTCACCTTTTATCGGCCTGTTATGCTGAATGATTTTGAAAAACTGGCGATCGTTGGGTTCCCAGTCAGCCATCATGTCATCCAGCGAGCCCAGCCCGCCGCGCTCCAGCACTGAAACCGCAGATGCCATTTGTAAATTCACAATACGGCGGATAGCAACAATTTCTGGCGGCTCATGGCGTTTACCAGAGAGGGTAAAACCCAGCCAAATCAACTGACTAATAATAACGAACACGACCAAAAAGCCGATAAGGATCTTCCAGAACATCCGTCCGCGATAGCTATATTTCATCGAATGCGATAGCCGATGCTGCGTACCGTTTCAATATTGACGCTTTCGGCCGTCAACGCGCTTAATTTCTGTCGAATATTACTGATGTGCACATCTACGCTACGATCGTAGGCTTCCCGTGGCCGTCCCAACCCCTTCTCTGACAGCTCATCCTTTGATACCACACGGTCCGGCGCACGCAGCAGCAGATCGAGCAGATTGAATTCTGAAGCGGTAAGATCAAAGACTTTGCCCTGCCATTCGGTGATACGGGTAGCAGGATTTAGCGTCAGTTCGCCCCAGCGTAGCAGCTCTTTCTTATCGGGCAATGGCGCTTGTTCTTCAAAGCGGCGCAGTACCGCACGCAGACGGGCCACCAGTTCACGTGGATAGCACGGTTTCGGCACATAATCGTCAGCGCCCATTTCCAGGCCGATAACACGATCAATATTATCGCCTTTGGCCGTCAGCATGATCACCGGCAAACGGCTGTTCTGGCGAACCTGGCGTAATACATCAATGCCACTCATGTCTGGTAGCATGATGTCGAGAATCATTGCCATATATTGTCCAGAAAGCGCGCCTTCAATGCCCGCGCTCCCGGTTAAAACCAGTTGTGCATCAAAGCCTTCCGCAATCAGGTATTGGCTTAACATCGTACCCAGTTCTAAATCGTCATCAACCAGCAGGATTTTCATGTTTATCTTCTCGTACAAAATTGCGGCTATTCTGTCCTGAGCCAGCCTCGGACGCAGCCGGTTTTACGCGATCCTTACAGAATCGGCGCCAGAAATTTCTCAGGCTGACTATAGACAAAAAAGGCCTGTCAGCACCAGCAGGGTGCGAACAAGCCTTTCAGGACAGGAGAATTATTGATAAATGCCGGTTGAAAGGTAGCGATCGCCGCGATCGCAGATGATAGCGACGACCACGCTACCGGGATGCGCAGCAGCGATGCGTAATGCGCCAGCAACGGCGCCACCCGAACTCACGCCACAGAAAATGCCTTCTTTTTTCGCCAGCTTGCGCATGGTGTCCTCCGCTTCCTGTTGCGACATATCCATCACATCATCGACCAAATCAGGACGATAAATCCCTGGCAGGTACGCCAGCGACCAGCGACGAATGCCAGGGATATTGCTGCCTTCGCTCGGCTGCAAGCCTATGACTTTTACCTCGGTTTTCTGCTCTTTGAGGTAGCGTCCGACGCCAGTGATGGTGCCCGTGGTGCCCATGCTGGAAACAAAATGGGTCATGCGCTGACTGGATTGCTGCCACAATTCCGGCCCGGTGGTTTGATAATGACCTAACGGATTATCGGGATTGTTGAACTGATCAAGCACCAGCCCTTCTCCACGCGCCGCCATCTCCTGTGCCAAATCTCGTGCGCCTTCCATGCCCTGCTCGCGACTCAACAGTACCAGCTCGGCGCCGTAAGCCCGCATTGCATCCTGCCGTTCCTGACTCATGTTTTCGGGCATCAACAAACGCAGACGATAGCCTTTCATCGCAGCGATCATCGCCAGCGCAATGCCCGTATTGCCGCTGGTTGCTTCAATAAGTTGATCGCCAGGTTTGATGTCACCACGCAGCTCGGCCTGATTAATCATCGACCAGGCGGCACGATCCTTAACTGAACCGGCCGGATTATTCCCTTCCAGCTTGAGCAAGACTTCGCTGCCGTTAGCGGGCGTCAGACGCTGTAGTTTAATCAGCGGCGTATTGCCGATGGTGTGTTCGAGAGTCGTCACTTTCATTCCCGGTGCAAATTAAGAAAAGGCGAGGCAAAAAAAGGGCGGGATCTTCTCCCGCCCTGTATTGAAAAAAAATATCAGGCGCTTTCAGCAAAGGCAACAGCGCGTAATGGCTGGGCCCCCTGATAGAGGCGCGCCTGCTGCAAACCGACAAACAGCCGCTCGCCGCGAACCGGTGCAGACTGATCACCTTCAAATACCAGCGAGAATGGCTCGCTCTGCCAGCCACTCGGCTGCACAACCAGTTGCCAGAAGTGACCGCGCGGGCTGACTTCCATAATCTGGACGGGCAGCGGCGTTTCAAGGCTGCTCTGGCGTGATACATCAAGTTCCCAGGGGCGCAGGAACAGATCGACGTTACCCTGAAGTGCTGGCGTATAATTCAGCGGCCAGTGATGGGCACCGACGTAGAATTGTGAACCGCGCACTTCGCCATCGAAACGGTTTACTTCGCCGAGGAACTCCAGTACGAAACGGGTGGCAGGATCGCGCCATACATCGTCTGGTGTGCCAACCTGTTCTATATGGCCCTGGCTCATCACGACCACGCGGTCAGCGACTTCCATCGCCTCTTCCTGATCGTGAGTAACGAATACGCTGGTGAATTTTAACTCTTCATGCAGCTGGCGCAGCCAGCGACGCAGCTCTTTACGCACCTGCGCATCCAGCGCGCCGAACGGTTCATCAAGTAACAGGATTTGTGGCTCAACGGCTAAGGCACGCGCCAGCGCCACGCGCTGTTTTTGTCCGCCTGAAAGCTGAGCCGGAAAACGGTTCGCCAGATGGGACAGTTGCACCATCTCCAGCAAACGCGTCACGCGTTGTTTAATCTCAGCAGACGATGGACGCTCACGGCGTGGCAACACACTCAGGCCAAAAGCGATATTGTCAAACACTGTCATATGCCGGAACAGCGCATAGTGCTGGAACACAAATCCAACCTGACGATCGCGCGCATGCAGGGTGCTGACATCTTTATTGTGAAAACGAATCTGTCCGCTGTTTTGATGTTCCAGCCCGGCAATAATACGCAGCAGCGTGGTTTTACCTGAACCGGACGGCCCCAGCAGCGCCACCATTTGGCCAGAAGGAATATCTAAAGAGATGTTATTCAGTACCGATGTGCGACCAAATGATTTATTGATCTGGTTAATCTCAATGCTCATGATTTTCCTCCTGTTGCAAGCGCTTGTGCTGTTGCTCTAAACGCCATTGCACAATGCTTTTCAGAAACAGTGTCACTATCGCCATCAGGGTCAGCAATGCGGCAGCGGTAAACGCGCCAACGGTGTTGTAGTCCTGATGCAGTAATTCAACCTGAAGTGGCAAGGTGTAGGTTTCGCCACGGATCGATCCCGAAACCACCGAGACCGCACCAAACTCACCAATGGCACGCGCATTAGTGAGTACCACGCCATATAACATGGCCCAGCGAATGTTCGGCAGCGTCACGCGGCGGAACATCTGCCAGCCGGATGCACCCAAAAGCACTGCGGCTTCGTCTTCATGACTGCCCTGGCTCAGCATCACTGGCACCAGCTCACGCACCACAAATGGACACGTCACAAATACCGTCGCCAGCACCATGCCGGGCCAGGAGAACATGATCTGGATGTTATGCGCATCCAGCCAGCCGCCTGCCGGGCCGTTAACGCCCCAGAACAGCAAATACATCAGCCCCGCCACTACCGGCGAAACAGCAAAAGGAATATCAAACATCGTCAACAGCAGTTGACGGCCAGGGAAGGTAAAGCGTGTCACCAGCCAGGCCAGCAGCGTACCGAATACCAGGTTAACCGGCACGGTAATCAGCGCCACCAGAACGGTCAGCCAAATCGCGTGCAGCATATCGCTGTCGGTCAGATTGCTGAAGGTCAGGCCTAATCCCTGATGGAGCGCCTCATAGAAGATGGACGCCATTGGCACCACCAGCAGCAGAATTGAAACCAATGCTCCAATACCAATTAACAGCCATTTACCCCAGTTTACCGGCTGGCGGGCAGCATGATTAAGTTGCGAAATCTCTGCCATTAATGGCCTCCCAGGCGACGACCAAAGCGGCTCTGCAATGTATTGATAGCGAACAGTAACAGCAGCGATGCAGCCAGAATCACCGACGCGATAGCGCTGGCAGCCGGGTAATCAAACTCCTGCAGGCGAACAAAAATCATCAGTGACGTCACTTCGGTTTTCCAGGCGATATTACCGGCGATGAAGATCACCGCGCCAAACTCGCCCAGGCTGCGGGTGAACGACAGTGCCGTTCCGGCCAGTAACGCGGGCGCGACTTCCGGTAGCACCACGCGGCGAAAGCTCTGCCATGGCGTAGCGCCTAACGTCTGTGCGGCTTCTTCATATTCCGGTCCTAACTCTTCCAGCACCGGCTGCACGGTACGCACCACAAACGGGATGCTGGTAAAAGCCATGGCGATGGCGATACCTATCCAGGTGTAGGAGATTTTGATGTCAAAATGGGCAAACCACTGTCCGTACCAGCCGTTGACCGAAAACAGACCGGCCAGGGTTAAGCCCGCGACTGCCGTTGGCAGCGCAAACGGCAAATCCATCAGACCATCCAGAATGGTGCGACCCGGAAAACGGTAGCGCGTCAAAATCCATGCCATCAGCATACCGAACACCGCATTAAACAGTGATGCCACGCCCGCAGATAACAGCGTCACTTCATAGGCAGCAATCAGCTGTGGATTAGTAATCACATCCCAGTATTGCTGCAGCGTCATTTGCGACAACTGCATGATCACCGCGCTGATGGGCAACAGCAGAACCAAACAGGTGAACAGCAGACTGGTGCCAAGGCTGAGACCGAAGCCGGGCAGAACCCGTTTTTGGCTGGCTGCAAACATTATCCGCGCCCCGCCGCTAACAGTTTGTCCAGTTCGCCGCCGCTGGCGAAGTGGGTTTTCATCACGTTATCCCAGCCGCCGAACGTCTCCTCTACGCGAAACAGTTCAGTTTGTGGAAAGCGTTCTTTCTGTTCAGCCATCAGCTGTGGGTTGTTCACGCGATAGTAAAAGTCGGTAATAATTTTTTGTGCTGCTGGCGTATACAGGAAATGAAGATAGGCTTTGGCCGCGTCCGCAGAGTTATTGTGCTCAACATTTTTATCGATCCACGCCACCGGGAACTCCGCCAGAATATCGGTTTTTGGCACGACGACCTGGTAGGCATCTTTGCCGTATTGATTGCGAATGTTATTCACTTCAGATTCAAAACTGATCAGTACATCGCCCAGCCCGCGCTCGGCAAAGGTCGTGGTTGCGCCGCGTCCGCCGGTATCAAATACCTCAACGTTTTTCAGAAACTGCGTCATAAAAGCTTCGGTTTTGGCGTTATCGCCGCCGTTCGCTTTATTCGCTGCGCCCCATGCAGCCAGGTAGGTATAACGTCCATTACCGGAGGTTTTTGGATTGGGGAAAACCAGCTTCACGTCTTTACGCGTTAAGTCGGACCAGTCATGGATTTGCTTTGGATTACCCTTACGTACCAGAAACGCCATGGTGGAATAAAAGGGTGAGCTGTTATTGGGCAGACGATTTTTCCAGTCGGCTGGGATCAGGTTGCCTTTGTCATGCAGCACCTGCACGTCTGTCACCTGGTTATACGTCACGACATCGGCGCGTAGACCTTGCAGAATAGCTAACGCCTGCCGGGATGAACCCCCATGTGACATTTTAATCGTCAGCTTGTCGTTCGGATGGCTGGCATCCCACTGTTTTTCAAAAGGCGCATTCAGGGCAACAAACAGCTCACGCGACACGTCATACGAGCTGTTAAGCAGTTCAGTTGCGTTGGCTGCGCCCATCAGGCTCAGTGACAACGTGATACCGCAAACGATTTTTTTCATCGCTTTACTAGTCATTTGGCACCCTGAAAAAGTTTGATGCGGAACGCCTCCGCTATATGCCCAGTTTATTTATAACTCAGGGAAAACCTGTAACGGTTTTATATATCGTTTGATGATTTCAAAGTCGAAAAAAGCATAAGACAGCGGCAATGTTTATGCGGGAATTGAGAATAGCGAGAAAGGAGCGATGCAGAGGAATTGTTGTGCCTGAGCAGATCAGGCAAAGGCTGGCTTGCCGCCAGCCCAGTGTGCAGTTAACGCTGCCAGATGATTTTGCTTAACGTCCAGCTCTTTAAGGTGTCATCGGATGGCATCAAACCCTCTGGACCATGCCATTCACCGCTGTAGACGTAGCGCAAGTGCTGACTGCCTGGCGCATGGCATTCCACATCCCGGCTATCCAGACCAGAAGCCAGCGTGCAGTTGTTAAAAGCTTTGCTGAATTTGTTGCTGAAGGCGTCACCGATTTTGCTACCGTCGGCGCTGACAATGTCGCTGTCCAGCACGTCAATCCGCTCAACGCGCGTTTGCCCGTAAATCACCAGCTTCACCTTATCGTCATCCAGCGCCTGCCAGAAAGAGATAACCTGACCGTTCTGACCACGCATTCCCTGACGCAAGTCATAATTCCCCTTTAACCCTTCTTTGATGCCGCTTTCACTCATAGGCGTTGACGCGGTAAGCCCCCCGACGCCTTGCCCGGTGACGGTCAGTGAAGAACTAAACCAGTTCCACGGTAATGCCGAAGACCAGTGATAACTCAGCGGATTCCACCAGCTTGCCTGCTGGCTGCTGTTAGCGCCGGAGCCGGAACTGGCGCAGCCGCTCAACATAACGGCGGCAATCAGTAGCGTGGAACGAACAGCTTTCATGAAAACTCCTGTTAACGAAATACATAATGATGGAACTGGTTGGAGTCGCAAAGCGGCAAAAAGTTTATTCGAGCTGATGTTCAGGCAAAAAACAGTCGCGCAAGCGCGTATTAAACTGGAGCCAGAGTAGCGCCAGCAGATCAAAACTCGCCAGCAGCAATGGCAGCGGCGAGCGAAGCAAATCGCTTTGTGCAAACTGGACGCCTTGCCATAGCAGATTGACCAGCAGCGATAGCACCAGCACGCTGTGACCGCATTGCCATATACGTGGCCAACGCGCGCGATAACCGGTCAGCAGCATGCCGAACAAGGCGGGAGCACCTGACGCCAGGCCAATCCAAAATGCCTGTCGATCGGGATAAAACAGCGCCAGCAAATCATTGCCCTGCTGACGCGACGCGCCTGCCATCACCAGCAACAACCACGTTCGCGCCAGTAACAGTAAAATCAGCCAAAAAAGAAAGGGCAGCCGCAGCTGTCCTTTGCCGTCATATTCGTCCGGCAAATATTTCAGTCCATTAATACTCACGATCTTCAATCAACCGTTTGCCAAAAAGCAGCGCATCTACCGGCTCGTAATCCAGTTTTTCATAAAACGCCACGACCTGATCATTCTCTTCCCGCACCATCAAATGAATTTTCGGGCAGCCCCGTGCAATGAGTTTTTTCTCCAGGCGATTCATCAGCGCGTTGGCAAAGCCGCGCCCCTGATAATCAGGATGTACCGCCAGATAATAAGCGGCACCGCGATGACCATCATAGCCTCCCATCAGGGTACCAACCACTTCCCCGCCAACTTCAGCCACAAGGAAAAGTTCGGGATCGTGATTCATCTTACGTTCAATATCCATCTCTGGATCGTTCCACGGCCGTAATAAATCGCAACGTTCCCAGAGCGTAATCACTTCTTCAAAATCTTCCTGGCGGAAGGCGCGAATTTCCATGTTCTTTACCTGCAATTAAGCACAATTTGCTGATTATCACGCATTCTTTGCGTCGTGCAACCCTGTAAAAGCCGGGTCTGGATAAAAAGTACGGTTTTTTCTGTTAGCGAGCTGAAATACAAAGTAAAGCCCTGAAATGACTGGACGCTCGCGAGCGGTAAAACGCTACGATATAACACGTAGCACGTTTCCCTTCACGGACCTGAATATGAAATTGCTTAAACATTTGACCAACCGTCGCCAGCTGCTGCTTTCAGGCATGGCGCTGGCCATTTTGTCACCGCGCGCTGTACTGGCAAAAGAAGATGCCGCCCTGCCTTCATCGCGTCATTCACATCCTGCCCCACCGGCAAAAAACGGCAAGCGCATCGTGATGCTCGATCCCGGCCACGGCGGGATCGACTCCGGCGCGGTGGGTGAACAAGGGTCAGAAGAGAAACATGTGGTACTGGAGATTGCCAATAACGTGCGCCGTCAGTTGCAGGATCATCCGCATATTGAGGCGCGTCTTACGCGCGACAGCGACCATTTTATTCCACTCTATCAGCGGGTAGAAATTGCTCACCAACACGGCGCGAATCTGTTTATGTCCATTCATGCGGATGGCTTTACCAGCCCGGAAGCCAACGGCGCCTCGGTTTTCGCGCTGTCCAATCGCGGCGCCAGCAGCACCATGGCGCGCTATCTGTCAAAGCGCGAGAATGATGCGGATAAAATTGGCGGCGCAAAAGTCGAGCAACAGGAGCACTATTTGCAGCAGATCCTGTTCGATCTGGTGCAAACCGACACCATCAAAAATAGCCTGACGCTGGGTAAACATGTGCTCGACCGCATCCGCCCGGTACATCACCTGCATAGTCAGCACACCGAACAAGCCGCGTTTGCTGTCTTAAAATCCCCTTCGATTCCTTCGGTGCTGGTGGAAACGTCTTTTATTACCAATCCACACGAAGAGCTGCTGCTTGGTACGCATGCGTTTCGCCAGAAAATTGCCAGCGCCATCGCCGATGGCATTGTGAATTATTTTGCTGAGTACGATCGCCACACGGCTTAAATTTACGTCCTGGTTCGCGCGGCGGCGCACTGATTATCGCCATCCGTCCCGACTGCATGGGTGGAAGGCTGCCGTGACTTATGCGCTTGCCAGCTTTCCGCAGCGCGGATTATTTAGGATATAATGCCGGTAAAATTTGCAAACTTAAGCGATAAACATGCCTGATATTTCACGCGTAAAAGCCTTTTTGCTGCAATTGCAGGAAGATATTTGTCACCGTCTCGCCGCCGAAGACGGTGGCGCACAGTTTGCCCAGGACAGCTGGCAGCGGCCGGGGGGCGGGGGCGGACGCAGCCGTGTGCTGCGCGATGGCGCGGTATTTGAACAGGCGGGCGTCAATTTTTCCCACGTGCATGGCGATCAAATGCCCGCGTCGGCAACCGCGCATCGTCCTGAACTGGCGGGCCGCAGCTTCGAAGCGATGGGCGTGTCGCTGGTCATTCATCCCCGTAACCCCTATGTTCCCACCAGTCACGCTAACGTGCGTTTTTTCATTGCCGAAAAACCCGGTGCCGATCCGGTGTGGTGGTTTGGCGGTGGGTTTGATCTGACGCCCTACTACGGTTTTGAAGAAGATGCGCTTCACTGGCATCAAACCGCTTTCGATCTGTGTCAGCCGTTTGGTAACGATGTTTATTCACGCTACAAGAAATGGTGCGATGACTATTTTTACATAAAGCATCGTGACGAGCAGCGCGGCATTGGCGGGCTGTTTTTTGACGATCTCAACACCCTCGATTTCGACCACTGTTTTCGCTTTATGCAGGCAGTTGGCAACGGTTTTATGGCGGCCTATCAGCCGATTGTAGCACGCCGCAAAGCCCTTCCGTGGGGCGAACGTGAGCGCCAGTTCCAGCTTTATCGTCGCGGACGTTATGTGGAATTCAATCTGGTATGGGATCGCGGTACGTTGTTTGGCCTTCAGACCGGCGGGCGCACCGAATCAATTTTGATGTCAATGCCGCCGCTGGTGCGCTGGGAATACGATTACCACCCGGAAGCCGGTTCGGCAGAAGCCGCGTTGTACCGCGACTTCTTGCCTGTCCGCGACTGGATTGTGCCCAAATAGCGACCTTGGTAGCCACGCTGAAGGCGATCATAAAGGCTGGGTTTGGGCTTCAACCACGGCCAGTGCCACCATATTGACGATGCGTCGCACCGAGGCGATGCGGGTCAGTATATGCACTGGTTTGGTAATCCCCATCAATACTGGCCCGACCGTTACCCCTTCTGAACACGATACGCGTAGCAGATTGTAACTAATGCGTGCCGCTTCGACGTTAGGCATGACCAGCACGTTTGCGGTGCCTTTCAGCGGGCTGTCCGGCATGACGTCGCGGCGAATACTTTCGATCAAAGCCGCATCGCCGTGCATTTCACCGTCTATTTCCAGTTCCGGCGCGCGCTGCCTGATCAGTGCCAGCGCATCACGCATTTTGCGTGCGCCTGGCGCATCCGAGGTGCCAAAACTGGAGTGTGACAGCAACGCCACGCGCGGCTCAATGCCGAAGCGCCGCACGGTTTCTGCCGCCATCAAAGTAATATCGGTGAGCTGCTCCGGCGTCGGATCTTCATTCACATAGGTATCCGTAATAAAGGTATTGCCGCTCGGCAGCAATAACGCGTTCATCGCGCCTGCCACTTTCACGTCATCACGAAAACCAAATACCTTTTCGATCACTTCATAATGCTCACGGTATTCGCCAATGGTGCCGCAAATCAGCGCATCAGCTTCGCCACGATGAACCATAATGGCCCCAATTAAGGTCGGATTGCCGATCACGGCACGCTGCGCCTGCTCCGGCGATACGCCGCGCCGCTTCATCATCTGGTAATATTCATTCCAGTACGCTTTAAAGCGTGGATCGGATTCGTTGTTCACTATCTCAAAATCTTTACCTGCCTCAATCTTCAAACCCTGCTTTTGTAAACGCATAGCAATAACATTAGGACGCCCAATCAAAATCGGTTTCGCCAGCCCCAGCGAGACCAGTTCCTGCGTAGCGTGCAGCACACGACCTCTTCGCCTTCCGCCATGACCACGCGCTTCGGCGCCTTGCGTGCCTGAGAAAAAATCGGCTTCATAAAAAGATTGGTTTTATAGACGAATTCCGTGAGGTGCTCGCGATACCCATCGAAGTCTTCAATGGGCCGGGTAGCCACGCCCGAATCCATTGCTGCTTTGGCAACGGCCGGGGCAATTTGCACGATCAAACGCGGATCAAAAGGTTTTGGGATCAGATATTCCGGACCAAAACTAAGGTCCTGATCGTCATAAGCTGATGCTACCACATCGCTCTGTTCGGCCTGCGCCAGCGCCGCAATGGCATGCACCGCCGCCAGCTTCATCTCTTCATTAATGGCTGTCGCGCCCACATCCAGCGCGCCGCGAAAAATAAACGGAAAACACAATACGTTATTGACCTGATTAGGAAAGTCGGAGCGACCAGTACAGATAATCGCGTCGGGACACACGGCTTTCGCCAGCGGCGGCATGATTTCCGGCTCGGGGTTGGCCAGCGCCAGAATCAGCGGGTCTTTCGCCATCTTTTCAACCATGTCTGGCGTCAGTACGCCCGGACCCGAACAGCCAAGGAAAATATCCGCACCCGCAATCACCTCTTCCAGCTTGCGCTTGCCGGTATCTTCTGTCGCGTAATCTGCTTTGGTCGGCACCATATTTTCATCGCGTCCCTGGTAGATAACGCCTTTGGAATCGCAGACCACTATGTTGTGCTTCTCCAGCCCCAGTGCCACCAGCAAATTCATGCAGGCGATAGCGGATGCACCTGCGCCGGACACAACCAGCCGCACGTCAGAAATCGCTTTTTTGACAATGCGTAAGCCGTTTAAAACGGCGGCGGTACAGATGATTGCCGTACCGTGCTGATCGTCGTGAAAAACGGGGATTTTCATCCGTTTGCGCAGCTGCTGCTCAATATAAAAACATTCGGGGGCTTTAATGTCCTCCAGATTGATACCGCCAAATGTCGGTTCCAGAGCAGCAATGATCTCAATCAGCTTGTCAGGTTCCCGCTCATCAATTTCGATGTCAAAGACGTCAATGCCAGCAAATTTCTTAAACAGCACCCCTTTGCCTTCCATCACCGGTTTGCCCGCCAGCGCGCCAATGTTACCCAGCCCCAGCACCGCCGTGCCGTTGGAGATTACCGCCACCAGATTGCTACGCGCGGTATATTTATGCGCAGCCTGCGGATCCTGTGCTATCTCCAGGCATGGGGCTGCAACGCCTGGTGAATAGGCCAGCGCCAGATCGCGCTGCGTCGCTAACGGTTTAGTGGGTGAAACCTGAATCTTGCCGGGCGTGGGATATTGATGAAAATCAAGCGCGCTTTGCTTCAGTTGATCATCCATTTGGCATCCTTAATCGTCAGGAAAAGTTGTTCCAGTATAGGGAGCCATATCTGGCCAGACGGTGAAGGTGCTCAAAGAAGCGCCTTTACAAACGGCACAGATTGCTACAGTGCAGCCAGCGGCATTTGCTTAGGCTGCTATGCTTAAAGATGGAATAAGGCGCACCTGACGGTTTATTAGCAGACGGCAACGCCACACGCTTCCCCAATGGCAACAATCAGAGAAACCGTATTTTCATATGAAAGTGTCTGTTGCAATGTGATAGGTCCGCGTTACCGGAAACAGAACGGCTGCGAAGCCAAAGGTGCCCCCTTTTCGCTTTAATGATTTCTTTTCAAGGAGTTTAGAGATGAACCAGCTAGAAGCCTTAAAACAGTTCACCACCGTGGTGGCGGACAGTGGCGATATTGAATCCATTCGTAATTATCATCCTGAAGACGCCACCACCAACCCTTCCCTCATTCTCAAAGCTTCCGGTCTCGACGCCTACAAACATCTGATTGACGACGCCATTGCCTATGCTAAAAAGCAAGGCGGCAGTAAAGAGACGCAAATCATCAATGCCAGTGACAAAGTGGCGATTAACCTTGGTATGGAAATCCTGAAAAGCGTACCGGGCCGTGTTTCGACCGAAGTGGATGCTCGCCTCTCTTTCGATCGTGGCATGTGTGTCACTAAAGCAGAAAAATTGGTTCGGCTGTACGAAGAAAACGGTATTGACCGCTCGCGTATCCTGATCAAACTGGCGTCCACCTGGGAGGGCATCCGTGCAGCAGAAGAGCTGGAGAAAAACGGCATTAACTGTAACCTGACGCTGCTGTTCTCCTTCGCTCAGGCGCGGGCCTGCGCCGAAGCGGGTGTGTTCCTGGTTTCACCTTTCGTGGGTCGTATTTATGACTGGTATAACACCCGCAAGCCCCTGGACCCCTATGTAGTTGAAGAAGATCCGGGAGTGAAATCCGTACGTCGCATCTACGACTATTACAAAAAGCACCGCTACAGCACCATTATTATGGGAGCCAGCTTCCGTAAGGTAGAGCAAATCGTCGCCCTGGCTGGCTGTGATCGCCTGACCATTTCGCCAAACCTGCTGGAAGAGCTGCAAAACAGCGATGCGCCCGTTGAACGCAAGCTGGAGCCCTCAACCGAAGGCTTCCATCAACCCTCCTCGCTGTCTGAAGCCGAATTCCGTTGGGAACATAACCAGGATCCGATGGCGGTAGAAAAACTGTCTGACGGTATTCGCCAGTTCGCGGTTGATCAGCAGAAACTGGAAGATGTGCTCGCTGCTCGTCTGTAGTTTTCATCACATTCTTCTCGGACGAGAGCTTTCTCGTCCGCAGGCATAACAAGGGAGAACCCTATGTCATCACGCAGAGAGTTGGCAAACGCGATTCGTGCATTAAGTATGGATGCAGTACAGAAAGCAAACTCAGGCCATCCCGGCGCACCAATGGGCATGGCAGACATCGCGGAAGTGTTATGGCGCGATTTTCTGCACCATAATCCAACCAACCCCGCATGGCTTGATCGCGACCGCTTTATTCTTTCTAACGGCCACGGCTCAATGCTGCTGTATAGCCTGTTGCATCTGACCGGCTACGATTTACCTATGGAAGAGTTGAAAAACTTCCGTCAGTTACACTCAAAAACGCCGGGCCACCCGGAAATCGGTTACACGCCCGGCGTCGAAACCACGACGGGGCCGCTGGGCCAGGGTTTAGCCAATGCTGTCGGTTTAGCGATTGCTGAGCGCACGTTAGCCGCGCAGTTTAACCGTCCCGACCACGAAATCATCGACCATTTCACCTATGTCTTTATGGGCGATGGCTGTCTGATGGAAGGCATTTCGCACGAAGTCAGCTCGCTGGCGGGTACGCTGGGCCTTGGCAAACTGATTGGATTTTACGATCACAACGGTATTTCCATTGATGGGGAAACCGAAGGCTGGTTTACCGATGATACCCATAAACGCTTCGAAGCTTACAACTGGCACGTAATTGGCGATATTGACGGGCACGACCCGGAAGCCATCAGCCAGGCGATTAAAGAAGCGCAAAGCGTGACGGATAAGCCGTCGCTGATTATTTGTCGCACCGTTATTGGTTTTGGTTCGCCGAATAAAGCCGGTAAAGAAGAGGCGCACGGCGCAGCGCTGGGCGAAGAAGAGATCGCGCTGACGCGTAAGCAGCTCGGCTGGAATTATCCGCCGTTCGAAATCCCCAAAGAGATTTATCAGCAATGGGATGCTAAAGCCGCAGGTGCCGAGCGTGAAAAAGCCTGGAACGCCAAACTGGAAGCCTATAAGCAGGCACATCCCGAACTGGCACAGGAATATCTGCGTCGCATGAATGGCGAAATGCCATCGGCCTGGAAAGCGGACGCGGCGAAATTTATTGCTGATCTGCAGGCTAATCCACAAAAAATCGCCAGCCGTAAAGCATCGCAAAACTCGCTGGAAGTTTATGGCAAGCTGCTGCCGGAACTCCTCGGCGGTTCCGCTGACCTTGCGCCAAGCAACCTCACCATCTGGTCAGGGTCAAAATCGATTAAAGAAGACTGGGCCGGTAATTACATTCACTACGGCGTACGTGAATTCGGGATGACTGCCATTGCCAACGGCATTGCGCATCACGGCGGCTTTGTCCCTTACACCGCAACCTTCCTGATGTTTGTGGAATACGCACGTAATGCAGCGCGTATGGCGGCGTTGATGAAAGCGCGCCACATTATGGTTTATACCCATGATTCGATCGGTTTGGGCGAAGATGGACCAACGCACCAGCCAGTTGAGCAACTCGCCAGTCTGCGCCTGACGCCCAATATGAGCGTCTGGCGTCCGTGCGATCAGGTGGAAACCGCAGTGGCGTGGAAAGCGGCCGTTGAACGCCATCATGGCCCCACCGCGCTGATCCTGTCACGTCAAAATCTGGCACAACCGGAGCGTACCCAGGCGCAGGTTGAAAACATTGCGCGCGGCGGTTATGTGCTGAAGGATTGTGACGGCACGCCGGAACTGATCCTCATCGCTACCGGTTCAGAGATGGAAATCACGCTGGGTGCAGCCGAAAAACTGACCACCGGCGGCCATAAAGTACGCGTAGTCTCGCTGCCGTCAACCGATCTGTTTGATGCCCAGGATAAGGCCTATCGCGAATCGGTACTGCCATCAACGGTGAAAGCGCGTGTGGCAGTCGAAGCCGGTATTGCAGATTACTGGTTTAAATACGTTGGCCTTGATGGAGCTATCGTTGGTATGACCACCTTTGGTGAGTCTGCACCAGCCAGCAAACTGTTCACCGAGTTTGGCTTCACGATCGAGAATATCGTCAGTCATGCTGAAGCATTACTCAAGCCAGTGTAATGCTTTTGCCCTTCCCGCTCAGTCGGGAAGGGCCATTTCAGTTCATCTTCTGAAACAGAAAAAAATCCGCTTTTCCCTCTTCCCGTCCGGCCTAAACTGATTACTATAGGTTTTCCTCTGATCCTGATAGCGTACCCACGCCTGTTGAAAATGCGCATACCTTATTTACTGGCCTTAATGGTTTCTCTGCTTCCATTAAAAAGCATGGCGCAGGTCGCGCCCGATCCGTTACTCGCTTCGCAAATTGTGGATCGCTACGCTGAGCATATCTTTTACGGCAGCGGCGCAACCGGGATGGCGCTGGTGGCGATTGATGGTAATCAGCGCGTATTCACCAGTTTTGGTGATACCCGACCGGGCAATAACGTGCGTCCGCAAAAAGATTCCCTGATCCGTATTGCCTCGCTGAGCAAGTTAATGACCAGCGAAATCATGGTAAAACTGGCCGAGCGTGGTCAGATTAACCTTGACGATCCGCTGAGCAAATATGCACCGCCTGGCGTTCGTGTTCCCAGCTACAATGGTCAACCTATTCGCCTGATCAATTTATCCACCCACACCAGCGGACTGCCACGTGAGCAGCCGGGCGGTAAACCGCACCGACCGGTGTTTATCTGGCCAACACGCAGCGAACGCTGGGATTGGCTGCCCCATGCCACCCTGAAAGCCGCACCGGGTACCGATGCGTCCTATTCTAACCTCGGTTATGATTTGCTCGGCGATGCACTGTCACGCGCCGCAGGTAAACCCTACCCGGCACTGTTCCAGCAGCTGATTACGCGCCCGCTTGGCATGAAAGATACAACCTTTACGCCGTCGCCCGAACAGTGCGGACGCCTGATGGTGGCAGAGAAAGGGGCCAGCCCGTGTAACAATACGCTGGCGGCCATTGGCAGCGGCGGCGTCTATTCCACCCCAGATGATATGAGCCGCTGGATGCAGCAGTTTCTTAACTCAGCGGTAAGCCAACGTACGCCGCAGATTGATCGTCTGCAAACGCTGATTTATCGTCGCGACCAGTTGCAGAAAGTCGAAGGCATGGATGTACCGGGCAAAGCTGACGCGCTGGGTATGGGTTGGGTGTATATGGAGCCAAAAGACGGACGCCCTGGCATTATTCAGAAAACTGGCGGCGGCGGCGGCTTTATTACCTATATGGCGATGGTGCCGCAGCATAACGTCGGGGTATTTGTCGTCGTTACGCGTTCGCCGCTGACCCGCTTTACGCCGATGAGCGATGGGGTCAATAACATGCTGGCCGAGCTGGTTGGCAACCAAACCGGGTCACCCATGATGGTACAGGCCATGCGTTAACGCTGTTGCGTGGCTGAATTTGACTGGCTCACCCATAACGTGGGCCAGTCATCGCTGCTGTGCCATGCATCGCAGGTTGATTCCTGTGCGTATTCCGCCAGCACGAAGTTGTTGCCATCAAACTGCCAGCGCGTTGCCGTTCCACAGTCTCCCAGGCCACGACCTTTACTAAAGGTATACAGCAAACCGGTTGCCGCATCATATTCCGCATTAATCAGTTCAAGCTGACGTTCATTCGTCGTCGGCGGCGTAAAGGGCAACGTCAGGCTAATACCGCGTGCGATATAAGGTTGGGTGCGCGTCACTTCAAACGCCAAATCGATCATGTTATAAGCGCCCATTTCGCAACTCACCAGCAGCAAAGCTTTATGGTCAGTTAATGGCGAAACGCTGACTTCACGCCGCATGGGATCAAGAGAACAGGAGTCAGTATTGATGCGCCAGGTGCCATAATCAATTAAGCCGCTGGTTTCTTCACGCGTAAGGGCTGCCGGTTGCTGCGGTGTCGGGGGTAAGCGTGGCAGCGCGGGCTGTGGCGGCACATCCCAGCTAGCGCGATCACCACGCTTTACCCAGGCGCTCATGCCGTTAACCCGCCCTTGTATATCGTCCATTAGCAGTAGCGCAGCTTTCATACCACGCAGCGAAATCAACGCCCTGGGATCAAAAGTAAGTTGCAGACTTTTTGCTTCTATCACCAGATCAAGAAACTCATCAATGGCGATAGCATTACTGGTAGCGAGATGATGTGGCTCGACCGTCCAGTGTTTCAGATCGGGTCGCAGGCGGCGTTGGTCAATGAGCAGATTGTCTTTCAGCGCCCCGCCGGGTAACTCACCGCTGTAGGCACTGCCGTAGTCGATACGCAACAAGGGGCGATCGTTCACCCCCGCATGGCGCGAAATCGTCATCACTAATCCATTGTCGCCCGGAATATTGCGTACCACGCAAAAGGCCGCATTGTTACAGGTCATCTGCCAGTCAGAAAATGACTTTTGCAGCGGAGCGGCCCGTACGCTGGCAACAAAAAGAAAAGACAATACAAACAGCGTCTTCATCCAATACGACATTAATAAAACCGGTCCCCAAATTTTTAGAGTGGAGATGATAGCGCAACAGCGAACCTGGCGAAGCCCGGAAAATGTGACCCCGCCCAGAAAGCATCGTTAACTGCTTAAAAAACGTTCAGCGTCACGTCATATCGTAAAAGTGAAGCACAGGAAATCATCATCGTCATTGCCGCTAACGCGCTCAATCGGATTCCTCGGACAATTCATCGTCACGAATTGGTCAAATCGGCGTCAACGGCCAAAAACAGTCATAGTATAGACACTCTTTCTTGCGGGTTATTCCTCAGGTTCGATCATGAAGGCTGACGCGGAAAATAGATTGCTGACGCCAAAAAAAGAGTCACAAGCCAGTTCGCCACACGCAGCAGACAGCCTGCTAATGCGCACATCAGGCATGGCTGGCGAAACGCGGGGTCAGAGGGTGTGCCTCAGCAGGTAGAGCACGCAGACGCGGCATATTTAATGCCGCCCTAGGCGAACGTGTGGAAGGTTTGCAGACGCACCCGGCAAGCCAGGGCTGTGGCGCCGGGCGAAGACGTTAAGGAGTGAGCCAACCGACAAGTTGGGCGTGTTGCAAAAGCATGATGGTTTTACCATCGCGGATGCGCCCATCTTTTACCATCGCTAACGCGTCAGGAAAAGTGAGTTCCAGTACGTCGATAACTTCATCATCAACGCCGCCACCTGCATTGGCACGCAGCGAATCATTATACTCAGCCGCAAAAAAGTGAATCATTTCAGTGACGCCGCCTGGCGACATATAGCATGCGTAGAGTTTTTCCACCTCGCCCACCGCATAACCCGTTTCCTCAATGGCTTCTTTGCGGATGCAATCTTCCGGCGAGTCGTCGTCGAGTAGTCCGGCACAGGCTTCAATCAGCATGCCGCTTTCATTGCCGTTGACATAGGTCGCGATACGGAACTGGCGCGTCAGCACTACGCTATTTTTTTCACGGTTATAAAGCAGGATGGTCGCACCATTGCCCCGGTCGTACACCTCGCGTTTGTGACGCAGCACGTCACCCGCTTTGTCGGTGAGTTCATACGTGAAGTTGCGCAGAACAAACCAGTTCTCAGACAGCAATTTCTCTTTGATGATATTGATCTTTAACGACATGCGCTCTCCGCGTTTTTGAAGGGAGCTTCACATCTTAGGACGCCACACACCGAAAAACTATCTGAAATGTGATGTAGCGCACCATAAGTTGGGTGCGCTGGCCCGCTTAAAAACCGTTGGGATTATTTTTCCTGTCCGTTAAAGGGTGCACAATGCCTTTATGACAGTCGATATAGGTTTATCCAGTTGCTACTGCACTGGCATGGATTTTAGCGGCAACGGTTTTCTGCTGGGCGAAATATCTCTCTTCGAAGTTGTGGTAGTTTCGACACGCCTGCGAATGATTTTTCTTCATAGCACGATGCCGCCCTTATCTCAGTAACAAACAGTTGCTATCGCGCAAAATAATCCGACCATTTACCGGGAAATATCCTTCAAAGGGCATCTTTCCTGAAGCTGGATTAAATAAAGTGGAAATGGCATGAGGTGGGATCAAAAAAACCAGCCCGAAGGCTGGCTAAAGCGCGTTTATGGCCGTTTAGCGCGACGCTTCATCAACCAGTTTGATCGAACTGGCATCATCCTGGCTATGCAGATGATCGTGTTCCGTCTGTGCAATAGCATTTACGCGCTTACGCACGCCAAACCAGCCGAGCACCAGAACCACCGCAATCAGCGGGATAGACGCAATGGTATAAGTGCCGTTCGGGTAGTCAAAAGCCATTAATACCAGCACGCTAAACAGGAACAGCAGCGTCAGCCACGAGGTGAATGGCGCGCCAGGCAGTTTGAAGCTGACATCGTCCGCTTTGCCTTCTTTGATCGCCTTACGCAGGCGCAGCTGGCACACCACGATAAACGCCCATGAAGATATAATGCCCAGCGAAGCGATATTCAGGACTATTTCAAACACTTGCGAAGGGACATAATAATTCAGCACCACGCCGATAACGTACACACCAATAGTGACCAGGATTCCGGCGTAGGGCACTTGCTGGCCGCTCATTTTCGCCATGAATTTCGGCGCCGATCCGCCCATCGACATAGAACGCAGAATGCGGCCGGTTGAATACAGCCCTGAGTTCAGGCTCGACAGCGCTGCGCTCAATACGACGATATTCATTATGCTGCCAATATAAGGCACGCCGAGTTTAGAGAAGAAAGTGACAAACGGACTTTGTCCCGCCTGGTAGGCATTCCACGGCAGCAGCAGTACCAGCAGTACCACCGAACCCACGTAAAAAAGGCCAATACGCCAAATCACGCTGTTAATGGCTTTCGGCAGCATGGTTTTTGGATCTTTACATTCGCCTGCCGCCGTTCCTACCAGCTCAATCGAGGCGAAGGCGAACACCACACCCTGAATTAACACCAGCGCCGGTAACAAGCCGTGCGGAAACAGCCCGCCATTATCGGTTATTAAATGGAAGCCGGTGGTGCTGCCAGCCAGCGGTTTGCCGGTGCCCAAAAACACCACGCCGACCACCAGGAACACCACAATCGCCAGCACTTTGATTAATGCAAACCAGAACTCCATTTCAGCGAACCATTTAACGCCAATCATGTTCATGGTGCCGACAATCGCCAGCGCGCCCAAAGCAAAAACCCATTGCGGCACATCACCAAACGCGCCCCAGTAATGCATATAAAGTGCAACGGCGGTAATATCGACAATACCGGTCATGGCCCAGTTGACGAAGTACATCCAGCCCGCTACATAGGAGGCTTTCTCACCAAGAAACTCACGCGCGTAAGAAACAAAATTACCACTGCTTGGACGGTGTAAAACCAGTTCGCCCAGGGCGCGTAAGATAAAAAATGAGAAGATCCCGCAAACCAGATAGATGATTGTTAAGGCAGGACCGGCCGCTTGTAAACGCGCACCCGCGCCGAGGAACAAGCCAGTGCCGATAGCTCCCCCAATCGCAATCATTTGTACGTGACGGTTACCCATCGCTTTCTGGTAGCCGGTATCGTGAGAGTTCAGCCAACGTCTTTTCGCAGCACGCATCTCGGCTGCGGTTTTTTTAGTAGATTTCATAGCCTTCCTGTTTGTCCTGACCATCAATCCACGGCAAAACCAATCGATTGCGTTGAGCCGTGCGAAAGGGGTATTTTCCTCTGTGCGCCTGCCTGTGAGTGAGGCCATAGCAGCGCGGGAATTTACGGCGATGAATCCTACCCGTTCTGCGTGAACGAAGCAAAATATACCGCGGGGATGCACAGAATGATTTGTAAGAATGATTGGTCATACACAAAAAAACCGGCCACTGGCGGGCCGGTAAAAATGACAGGAAGGGAAAACAGAAAGAAATTTAGCGATAGATTTCTGCCGTACCCGTCCACAAGCTGGAGTCGCCTGGGTTATCAACCCCAATAACACGATAATGGCTGGCTCCCCTCTCTGCTGCTTTTTGCGAAAGCTGCTCGGTGGCGTCATCTATAGAACCCCGTACACTGGAAACGGATACGCTCCCTAAACTTTGCATGCTTTGCGCCTGATCGCGGTCAATTGGGGTCGCGGCAAAAGACGAGAACGAAGCGGCAGTCAGTAGGGCACCGGCCAGAACTGCAGTCAGTTTTTTCATGGGATGCTCCTCAGTGAAATCGTTTTGTTTATTCCGATTGAATTATTAGCGACGCAATGAAAGCGAACATCAGCGCAATGTAAAGCTGTTTAACTTTTAACCAATGATGCAGACACAATCCTGGGAAAGGTCAGCTTTGGTTATTTTTTACTCAGCACCTAACCGTCTGTTTGCTTTTTGAGGGGGAATAGCCTGGCGCGCAATTTCTCCTCCTCTATAAACCCGCGCCAGCATCAGGAATACCAAGGTGTTTGTGAAACGTTCCGTAACCCACAGCATTGCTCAGGCGCTTATCGCCATTGTGCTGTTGTCAGTATTAAGTACCGGCCTGGCGTTAATCACCCTTTTCAGTAGTCTGCGCGACGCGGAAGTCATTAATCTGGCCGGTTCGTTACGTATGCAAAGCTATCGCCTGGCGTGGGATGCTGCGCATGAACCGCAGCAGCTTGTGAGTCATTTAGCCCAATATCAGCAGACGCTGGATGCACCGGCATTAAAAAACCTCAATCGCTTCTGGACCCCGCGGGACGTATTCAAACATTATCGCCATCTGCGCCGCGCCTGGCCGCAACTGCAACATAATCTGCAACAAGGTGAAGCTCACCGTTATCAGCAGCAGGTGGCGGTTTACGTCAGTGAAATCGATCGCTTTGTGTTGGGTTTACAGCGTTATGCTGAACTGAAGATGCATCTGGTCGTTGCCAGCAGCCTGCTCGGATTGATTGCCATTGTAGCGCTGGCGCTGCTGACCATTCGCTTTACCCGTCAACAGGTGGTGCGACCACTGAACGCGTTGGTGACCGCCAGTCGCTATATAGAGAACGGTAACTTCGCTTTTCCTCCGCTGGTCGTTGCTCAGGACAATGAATTGCAGATGCTGTCGCAAACCTTTAGCAAGATGGCAATGCGCCTGCAATTACATTATCAACTGCTGGAAAGCACGGTACGTGAGAAAACCGAAGCGCTAACCGAAGCCAACCGTACCCTTTCGCTGCTGTATGAAAGCTCGCAAATGTTAACTGCCAGCCCGCTGCATCCGACGCTTTTTGAAAGCGTACTGGCGAACGTGCTGACGCATGAAGACCTGGCCGCTATCCGGCTAGAGAGTGATCACTTTCTGTTTTGCGCCGGTACTGGTCATCCTTCATTGACATGGCAGCGCGTGCCGTTACGGCAGGACGATCGACTAACGGGCGAATTGCGCTGGCAGGCTAATCACGACGAGCCGCCGGAAGCCTTGATGCACAGCCTGGCGGCAATGCTGGGACGCGCACTCTGGATTTGGCAAACCCAGAAGCAGTATCAGCAAATGTTGTTAATTGAAGAACGTGCCACCATCGCCCGCGAATTACATGACTCCCTGGCCCAGGCGCTGGCATTTTTACGCATTCAACTCACCCTGCTGCGCCGTACTGTAGACCAGGCAGACAGCGCCGCGCAATTTATCATCGCTGACGTTGATCGCGCGTTATCTGATGCCTACCGTCAGCTGCGAGAATTGCTGGCAACCTTTCGTCTTAGCATTGAGCAAGCCGATTTAGTGGCGGCCATGCAGGCAATGATCGCGTCATTGCAAGAACAGGCTGATGCGCGAATTAGCTTTCATTATCAGTCAGGTTTGCAAAACCTTGAGGCACAGCAGCAGGTACATGTTTTACAGATTGCGCGTGAAGCATTACTTAACGCCATTCGTCACGCTAATGCCCAGGAAATTCAGATAGCTTATCAACGTACGTCTGAAGGTGAGCATGTACTGACCATTGCGGACGACGGTGTGGGCATTGCCAGTTCTGATGAGCCGCCGGGACATTACGGCTTAACGACCATGGCGGAACGGGCCGCGCGTTTAGCGGGCAGTTTAAGCATCAGCGTACAGGCGCAAGGTATACAAATAGCGCTGCGCTTTCCGCCACATCCGGGACATCCACTTGAATAAAGAGACAAAAAGCGTAACCGCAGACATACTGTGCGCGTTACAGCATCTTTTTACCGGGAGTTAACATGCTGACCTTAATGATTGTGGATGACCATCCGCTGATGCGCCGGGGCATTCGCCAGCTATTAGCGCTGGAGCCGCGGCTGGACGTGGTGGCCGAAGCCAATAATGGCACCGAAGCGTTGGCTGAAGCACGGCGGCTGGCGCCAGACGTTATTCTGCTCGATCTGAATATGAAAGGCATGTCCGGGCTGGATACGTTAAAAGCCCTGCGCCACGAAGGCATTGCATCTCGTATCCTGGTGCTGACCGTTTCTGATGCACGCGCGGATATTTACGCCATGGTCGATGCTGGGGCTGATGGGTATCTGCTGAAGGACAGCGAACCAGAGAAGTTGCTCAGCCAGATTATGCAGGCGGCGGAGGGTGAAAAAGTATTCAGTGAAGCGGTGGAAAATTATCTCGCCACCCGTCAATACAGCGCCGATCCGTTTCGCCAGCTGACCGAACGCGAACGGGATGTGCTGCAGGAAGTTGCGCGAGGATTATCCAACAAACAGGTTGCCACCACGCTACACATCTCTGAAGAAACGGTGAAGGTACATATTCGCAATCTGCTGCGTAAACTGAATGTGCGCTCCCGCGTTGCCGCTACCGTTATGTGGCTGGAGAATCGTATTAATTAACCTGCCGGGCTGTTTTACACTTTCTCCTTAATTTCTCCACGATTTCCTTACCTGTCGCACGTAGAGTAAGTTACGGCAGAAATATCTAACTGATAGCATTGTTATTCCTCTGCCTGTGCGCATGTTTGGTTGAGAAGCCATTTCCATAATAATGATGATACCCTGCTGAGGAGTGTCGATTCGATGTCGAATTTTTTTATCGACCGCCCCATTTTTGCCTGGGTTCTGGCGATTTTATTGTGCCTGTGCGGCACGCTTGCCATTATCGCTTTACCGATTGAGCAATACCCCGACCTGGCTCCTCCCAATGTCCGTATTACCGCTAATTATCCCGGCGCCTCCGCCGAAACGCTGGAGAACACCGTAACCCAGGTGATCGAGCAGAACATGACCGGCATTGATAATCTGATGTACATGTCCTCGAACAGCAGCAATATTGGCCAGGCACGCATCACCCTGACCTTTACCGCCGGAACCGATCCCGATGAGGCCCGTCAGCAGGTGCAAAATCAGCTGCAATCTGCGCTGCGTAAATTGCCACAGGCCGTTCAGTCACAGGGTGTGACGGTCACTAAAACCGGCGACAGTAATATTTTGATGGTCGCTTTTGTCTCAACTGACGGCAGCATGGACAAGCAGGATATTGCAGATTATGTCGCCAGTAACATTCAGGACCCGCTGAGTCGGGTAGACGGTGTGGGAGAAGTGGATGCTTATGGCTCGCAATATGCGATGCGCATCTGGCTTGATCCCAATAAATTGATTGCTTATGCACTCACCACCGATGACGTGGTAAGCGCCATCGAATCGCAAAATGCGCAGGTGGCGGTAGGCCAGGTGGGCGGCTTGCCTTCAGTGGATAAGCAAGCCCTGAACGCCACGGTGAATGCGCAATCGATGCTGCAAACACCCGAGCAGTTCAAGGCTATCACCTTAAAAAATAATCCCGATGGATCGGTGGTGACGCTGGGAGATGTCTCAGACGTAGCGCCAGGCGCAGAGAAATACGATTACCTTAGCCGCTATAATGGTCAACCCGCTTCTGGCCTGGGCGTGAAACTTGCCTCTGGTGCCAATGAGATGAACACCGACCAGCTGGTGCGCGCCCGTATAGAAGAGCTGTCGCACTATTTTCCCCACGGGCTGGAAGCCAAAGCCGCCTATGAAACCACGCCGTTCGTTAAAGCCTCCATTAAAGATGTGGTGAAAACCTTACTGGAAGCGATCGTACTGGTCTTTGGCGTGATGTATCTGTTTATGCAGAACTTCCGCGCCACCCTGATCCCGACCATTGCCGTTCCGGTGGTATTGTTTGGTACCTTCAGCGTGTTGTACGCCTGTGGTTTTAGTATCAATACATTAACCATGTTTGCCATGGTCCTGGCAATTGGTCTGCTGGTCGATGATGCCATCGTGGTGGTGGAAAACGTTGAGCGCATCATGAGTGAGGAGGGATTATCGCCTCGTGCCGCCACGCGAAAATCGATGGGGCAAATTCAGGGCGCGCTGGTCGGTATTGCGCTGGTGCTGTCGGCAGTATTTGTACCAATGGCGTTTTTTGGCGGCACCGTAGGCGCTATCTATCGTCAGTTTTCAATCACCATCGTTTCGGCGATGGTATTGTCGGTTTTGGTGGCGATGATCCTGACGCCCGCCTTGTGCGCCACATTGTTAAAGCCCATCCCACAGGGGCATCATCATGGGCGGCGCGGCTTTTTTGGCTGGTTCAACCGCCATTTCAACCGCAATGCTGAACGCTATGAACGCGGCGTTGCCCGCATTTTGTTGAAAGGCGGCCGCTGGCTGTTGCTTTATCTCGCTATTATTGGCGTGATGGCGCTTCTGTTTATTAAGCTGCCTTCTTCATTTCTGCCGCTGGAAGATCGCGGCGTGTTCCTGACCCAGGTGCAATTACCGGCAGGCTCAACGTTGCAGCAAACCTCACGGGTGGTGGCTAAAGTTGAGAATTACTACATGACGCAAGAAAAGGACAACGTATTGTCCGTGTTTTCAACCATCGGCGCTGGCCCTGGCGGAAATGGACAAAACGTTGCGCGTCTGTTTGTACGGTTAAAAGCGTGGGAAGATCGCCCAGGCGCGGATCGCACCTCGTTTGCCATCATTGAACGCGCCACCAAAGCATTCCAGAAAATCAAAGAAGGCCGGGTAATTGCCAGCAGTCCACCAGCCATTACCGGCATGGGCAGCTCATCCGGCTTTGATCTACAGTTGCAGGATCATGCGGGCATCGGTCATACCCAACTGATGGCAATGCGTGACAAGTTGCTGGAAATGGCCGACAACGATAAATCACTGTCGCGCGTGCGCCACAACGGTTTGGATGACAGTCCGCAGTTACAGATTGATATTGATGATCGCAAAGCGCAGGCACTGGGGGTTTCGATTGATACGATCAACGACACCCTTACCACCGCGTGGGGTTCAACCTACGTTAATGATTTTCTCGACCGCGGGCGCGTTAAAAAAGTGTATGTCCAGGCTGCGCCTGAATTCCGCATGCTGCCCAATGATCTCAATAAATGGTATGTCCGCAACAGCAGTGGCAGCATGGTGCCCTTCTCTGCCTTCGCCACCAGCCGCTGGGAAACCGGCTCACCGCGGCTTGAACGTTATAACGGCTACGCATCGCTGGAGATCGTCGGTGAAGCCGCGTCGGGTGTCAGCAGCGGCAAAGCTATGGATGAGATGGAAAAACTGGTTAACGCACTCCCGCTGGGTGTGGGCTTTCAATGGACCGGCGCTTCCTATCAGGAACGCCTTTCCGGCTCACAAGCGCCTGCGCTGTACGCCATCTCGCTACTGGTCGTATTTTTGTGTCTGGCTGCGCTGTATGAAAGCTGGTCGATTCCCTTCTCGGTCATGCTGGTGGTGCCGCTTGGCGTGATCGGGGCGCTAATCGCAACCTGGATGCGTGGATTGGAAAATGATGTTTATTTCCAGGTCGGACTGTTAACCGTGGTGGGCCTGTCGGCCAAAAACGCCATCCTGATTGTTGAGTTCGCCAACGAAATCAACAGTAAAGGAGGTGAGCTGACCGAATCGACGCTGGAAGCATCACGTCAGCGTCTGCGTCCTATTTTGATGACTTCGCTGGCCTTTATCTTTGGCGTGTTGCCAATGGCCATCAGTTCAGGCGCCGGTTCCGGCAGCCAGCACGCGGTAGGAACCGGCGTAGTGGGTGGGATGATCTCAGCCACCCTGTTAGCGATATTTTTCGTGCCGCTATTTTTCGTTGTCGTACGTCGCCGCTTTCCGCTGCGCGAAAAACCGCAGGGTGAATAAATTAAAAGGCAGCCATTTTTCCTGGCTGCCTTTTTTCTGTGTGTGGTAAGAATTCCAGCAAGCAGGGAAATGCCCTGCTTTTCTCTTCACGTGTTACTTGCGTAACATCGCTTCGATAAACTCTTTCCAGTTTCCCATTTCAATATCAATCATAAAGCCCTCTCTTATTGTGCTGGCAATTTTACGCTTCTTTTTTTGCCAGGTGAATACGTTTACACCTGCTATGACTATCGGCGCTGGTCATTAAAAGCTTTATTTTTTAATTTGTTTAGGGATGGACATTTTAGCAACCTGCTAAATTAACAGGGTTTAATGCATTTTTCGTTCAGTGGTAGGCTAAAAACTCACGCTGGACGCATTCTGAAAAAAGCCTGCTAAGGAAAGATACGGGTATAGCGAAAAGTGAAATCGCTTACGTCGTGCTGACGTTACTCAAATTAACCCTTAGTGCGTTTTTTCTCAGTAACAGGTGTGATGCCGCAACAGATCACACTATGTTAAACTCGCGCTTTATTTTTATGACGGGATGAAGTGATGACAGCGCACTGGATGATGTTTGGGATAAAGAACTGCGACACGATTAAAAAAGCCCGCCGCTTTTTAGAAGCCGCCCACATCGACTATCGCTTTCACGATTACCGCGCGGATGGGCTGAGTGCTGAATGCTTGCAGCAGTTCATCGACGCGCTGGGCTACCAAAATTTACTGAACACACGCGGCACCACCTGGCGCAAGTTGTCAGAGGCTGAACGCGAAGCTATTACCGATGCGGACAGCGCCAAAACGCTAATGCTGGCGCAACCGGCTATGATCAAGCGTCCGCTGTTGCGTGCGCCAGATGGAACGCTGCTGTCCGGCTTTAGTGAAACCACTTACCAGAACTTTATTCAGGAGAAGTCATAACATGTTTTGTCCGGTCATTGAGCTGACGCAGCAGCTTATTCGACGTCCTTCTCTCAGCCCCGATGATGCCGGATGCCAGGCGCTGCTGATCGCGCGTCTGGAAGCTATCGGTTTCCATATTGAATCAATGAACATCGACGATACCCTGAACTTCTGGGCCACACGCGGCCAGGGCGAAACGCTGGCATTTGCTGGCCATACCGACGTAGTACCACCGGGCGATGCCAACCGCTGGATCAACCCGCCGTTTGAACCAACCATTCGTGACGGTATGTTGTTTGGTCGCGGTGCGGCAGACATGAAAGGATCGCTGGCGGCGATGGTAGTGGCAGCCGAGCGTTTTGTTGCCGCGCATCCACATCATCAAGGCCGTCTGGCATTTCTCATTACCTCTGACGAAGAAGCCAGCGCGACCAACGGTACGGTAAAGGTGGTTGAACGTCTGTTGGCGCGTAATGAACGACTGGATTACTGCCTGGTGGGCGAACCGTCCAGCACTGAGGTTGTTGGTGATGTCGTAAAAAATGGCCGTCGCGGCTCAATCACCGCCAACCTGACCCTGCATGGCGTACAGGGCCACGTCGCCTATCCACACCTGGCCGATAACCCGGTACATCGCGCCATGCCAGCGCTAAACGAACTGGTGGCAACGGAATGGGATCGCGGCAATGAATTTTTTCCCCCAACCAGCATGCAGATTGCCAACGTACAGGCCGGTACAGGCAGCAATAATGTGATCCCTGGTGAGCTGTTTGTGCAGTTTAATTTCCGTTTTAGCACCGAATCGACTGATACCACGCTTCGCCAGCGCGTCACGGAACTGCTCGATCGCCATCAGTTACGTTACACCATTGAATGGAAATTATCGGGTCAGCCATTCCTGACTTCGCGCGGCAAGCTGGTTGATGCCGTGATCAACGCGGTCGCACACTATAATGAGATCAAACCGCAGTTGCTCACTACCGGTGGAACATCGGATGGCCGGTTTATTGCGCGTATGGGCGCGCAGGTAGTGGAACTGGGTCCGGTAAATGCCACCATTCATAAAATCAATGAGTGCGTGAAGGCATCGGATCTGCAAATGCTAAGCCGGATGTATCAACGCATCATGGAACAATTGATCGCCTGATCGCGGTCATAAGGAGCGGGCAAATGGCGTTTATTAAAGATTACTGGTGGATCCTGGTGATCCTGCTGATGGTAGGTGTGCTCATCAATGTCTACAAAGATCTGAAGCGCATCGATCACAAAAAATACATGGATAATAAGCCGGATCTGCCGCCGCATCGTGATTTCAATGATAAGTGGGACGATGACGACGACTGGCCAAAGAAAAAATGAGTTAACGCGGCCCTTGCCATGGCGAGGGCCGTTTTACATCAGCAGCCGGTGACGTCCGGCGCCTCACCGAAATGGCTGGCGCAGGATGGTAGCTCGCTCACTGTCCAGCGCTTCAAGCGCGGCTGCAGCCTGCTGGCGTAACGCAGTAATGATCGCCTTGCGTCCGCTCAATCCCGCCTGCTTCGCCAGCAAGGTTAATTCGTCAGATGCGTCGACAGCAGCGCGCAGCAGCGGAACCGGCTGATCTGTTGCCCTTAATAACCGCTTTAAAACCGGCAGACTGGCTTCAAAGGGTCGCAACGCCCAGGCAAACCCCGCGGCCAGTTGTGCATCGTATGCCGTAAACTCTTGTTCATCTGCGGGTAAATCTGCGGATGATAATGTCAGTTTTATATCAATAAACTGCCGTAAAACTGGCCAGTCGCGCGCCAGCTGTTGTGCCGCCGCCTTTTGTAAGCGCTGCCCGGCAGGCGTAATGGCGCATATCGCCATCGCCGCGTAGCAGCCGCTGCTGGCCTCACGCTGGCTACCAATGCGCACCAGCGTAAAGCCGCAGGCGCGCCAGAAATGCCAAAGCGCGTCGGTATAACCAAAGCTAACGGAAAAGAAGTCGCATTGCGGTTCGGCAGCGCGTGCGGCATTAATCAGCGCTAACCCGATGCCCTGACGGCGGCATTCGGCGGCCACCGCAATACGGGTGATGCGCAAAGAACGCAGCATGGCGGCGTCCTTAAATCCGCTGTGTGCTACTAATGACTGCGCCACCAGATTACCACGCGGCCTTCGCCGACCCGCCCAGACCGCCTGCGCCAGATCGGCCGGTAAATTCCCCTCTTCCACCAGCCACAGTGCGCCTTTTAAACCCGGTACGTCACCAGCCAGCCACAGATGCATACCGGGAGCATCAAATAAGCGCCGTAAATCCAGTGGCGAAGTGCGGTAGTGCGCGCTGGTCAGTAAGCGATACGCCGCCTCAGGCGGGGCGGGATTGTCAGCCCAGTCAGCAATATCAAACCGTTGAATCAGGGTATCGCTGCTAGCCGGCGCAGGCAGCGCATCCTCAAAAATCAGCGCCTGATTTAGCCATTTTTCAAGCGGATCGGCACGTGACCAGCGCAACGGTTCATCCAGAGTGAAACAGGTCACCTGGGGCAGCTCAGCGCAAAACTTCAGCATAAAGCCCCGCCCGGTGCCCTCGTAGCCTTGTACCGTGGTGGACAGTAAGACACGTGGAAAACGCGCGACCAGCGCATGCAGCAGCGGCGCGGGAATAGCGGCGGCTTCATCAACAATCAGCCAGTCAACATCCGGTGTTATCACCTGTTCGAGAATGGCATCGGGCGCCATAAAGTGATAATGCTCGCCGGCGAAACGCGCTAATACCTCAGTGGAGACTTTTGCCGGGGCGGTGATCAGACAGCGTGTATTTTGCTTAGCCAGCATCCCTGCAAGCGCTGATTTCCCGCGTCCGCGCGCAGCGGTTATTACCGCCACACCCCTGGGCTGATGCAGTAATTGCGAAAGTATGGCGTGCTGTTGCAACGGCGCCTGGCATTGCCAGGCGGGCAACGGTGGTAAGGGGGGAATGTGGCATGGATCGCCCTGACGATGCAGCAATATTTGCTCGTCAGCATTAATCCGTTGCTGAAGATGCCAGATAAAATGTGGCGTTGAAATCGGCTCGGCCACGTCGGCCCAGCGCAGGCTATCGGCATCCGGCTTTTGTGGCCAGTCGTCCCAGGCTGGCACCAGCAATAACAGCCAGCTCCCCGCTTTCAATGTCCCGGCAAGCGCGGCAAAGGCTTCTGCATGAAACCCGTGTCGTGCGTCAAAGATTGCGTGGAGAAATTCCCGTCCCAGCAAAGTGCGCAGCGCACCAGGCGGACAATAGGGGGTAGAAAACAGCGGCGACTCGCTGATACACAGCCAGTCGCCAGTTAGCTCGTCAATCCATTTTTGCGCGCTTAGCTGACACCAGCTCGCTTCACCGCTGATAATACACAGCCGTCGCACACCCGCCTGCTGCATCTGGCGGCTGATATTTTCACGCGTCATCCGTTACGGGCAAACGTATTGCACTGACCCGGATTACCGCTGTCAAAACCACGCTTAAACCAGGTATAACGCTGTTGAGACGTGCCGTGAGTAAAGCTGTCCGGTACGACGCGGCCCTGGCTTTTTTGCTGCAAACGATCGTCTCCAATCGCTTCCGCCGCGTTCAGTGCTTCCTGCAAGTCACCCACTTCGAGCACGTGTTGCTGCTCCATATAATGGCCCCATACGCCAGCAAAGCAATCGGCCTGCAGTTCCATTTTCACGGACAGTTGATTAACCTGGGTCTGATTTGCGTTCTGCTGCATTTCACGCACTTTCGGTTCGATGCCGAGCAGTTTCTGCACGTGATGCCCGACCTCATGCGCAATCACATATCCCTGTGCAAAATCGCCATCCGCGCCAAGCTTGTTTTTCATCTCATCATAAAAGGAGAGATCGATATACACCGTTTGGTCAGCGGGGCAATAGAACGGTCCCATGACTGATTGCCCGGTGCCACAGCCAGTACGCGTCGCGCCGCGATACATCACCAGCTTTGGCGGAACATATTGCTTGTTCATCTGCTGGAACAGGTTGCCCCAGGTGTCTTCGGTGGTGGCGAGGATTACGGAGGTAAATTTTGCCGCCTCGTCCTGATTACTGTTGATACTGCGCTGTTGTTGCTGGCTGGCTGGCGTAACTTGTTCACCCGTTAACAAAGCCGTCAGGTCATAGCCGTAATAACCTGCCACCGCAACGATAATCAGTAGCACGATGCCGCCCTTGCCCCGTGGTAAACGGATCTGACGTCCGGTCCCATAACCCGACGACTGATCGCGTCGATCTTCTACGTTGTCGCTTTCGCGACGTCCTTGCCAGCGCATGGCTTCACTCCATTTTGTGTTTTGCCTGGATGGCATGATTTTAGTTGCACGCCGGGGTAATCACCAGCTTTACGCCAAAATGAAAGGAGAGCCGAAGCTCTCCTTTCTACACATCAGGTCGTGCGCCAGCCACTCAGTCGAGTTTCACACCCAGACGTTGCGCAACCGCTTCATAAGCTTCGATCAGGCCGCCAAGACTTTGACGAAAGCGGTCTTTGTCCATTTTGTCCATGGTCTCTTTGTCCCACAGGCGTGCGCCATCCGGGGAAAACTCGTCACCCAGCGTCACTTCACCGTTAAACAAACCAAACTCCAGTTTGAAATCGACCAGGATCAGGCCCGCGTCATCAAACAGTTTGCTCAGTACCTCGTTGGCCTTGAAAGTCAGCTGTTGCATGCGTGCCAGATTCTCTTTGCTCACCCAGCCAAAGGTTTCGCAATAAGATTCGTTGACCATCGGGTCATGTTTGGCGTCATCTTTGAGGAAAAGATCGAACAGCGGGGGATTAAGCACCATACCCTCTTCCACACCCAGACGCTTGACCAGTGAGCCGGCCGCACGGTTACGCACTACGCACTCAACCGGTACCATATCCAGCTTCTTCACCAGCGCTTCGTTATCAGAAAGCAGTGCTTCCATCTGCGTCGGAATACCCGCTTCCTGCAGTTTGGTCATAATGAAATGGTTGAATTTATTGTTTACCATTCCTTTACGATCAAACTGTTCGATTCGGGCGCCATCACCTGCTGACGTATCGTTGCGGAATTCGAGTACCAGCAAATCCGGATTGTCGGTGCTGTATACGGTTTTCGCTTTACCGCGATACAACTCAGCTCGCTTTTGCATCTTGTTAACTCCAGACATGAAATAACGGGTGTTCAACGGCTTGAGCCGCTGCGGCGATTGCGTCTACGCAATCGTTTACTTCGCCGCGCGCTATTATGCCAAAAACAAAATAAAAAGGCCGGAGAATCTCCGGCCTGGGGCAATTTATTTGTTCAGCGCGCCCTGGAACACAGCCACCAGCGCATCATTTTGCGACTGGGTCAGCACATGCCCTTTGGGATCGATAAACTGCAGGCTGCTGCGGTTATCCAGATCGCCGACCTGCACTTTGTAATCACCGTTTGGCAGTTCAGGATCTTTGGCACCTATTTCATCCCATGTACCGCTGCCCGGTGCTTTATAGGTCACGTTCAGGCTGCCCTGCGAGCGGTTGCTGTCCGTAACCTCCATGCCTACACGTTTCATGGCGCCTGGCAGTCGTTGCCATGCCACATTAAACGGGGTACGCAGAACCAGCATTGGCAAGCCGGTATCATCGGCGCCGCTTTGTACATCAATAGTGCCATTGACACGACCTGCTGCAGCGCTTTCACTGGCGGTGTCGATCTTATCCATACCAGTGCTAATATCATTCAGCATCTGGGCGGTATAGCGCTGGATCTGAACCGGTGAAGTAACGGTTTTGCCTGTCTGCTGCAGCTCAAGCAGACGCACGGTCAATACCTGCTGATAGCTTTGCGACTGCACGCTTATCTGATACCGGCCACGATACTGGTTATCTTCATCCGCACGATTCCACTGCACCCAATCCGTAGTCAGCTCCTGGCCTGCATCGTTACGCGACGCAATCGGGAATTTGTAGGACTGCACTACATTAACCACTTGCGACCAGACTGAGCCATGGCTGTTTTCAATCATTAGCGCGCCGGTATTGTTGCTGAACTGGGCACGCGTGCCGTTCATCAGCGCCAGAGGCTGCGCCGGTGGACGGATGTCAAGTTGTTTACCGACCGGTGCATTGCTGGCGGTGCGGGGAACATCGTAATCACCACGCTGTACCGGCAGGATCATACCGGCTGGCGCTTTAAGTTCGTGCAATTCACTGGCTTTCAGATAGGATTCATCACCACTGACCTGACGCTTATAACGCTGATCGCTCGAACATGCCGACAACAGCATCAGCGTGGAAAGCCCCACCACTGTGGCAACTGTTGACCGCTTAACTGAATAATTCATTCATTCTCCCTAAATTATCGCAAACCCGCTTTAACCAGCGCCTGCTCTACCTTTGGCTGGCTTGCTGCTGTCAGTGGCGTCATCGGCAGACGCAGCGTGTCGTTAGCGATTAATCCTAACTGCTTCGCAGCCCATTTTACCGCAATAGGATTGGGTTCACAGAAAAGCGTCTGGTGCAGGTGCATCAGACGCTGATTCAACTGGCGCGCTTCGGCGAAATTGCCCTGCTGTGCCAGCGCGCACAATTCAACCATCTCGCGTGCAGCGACGTTCGCTGTCACAGAAATGACGCCTTTGCCGCCCAGTTGCATGAAGTCCAGCGCGGTAGCATCGTCACCGCTGACCAGGATGAATTCATCATCAACCAGCTCTTGGATCTGATTAACCCGCGATAAGTTCCCCGTGGCCTCTTTGATTCCGATAATATTTTTGATTTCAGCAAGGCGCGCTACGGTTTCCGGCAGCATGTCACAACCGGTACGCGCCGGCACGTTATACAGCATCTGCGGCAGGCTGGTGCTTTCGGCGATAGCTTTGAAATGCTGATACAATCCTTCCTGCGTTGGACGGTTGTAGTACGGCGTGACGGTCAGGCATCCGACCACCCCGGAATTTTCGAAGCGTTTGGTGAGAGAGATACCTTCAGCGGTGGCATTGGCACCCGTTCCGGCGATGACCGGAATCCGTCCGTCAGCCAGTTCCAGCGTCTGTAGCACCACATCGCCATGTTCATCATGGCTCAGCGTGGCTGATTCGCCGGTCGTGCCAACAGAAACAATCGCTGCGGTTCCGCTGGCGACATGATAATCAATCAGTTTTTTCAGACTCGCACGGCAGACATTACCTTTGTCATCCATCGGCGTGATGAGTGCAACAATACTTCCCGTAAACATTGGCGATCCCCTCGACAAACAAGTGCTTCATGGTACGTTTTACGCTTAGTGAAAAGCAAGCAAGCCACGCCATTCCCGCGCTTGTCAGCAGTTTTTTTTATGTTTACCTTATGGTTATTAGCGAATGCACAGGAAATCCCATTTTGCCGCAATCTCAGCCCCACCATTTGGTCATCACCGCGCTGGGTGTTGACCGTCCGGGTATCGTCAATACGATTACCCGCCATGTCAGCAGCTGCGGTTGCAACATTGAAGACAGCCGACTTGCCATGCTGGGGGATGAATTCACTTTTATTATGCTGCTGTCTGGTAGCTGGAACGCCATTACGCTGATCGAATCGACGCTGCCATTGAAAGGTGCCGAGCTGGAATTATTGATCGTAATGAAACGCACCAATGCCAGAGCGCGCCCCCCTATGCCCGATACCGCCCTGGTGCAGGTAGAAGTCCCCGATTCGCCACATATCATTGAACGCTTTACCGATTTAATCGATAAACATCAGATGAACATTGCTGAGCTGGTTTCGCGCATCACCCCTGCTCAACACAATCAGCCCCCCACGCTCTATATTCAAATGACTGCCCACAGCCCAACGCGTAACGAAGGCGGGCCTTTTGAGCAGGCTTTTAATGCGCTCTGTCAGGAATTGAATGCCCAAGGTACACTGCGTCTTTATAGTCTGTCGGACAGAGACAGCGTCGAGCAGATAGCCTCCTCGCGCTAACTGTATTGCGCGCGTGGTAAACCGGAGCTATTTCTCTGCGTTGCTGCATAACGATGAAAAGCTATGCGGTGAAATACCCCTGATGGTAATTTTCCATTTGGCAGTTACGCGCCGGATGGTGTATTACCCACAGCATGATTAAAAAATGGAGAGATGTGATGAATCCACTGAAAGCCGGAGATCCCGCACCGAAGTTTAGCCTGCCCGATCAGGACGGCGAACAGGTCAATTTGACTGACTTCCAGGGACAGCGTGTGTTGGTGTACTTCTACCCGAAGGCGATGACGCCAGGTTGCACCGTGCAGGCTTGTGGTCTGCGTGACAATATGGATAAGTTGAAAATGGCCGGTGTAGAGGTACTGGGTATCAGTACCGATAAGCCCGAAAAGCTGTCACGCTTTATCGAGAAAGAGTTGCTGAATTTCACCTTGCTGTCTGATGAAAATCATCAGGTGAGCGAGCAGTTCGGCATTTGGGGCGAGAAAACCTTCATGGGCAAAACCTATGATGGCATTCACCGTATCAGCTTTTTGATTGATGCGAATGGCAAAATCGAAAAAGTTTTCGACGATTTTAAAACCTCGAATCACCATGACATCGTGCTGGATTACGTTCAGTCTGCCTGATCTCCCCAGGGCGCGGCGATCCTCACTGCTGCGCCCTGTTTTTTAACGACAGGGCGCAGGGAATCAGCGCTAAAAGCAGCTGAGATGGCATTGTTAAGGCGTTACAACATCAGGAAGGCATAACCTTCATTTTGTAGCGTCGCAACGGTGGTTCCGCTGGAAATAGTATGCGTCACCATCGGATCAATCCATTCACGCTCAAGGTGGTGGAAAGCGACTGACTGATCGCAGATTGATACCTGAACCCCGGCTTTTTTCAGCTCGCCGATCAGTTTCAGGTTTGGATTATCCACGCCGTATGCTTTGCGGAATTGATCGTTACTCAGTGCGGCAGGCACCGCATCGCTATTAATTGATACCACAAATTTCAGCTGATCAAGCGGCACGCCTGCAGCGTAATAAAGGTTCGTTACGCGTGCAACACGTTCCAGCCCCAGATTAGGTCGACGGATATCGCCTTCGCTGCGGTTAATCTGGAAAACGATTTTATTACTCAAACCTGCCACCGTGCCGGTTTTAAAAGCTGGCGTATCGACATAATGTATTTTGCCGAATCCCTCAATTGCAGGTGTGCTCCAAAAATCAGCGGGTTCCGTTTTATTCTCTGTAAACTTACCGCTAACTTTATCCATTAACTGTGGAAACTGTAAAACGTTACCACCAATAAATCCGGCTACGGCTGCCACTACAATATACGCTGCTGGACGCATCGCTTATTCTCCTGTTTAAATTACATTAGCAACCATGCATAACCCTGATTTTGCAGGGTTGATACCGTGGTCAGGCTGGAAAGCGCATGGATTACCGATTTATCAATCCAGTTTTTGGGATAATGATGAAATGCCACAGCCTGATCGCATACCGACACTTTCACGCCGATCTTATTTAGCTCGCTGATTAACTTCAGATTGGGATTATCAGTGCCGTAAAGCTGTTTGAAATGGGTGTTGTCCAGCATCGCAGGCGTTGCTTTGCCATTTACCGAGACGACAAACTGCAATTGATCGGCAGGAATACCGGAAGCTATATACAGATTCACCACACGCGCCACACGCTTCAGTCCGGTATTAGGCGCGGTCATCGCGCCATCGCTGTGGTTGATCTGGAAAACCACTTTATTGCTTAAACCCACCACCGGTTTAAACGCCGCATCTGCTTCGTAATGTATTTTCCCGTAACCTTCTACCGCAGGCGTACTCCAGAAATCGTCTGGATATTCAGGCGCAGCAGTTAAATGCCGAACGACTTTGTCATATATCACAACAATTTGCGTTACGCCCGCGCCAACGGCACCGCCAATAATGGCGATAAGTGCATAAGATACAGCAGAACGCATAACTCCCCTCTCCAGAAAACAACGCGTTTCAGATGTGGCTTATCTATATCACAGCATGACGAACGTGAGCGCACAGGCGAAATAGGCAAAACAGGATTTTAGTTTCTAAAGTTACAGTTAACGGAGGGGATTAAAAAAAATATTAAATGATGTGCTGACCGGACATTTTTTAAAACTGGCTCTTATTCCCGCCGCTTAATAATTATGACTGGTGGTTTATCTCATCTTTATAAGTCCACTCATTAATGCTTTTTTATTTGTCGCTTACGCCGCCACGATAAAAAAATGTGATTAAACCAAAGCGTGAGAATGAACAAATTCCGTTATTTTTTCGGAGTAAACCTGGAAAAAATCATGCCACCTTCAATTTTTTTGAGCGAATTTACATAACTTTAATTAGGAGCTATTTTCCTTTCGGTTAAAATCCCACAGGGTTTCTCCCTGTTAACAGAGTTTATAAAATAAGCGATCAGACACGCCTTAATATTTCCCTTGAAACGCTGGCTTACTGGCGCAATATGGCGTGTGTTTAGCTTTGGTTGAGGTTGGCGAGATATTCAATTTTTTGCTGCAAGCGCCCCTGGTTTGCTACAAATACCAGCATCCCGGGGCAGTAAACCCCATTTCTTTCCTGTCGGGCTGTGGTTAAGATAAGCGCGACGCGTTATGACTGCCGAAAAAAACAGAACATTGCTGCTGCGCACCTGTCCAATTTCAGGTCTTCTCTACAGGATTACGTCATGTTGAACCGGTTAACGAAAACATTGCTCGCCGCGCTTATTCCTACGCTGATCGTGACCAGCATGGCATCTGTCAGAGCCGATGTCAGTGATTCGCTGCCTGACATTGGCACGACCGCCGGATCGACACTCTCCATTAATCAGGAACTACAGATGGGCGATTTTTACGTGCGCCAGCTGCGCGCCAGTGCCCCTCTGATTAACGATCCCCTGTTAAATCAGTACATTAATCAACTCGGTCAGCGGCTGGTATCGCACGCAGATGCAGTAAAAACGCCCTTTCACTTTTTCCTGATTCAAAATGATGAGCTAAATGCTTTTGCTTTCTTCGGCGGAAATGTGGTGCTGCACGCCTCGCTGTTTCGCTTTACAGATAATGAAAGCCAGTTGGCTTCCGTGATGGCGCACGAAATCTCTCACGTTACTCAACGTCACTTAGCGCGCGCGATGGAAGATCAAAAACGTAATGCGCCCCTGACCTGGGTAGGTGCGTTGGGCTCGATTCTGTTAGCAATGGCGAATCCGCAAGCCGGAATGGCAGCGCTAACCGGCACGCTGGCAGGCTCGCAACAGGGGATTATCAGTTTTACCCAGGGCAACGAGCAGGAGGCCGATCGCATCGGCATTCATGTATTGCAACGCGCTGGCTTCGATCCACAAGCGATGCCTGACTTCCTGCAAAAGCTGGCGGATCAAACCCGCTTCTCCTCTAAACCGCCAGAAATTTTGCTAACCCACCCGCTGCCTGATAGCCGTCTGGCCGACGCACGTAATCGCGCCAACCAGATGCGGCCTGTGGTCGTGCAGTCTTCTCAAGACTTTTATATGGCAAAGGTACGCTCGCTGGGAATGTATCCTACCGGGCGCAATCAACTGACCGGGGAGTTGCTCGACCAGTATGCTAACGGCAATGCGCGAGAGCAACTGGCCGCGAAATACGGCAAAGCGGTGCAATTTTTACAGGCGAAAGATTTTGCTGCTGCGAAAAAAATCATCGCCCCATTGCTGGCGAAACAGCCCGGCAACGTTTGGTTGCTAGATATTATGTCGGACATTGATATTGGGCTGAATCAACCGCAGCAGGCAATAATCATGCTGAATAACGCCAGCGGAGCAAAAAACAGTCCGGTGGTGCAGCTTAACCTTGCTAACGCTTACGTCGAAGCGAAACAACCCGCCAACGCCAGCCGCATTCTTAACCGTTATACCTGGACGAATAAAGATGACCCAAATGGCTGGGATTTACTGGCGCAGGCATCGGCACAACAGGGTTTGAGTGATGAAGAACTGTCGGCGCGCGCTGAAAGCCTGGCCCTGAATGGCCAGCTCGATCAGGCGATTTCCGCATTGAGCAGAGCCAGCGCGCAGGTGCCGCTCGGCAGCCTGAAGCAGGCGCGTTACGATGCTCGCATCGACCAGTTACGTCAGTTACAACAACGTTTTAAGCAGTATCAAAAAGGATAACGATTATGGTGACCATTTATCACAACCCGCGCTGCAGTAAGAGTCGCGAAACGCTGGCGCTGTTAAAAGAGCAAGGTATTGAACCAGACGTGGTGCTTTATCTGGAAACCCCGCCAGACCGCGAAACACTGCAAATTTTGCTGAAAAAACTCGGCATGACCAGCGCACGTCAGCTGATGCGTACAAAAGAGGAGATGTACAAAACATTAGCGCTTAGCGAAAGCGATAAAAGTGAAAGCGCGTTGATCGCGGCGCTGGTTGAGCACCCCAGACTGATTGAACGTCCGATTGTGATCAATGGCGAGCAGGCACAGCTGGGGCGACCGCCAGAAGCGGTGCTGAAGATCCTTTAAAGGCCAAGCGTCTCTTTCACAAAGGGAATGGTGAGTTTGCGCTGGGCGCTGATGGAAGCGCGATCAAGGCGATCCAGCGTTTCAAACAGCGTACGCATTTCACGATCGAGTCGCTTAAGCAGAAAGCGGCCCACATCTTCTGGCAGTTCAAATCCACGTAATCCGGCTCGCAGCTGTAACGCCTGTAGTTTGTCTTCGTCAGAAAGCGGCTGTAAACGGTAGATTTGTCCCCAGTCAAGGCGCGAAGCCAAATCGGGAAGTTGCAAATTGAGTTGACGTGGCGGCCGGTCGCCGGTAATCAGCAGGCGCGTATTACCCGTTTCCAGAATGCGATTATAGAGATCAAAAATCGCCATCTCCCATTCGGCTTCACCCGCAATGCACTCGATGTTGTCAATACACACCAGAGCCAGCTGTTCCATGCCATCTAACACTTCTGGCACAAACCAGGTGCGCTTATCCAGCGGTACATAGCCGACCGCTTCACCGCGAGCCGACATTTCGGCGCATGCGGCGTGCAGCAGATGGCTGCGCCCTCCGCCTTCGCGTGACCAGAAATAGAGATAGCTGCCATGATGTTGACTGAGTGCACCTTTTAACGCGGCAATCAGCGACGGGTTTTCCCCCGGCCAGAAGCTGGCAAAGGTTTCGTCGTCAGGTAAATAAAGTGGCAATGACAATTGTGCCGGCGTGTTCAGAAGCACCTCAGCAAGCGAACAAGCTAAAAAACCGGGGCAGTCTACCACAGTTTTTAAAAAGAGATGAATGAGGCTTCCCTGCCCCGATGTTGACCTTAATGGCTGCCTTTTTCTTCGGTATCCAGCACTACTTCTTCCGGGCGCAGCAGTGAGATAACACGAAAGATTAATGCCAGCCCAATGCCAACAAGGGTTGCCAGCGCCATACCTTTCAGTTCTGCTGCACCGAGGTGTATTTTTGCGCCGCTCACGCCAATGATCAGGATAACGGACGTCAGGATCAGATTTTGCGCTTTGTTGTAATCCACTTTAGATTCGATCAGCACACGAATACCTGAAGCTCCGATTACGCCATACAGCAGTAACGATACCCCGCCCATCACCGGCACCGGTATTGCCTGAATGACAGCCGCCAGTTTGCCGACGCAGGAAAGCAGAATGGCAAAAATCGCCGCGCCGCCAATCACCCATGTACTGTAAACGCGGGTAATCGCCATCACACCGATATTCTCACCATAGGTCGTGTTCGGCGTTGAACCAAAAAAGCCGGAAATCATCGTCGATAAGCCGTTAGCAAACATTGAACGATGCAGGCCTGGATCGCGAATTAAATCCTTCTTCACGATATTTGCTGTCACTACCAGGTGTCCAACATGCTCGGCAATCACCACCAGCGCGGCAGGCAGAATGGTCAGCATCGCCACCCATTCAAAGCGCGGGGTATAAAACGTTGGCAGCGCAAACCACGGCGCATTATAGACGCCGCTCCAGTCAACAATACCCATAAAGAACGAGAGCCCGTAGCCGACCAACACTCCAATCAGGATAGGAATAATGGCGAGAAAGCCCCGAAACAGCACCGAACCAAATACCGTGACCGCCAGCGTGACGAGAGAAATGATCACTGTTTTGCTGTCTGGCGAACTGCCTTCGGCAGGCAGCAAACCAGCCATATTTGCCGCCACGCCCGCCAGCTCCAGGCCGATAACCGCGACAATTGCTCCCATCGCCGCTGGCGGAAACATCACGTCGATCCAGCCGGTGCCGGCTTTTTTTACGATCAGCGCGACGATGCAAAACAGCAGGCCGCAGAGAATAAAACCGCCCAGCGCCACTTCATAACCCAGCGGTAACAGCAACAGCACCGGCGAAATAAAGGCAAAGCTCGAACCCAGATAGGCCGGAATTTTGCCTTTACAGATGAAAAGGTATAACAGTGTGCCGATACCATTAAACAGCAATACCGTGGCCGGATTAATGTGAAATAAAATCGGCACCAGGACAGTTGCACCAAACATGGCGAACAGATGTTGCAGGCTGAGTGGAATGGTTTGCAGTAGCGGCGGTCGTTCGCTAACGCCAATGGCGCGACGAGTCATCATGTATCCCCTTGAGATGTGTGGTGCTTTTTTGTCAAAAAAAAGCCGACTCTCTGGTCGGCTATTCACTTTATTTGGTTCCGAAAATCTTGTCTCCGGCGTCGCCCAGACCCGGAATGATGTAGCCTTTTTCGTTCAGGCCCTGATCGACAGAGGCGGTATACAGCTCAACGTCAGGATGGGCTTTTTCCAGGGCGGCAATACCCTCCGGCGCAGCCACTAACACCAGCACTTTAATGCTGTTGCAACCCGCTTTTTTCAGCAGGTCGATGGTAGCAATCATCGAACCACCGGTTGCTAACATTGGATCAACCACCAGCGCTAAGCGCTCTTCAATATTAGAGGCCAGCTTCTGGAAATAGGGCACCGGCTCCAGCGTCTCTTCATCACGATACACGCCAACTACGCTAATACGCGCGCTCGGAACATGTTCCAGTACGCCTTCCATCATGCCAAGGCCGGCACGCAGAATAGGTACAACGGTGATTTTTTTGCCTTTGATTTGATCGACCTGCACCGGGCCGTTCCAGCCCTCAATGGTAACGCTTTCGGTTTCCAGATCGGCGGTGGCTTCATAGGTCAGCAGGCTGCCGACTTCTGAGGCCAGCTCACGGAAACGCTTCGTGCTGACATCATGCTCACGCATCAGACCCAGTTTATGTTTGACCAGCGGGTGTTTGACTTCCACGATCTTCATTGGTGTTCTCCCGGAATGAGTTGAGCTAAAAAAAATCGCGGGATTATACCGCCTTTTCGGCTTTGCGCCATATGTCCTTGCACTGGTCGGTAATTTTTGCCGCGACAAATTAAGGATTGATGAAAATCGCATGGCGCGCAATCTGAGGCTCGCAAACGTTTACCTGCGCTGGTAGAATTGCCGCGCTTTATTTTAACCACCAACCGCAACTCGCGTGGGGACCTCGCAGTGACCGACAAGACCTCTCTCAGCTACAAAGACGCCGGTGTTGATATTGATGCTGGTAACGCTCTGGTTGACCGTATTAAAGGCGTAGTGAAAAAAACGCGTCGCCCGGAAGTTATGGGTGGCCTGGGCGGTTTCGGTGCGCTTTGTGCGTTGCCGCAGAAATACCGCGAACCCGTGCTGGTCTCCGGCACCGACGGCGTGGGCACTAAGCTACGTCTGGCGATGGATCTGAAGCACCACGATGCTATTGGCGTTGATCTGGTGGCGATGTGTGTCAACGATCTGGTGGTGCAAGGGGCTGAACCTTTATTCTTCCTGGATTACTATGCAACCGGCAAGCTGGACGTTGAAACCGCGTCTGCGGTGATCACCGGTATCGCCGAAGGATGTCTACAGTCGGGCTGTGCGCTGGTGGGCGGTGAAACCGCTGAAATGCCGGGCATGTATCACGGCGAAGATTATGACGTTGCGGGTTTCTGTGTCGGCGTGGTTGAGAAGTCCGAAATTATCGACGGCAGCAAAGTGCAGGACGGCGATGTACTGATTGCACTCGGCTCAAGCGGCCCGCACTCCAACGGTTATTCGCTGGTGCGTAAGATCCTTGACGTCAGTAACACCGATCCGCTGACTGAACAGCTGGACGGTAAACCGCTGGCCGATCATCTGCTTGAACCTACCCGTATTTACGTGAAAAACATCCTTAGCCTGATCGCGCAAATTGACGTCCATGCTATTGCGCACCTGACCGGTGGCGGCTTCTGGGAAAATATCCCACGCGTACTGCCTGATAATACCCAAGCCGTGATTGACGAGAAAAGCTGGCAATGGCCTTCGGTGTTCAACTGGATGCAGCAGGCAGGCAATGTCAGCCGTCACCAAATGTATCGCACCTTTAACTGCGGCGTGGGCATGGTGATTGCGCTGAGTCCGGCGGATGCTGACAAAGCGGTTGAGCTGATGAGCGCAGCCGGTGAAAAAGCGTGGAAAATCGGCGTGATTAAAGCGTCTGACGCCGAAGAGCGTGTGGTTATTCAGGCATGAAGAAACTGGTTGTACTGATTTCCGGCAGCGGAACCAACCTTCAGTCCATCCTTGACGCCTGCGCAAGCGGGCGCATTCATGGCCGTGTCGCTGCTGTGTTCAGCAATAAAGCGTCTGCCTATGGTTTAACCCGTGCCCAGCAAGCTGGCGTGCCGACCCTGTCGTTAGCCGCCAGCAATTTTGCCGATCGCGAAGCTTTTGATCGCCAGCTGATTGCCGAAATCGACGCGTATGCGCCGGATCTGGTGGTGCTGGCCGGTTATATGCGCATCCTGAGCAGCGCTTTTGTTGCGCGCTATCACGATCGTTTACTGAATATCCACCCTTCCCTGCTGCCGAAATATCCTGGCCTGCATACCCATCGTCAGGCGCTGGAGAACGGCGATACCGAACACGGCACGTCAGTGCATTTCGTTACCGATGAGTTGGACGGTGGCCCGGTTATTCTACAGGCGCGGGTGCCGGTGCTTGCCGGAGACAGCGAGGAAGCGATTACCGGGCGCGTACAGCAGCAAGAACATGTTATTTACCCGCAGGTCATTAACTGGTTTATTGAAGGACGACTCGTGATGCGTGACGGCAAAGCCTGGCTGGATGGCAAGCCGTTGCCGCCACAAGGCTGCGATCGCGCCTGATTTTCCAGGGAGAAGCGCACGCTTCTCCTTTATTGCTTCCTTAACCGTAGCGCCCGGTAATGTAATCTTCAGTACGACGTACCTGCGGCGTGGTAAAAATCCGGTCGGTTTCATCAAACTCTATCACCGCTCCATTGTGCATAAACGCGGTGTAATTCGACACGCGCGACGCCTGCTGCATATTGTGCGTCACCAGCACCAGCGTGAAGTGCTGCCTGAGCGTGGTCATCAGCTCTTCAATCACCAGCGTGGAGATCGGATCCAGCGCCGAGGTTGGTTCATCCAGCAATAATACTTCCGGCTCGATAGCGATAGCCCTGGCGATCACCAGGCGCTGCTGCTGACCAGTTGAAAGCGCCAACGCATTCTGCCCCAACTGATCTTTCACTTCGCTCCACAGCGCTGCGGCGCGCAGCGCACGCTCACAGGCTTCATTCAGCACCCGCTTATCACGCACGCCCTGTAAGCGCAGGCCATAAACCACATTTTCGTAAATGGATTTTGGAAACGGATTTGGCCGCTGAAACACCATACCGACGCGACGGCGTAGCGCGGACAGATCCTGATTCGGATGCATAATGTCTTGTTGATCGAGCAGCACTTCGCCTTCGATACGGCAATTATCGATCACATCGTTCATGCGATTAAAACAGCGTAGCAGTGTCGATTTGCCACAGCCCGAAGGTCCGATAAGGGCCGTGATACGATTTTTCGGCACCTGCAACGAGATACCTTGCAGTGCCTGACGCTCGCCGTACCACAGAGAGAGTTGATTTACGCTCAGCGCGATGTCAGTTTCGGGCATCATAGACATAACCTGTTATTGAGTCATAAGACGATAGCGCTCGCGCAGGCGGTGACGCAGACCCATCGCCAACAGATTGAGCGACAGAATGATCAGCACCAGCAGCAGCGCGGTGGCAAACACCAGCGGTCGATCGGCTTCAATATTGGGGCTTTGAAACGCTAAATCGTAAATCTGGAAACCCAGGTGCATAAATTTACGATCAAGATGCAGATACGGGAACACCGCATCCGCAGGCAGCTCTGGCACCATTTTCACCACGCCCACCAGCATCAACGGGGCAGTTTCACCGGCAGCGCGCGCTACCGCTAAAATCAAACCGGTCAGCATCGCCGGAATTGCCATGGGTAACACTATCTTCCATAAGGTTTCCGCCTGCGTTGCGCCCAACGCCAAAGAACCCTGACGCAGGCTGTCAGGAATGCGTGATAGCCCCTCTTCCGTGGCGACAATTACCACCGGCAACGTCAGTAAGGCCAGCGTCAGGGCCGCCCATAACAGACCTGGCGTACCAAAGGTCGGATTTGGCAACGCATTGCTATAAAACAGTTGGTCGATTGTGCCGCCCACGCCCCAGACAAAGAAACCCAGACCGAAAACGCCATAAACAATCGACGGCACGCCTGCCAGATTCACAACCGCAATGCGCACCAGCCGCGTTAACGCGTTGCGTCCGGCATATTCATGCAGCCAGACGGCGGCAATCACCCCGAGCGGCATCACCACCACCGACATCAGCAACACCATCAACACGGTGCCAAATATAGCCGGAAACGCCCCGGTTTCGCTTTCGCCGTCAGCGGGAGAATCGCTTACGAAATGCCAGATTTGCTGCAAAAAGTGCAGCACCTTTTCTTTCAGATTAAGCGCGTTAGGTTTCCAGACGTCGATAATTTGCGACAGCGGAATGGCGTGGTCGTTGCCCTGTACATCGCGCAAGATTAAAACGTCTCGCTGGCTTTCATGCTGTAAGCTCGCCAGGGTCGCGCTGAGTTTTTCAAAACGGCGCTGCAACGCAGCCTGATTGGCCTGATATTCTGATTGCGTCTGCAAATCGAACTGTTTTGCCTGGCGTTGCCGCCCGGCCTGCTCTTTCAGCATTTCCAGCTGATTATTGAGCCGCGCCATATCAATCCGACGAATGTGATTTATCTGCCGCACCAGGGCATGCGTCTGCGCCAGACGCTGATGCAGCAGCGCATCGGTGTTCTGCGCAACGAGCACTTCATTGTCTTCACGCAGACCGGCTAACCAGCCATAAGCATTGCCGTGGCTACGGCGCTGCAATAGCAGAATATCTTTGGGTCGGCTCACGTTTGCCGGATCGCGGCTATAAACAACGCGAAAATCCGGCGCATCCCAGTCACGGTTGCCGGTTTTAATCAGGTAACGATTCACCTGATCTGCGCTGTTGCCCTGCTCCCCGGCTGGGGCCGGAAAATGTTTTTGATGTTCAATGGTTTCGCCAAGCAAGCGGCTTTCATGGCCTTCGTGCTGCGTGAAGGTATACAAATCGACAGGCTGTGGCCAAAAAGCGTGCGCGCCTTGCCACGCCAGTAGCGCAATCAGTAATGTGAAGGCCAGCAGGCAAACCGTGACGGCACCGGCAGTCAGCCAGCGCCAGCGGCTGTTTTGTCGCATCGCCGTCATGCTGATGTCTCAGGTTGGCTGTAACGCTGTCGCAGGCGTTGGCGAATCACTTCGGCAATGGTGTTGATCACCAGGGTAAACATCAGCAGCAGTAAAGCGCTCAGAAATAAAATGCGATAATGCGCGCTGCCTGGCGCCGCTTCAGGCATTTCAATCGCGATGTTAGCCGATAAAGCGCGCAGTCCACTGAATAAACCACCTTCGCTTTGCGGCGTATTGCCTGTTGCCATCAACAGGATCATGGTTTCGCCAACTGCACGACCAAAGCCAATCATCAATGCCGCAAAAATACCGGCTGATGCGCCAGGCAATACCACCCGGGTTAAGGTTTGCCACGGCGTCGCGCCTAAAGCCAGCGATCCCTGTCCGAGCAAGGCAGGCACGCTGAACAGTGCATCCTCAGCAAGGGTAAAAATTAGCGGAACGGTAGCACGCCTGCGGCGTGAGCCCGTCTGCTGCGCAGCCGAAGTCCTTTCCACCCTCATCGCCATATTTTATACTGTCTTTCATGTACATACCGCGACCCGCAAAGCTCCTGTTCCAGCACG